>CAYGAG010000074.1:0-7564 GCA_964347765.1 uncultured Candidatus Bathyarchaeia archaeon
TGTAGGCAGCCTTGGCATTTGATACTTTGGTGCAGTCTGGAATGTCAGCTTCATCTGAGAATCCTCTACTCTCATAGAATCCTTTGTAATCATAGTCCACCACTTCTATTTCGTCTAGCCAACCCACCCATTTATATCCCCATTTACATGGGGCAACAATTTTGAAAGGATAGCCTCCTGCCAACCCACCATCCCAGTACCCATCTTCATAGGGAAGAGCAGTTCCATTAACCTTTAGAGCCAGCAGAGTAGTCGGATACATCGCCTCGTCCAAAGTGAGACTGCTTGAGAAATCATCTTCAGCACGAAAAACAACCTCCGTTGCTCCCGGCTGCACTTCGGCCAAATTCAAGAGATAAAATAGCGGAATACCTGTCCAATTATATGATCTCCCACTAGAAGCATATACACATCTCAACTCTGCAATCTCCCAAAAGAGTGGAAAAGATGCGATCTCACCATAAGTAAGATTTAGAGGGTTGGAAACCAACCCTTTCACAACAAGGTTGTCCTTATGATCATCGTTTGTGATCACTGATGACGATGAAACAGCGATTGCTAGAGTCAAAACCAAGAGAAACGTCAGCGTCTTGATCTGTCGAAAATGCCGCATAGGTCTCTAAAGGCAATATGACATACGTAATATTTAAGTCTATTCAGCCAACCATACATAAATTTATCAGTTCCAAAGCTGTTGAGAATTAGACATATGAGATGTTTGTCACCACGGCCAGCTCTAAGGGAAGTAAGATCTTGCATGTGAACTGGATAGGCATTGTGGCGGCAATTACTACATTCATCAGTTCGCTGGTGCCCTGGTGGACAATGACAGTTGCTCACAGATGGTTGGATTCAGGATTCAGGGGAGATCTCTTCATATATCTCTACAGAGTGGAATTTGTCTCACTATTAGAGAGCGTAGAACAGACTACGATGAATCTTTTGTACTGCTGGATAGCCTTCGCCATCATTCTTTCAGCAGGTTCACTAATCCTGATTGGCAGCATGATATCCAAGAAAAGCGGGAAGACAGTTATCATAATTGCTGCTGTGCTTGCTCTGCTTTCTGTCGTGATATTCGGAGCGGGTCTGAGTATCGAACTTTCACAGGTTCCGCCGTCTCCAGATCTTCCGCAAGTCGGCTTTCTCTCCAGCAGCTCATTCACATTTATGGGGATGCCATATTTCAATTACTCGACCTATCCAACCTTTGGCTTCTGGATGGCTCTCATATCTGCTATGTTGGCTCTTGCTTCTTCAATAGTACACCCTATCTTGCGGAAGTGCCTTCTATGTGGTAATGAAGTAGTCAGATTCAGCGAATGCTTAGGCTGCAACCTCAGAACATGTATGGCCTGTGCTGTTGACAACCATTGGAAATGTCCGAAATGCAAATGCAACCTAGTGCGGCGAAAATGAACGAAAAAGAAGTCGGCGTTTTCTCTGGTAGAAGCCGACCTGCTAACGCGGTTCTTGAGATTTTTTGTCTGAGGAACTTGAGAAGAGATCGAACTGTCGAATCACAAAGGTGAAAGTCGCGAAATGTGGAGAACCAAGTTCGTGACTTAATTTTGAGTGCTAAGACTTAACTACGCCAAACTTGGCTTTTATTGTGTAAGATGAGGCCGCCATCAAATGCAGGGAAAGAGGCTCGTTTTTCCCTTTTCAGCAATTGTAGGCTTGGATAAGCTTAAACTTGCTATTCTGATAAATGCAGTAAATCCGAAGATTGGTGGTCTTCTCATAAAGGGACCTAAGGGATCTGGGAAGAGCACGATCATCCGCGCTCTGGCTGACATTCTCCCGAGAATAGAAGTAATCAAAGATTGTCCATTCAACTGTAACCCGAAAGACCCATCCAACATGTGTTCTAAGTGTAGCAGAAAATACTTGGAAAAGGAAAAGATTCCAATTGAGGAGAGAGAGATGTCTGTCGTCGACCTGCCCCTAGGCGCAACAGAAGACAGAGTTGTGGGCAGTCTGGATGTGGAAAAGGCCATCAAACATGGTATAGAAGCACTGGAACCTGGAATTCTCGCTCAGGCAAATCAGAATGTGCTGTATGTGGACGAGGTGAACCTGTTACCTGACCACATAGCAGATGACCTGCTAGACGCAGCAGCCACAGGGTGGAACACTGTAGAGAGAGAGGGAATATCAGTCAATCATCCATCACGCTTCATATTCGTCGGCACCATGAATCCGGAAGAAGGAGAGTTGAGACCACAACTCCTAGACCGCTTCCCACTATCAAGCACAGTCGAAAAGATAGCATCCGTGAAGGCTAGAATGGAGATAGTTAAGAGAAACATGGAATTCGAAAACGATCCTGAAGCGTTCTCTAAAGAATATGAAACTCTGCAAGAAGAGCTGCGAAGAAGAATTGCCCAGGCAAAGGAAGCATTGAAGGACGTAATCATTCCGAAAGGGCTGCTTGCAAGCATATGTGAAGCATGTTTGGAATTGAAGGTTGACGGACTACGCCCTGACATAGTCATTGCAAAGGCAGCCATGGCACTGGCGGCACTTGAAACCAGGAAGAAAGTGACCCTTCACGACGTTCTGGTCGCGGCAGAACTGGCTTTGAACCACAGAACTCGCGAGGGTGGTTTCCTTGAACCGGCAACACCGAAAGAGGTAAAGGAAATCCTTGTCGGCAAGATTAAGAAGATGGCTCGCTTCATAAAAACAGGAGAAAAGACTGAGAAAAAAGATGAAAAGCACCTGAAAGGAAGAGGAATATTCTGGGTTAAGAAGGATGCCACCAAAAAAGAAGAAGAAATTGCGGCTAAAGACAACCTACTAAACAAGATCCGAAAGAAACAGTTTGAGCTCTTCTCCCATATCAACCGAATATTCGGCGGCCTTGTCTTTGCAATAGGGAAGAGACTCAAGAAGGAACCCAAACACGCTCCTGCCATAAATGGAGTCCAGATAGGCTCCAACAAGCTGAAAGGAAAGGTCTACAAGGAAACATTCAACGTCAAAAAGGATAAAGAGAAGAAGGCTATCCCTTCAGTCAGCGAAGCTGCAGGCCTTGATGATGTTTCTGAAGGCTATCCATTCATCTCCAATCTGGTGAGCAGGCTCACTTCGCCATCGCAATTCTTTCTCAAGATGAGCAAAGCGAAGGGGTACAAAAGAACAGCTTATGCGGGTAAACGTGCTCAGACAGTAACCACACTTTACAGGGGCAAACCCTATCGATGGAGGCTGCCGAAGGGAAAACCTGCAGACATCCATTTACCGGCAACTATACGTGCAGCAGCGAGGAAACAGAACAATCGCAGAAGGTCACCTGACACGGCGGTGAAGATCTGTTTTGGAGATATACGCGAAAAATTGAGGCTTTACAAGGCTCCAATGACAATGATCTTTGTTGTTGATTTAAGCGGTTCCATGCTCCTGAATATAGATGCCATAAAAGAAGCTCTTCTGAAACTTCACGGAGACGCCTACAGATACCGAGATCGTGTAGGAATAGTTGCCCTAAAAGGCGTGAATGCACTCGTCATTCAGCACCCCGTCACCAATCTGAGAGTGGTAGCCAACAAACTATTGAAACTACGGATAAGCGGGTTCACACCTCTTGCTGCAGGAATGATGAAAGCAATGCAGGTTCTGGAAGAGGCAAAGAGGCGAGACCCTTCTACTGTACCAGTCATGGTGATAGTGACTGATGGAAGTGCAAACGTCCCTCTGAAAAGAAACATTGAGACAGGCGAGATTCGACAAATTGAAAGGGTACGCATAATCGTTAGAGAGTACGAAGACATAGCTGTAGATGATGTGCTTTCGGTTTCCAAGATGATCAAGAAGAACGGGATACATACAATTGTGATTAACACAAACCCTCACTTACAAGGTCGTGAAACATATGGTCATGCAGTAACAAAGATCATTGCAAAAATCACAAATGGCAGCCACAACTCCATCGGTAGGAAATTCACGAAGGCTGCAATGATCGACGACATGATTGAAGAAATAAAGGAAAGCCAGAGAAGAATACTCCAAGACGGGTCATCTCTCCAAATGTGACTCTAAGAGAAAAGAATTCTAAATGTTGCGCGAGCATTTCGCACTGCTTTGAGGGTTTGCTGGAAGAATCCTAGAATATTGAGACCCAAAACATCATAGATCTAAAATCTGGATTGCGATCAAGAATCGTCAAAGAATATCGGGGGTCTACTGCGTCTTCTTCCTTCCCGTGGCTTCTGCGTCCATCTTGTGAAGCTCTGTGGTGCCGGTTTTTCATGAAAAAGCTGTCTTCGAAAAGCTTCCAGAAGCCGATCTCTCTTTCCTATGGATTCAGCAGCCGTGATGACTCTGTGTCCGAATTTCTCAGCCCTTCTAAAGACGTTCTCCACATTTTCCCGCCAATTCCTATTCCTCAAGATATGGTGCTCCAGTATCGTGACCGGCACCGCTTCAACTAGCTCCTCTAAATTTTTGACCCCTTTCTGAATCTGTTCTTCCTTGACTTTGAATCCGGACAAGTATAACGGTGGTCCTCCGATCATTAGCACGTGAGGCTTCTCTCCTAGGATGAGGTCACGCGTAAGTGAACACATGGGGCCTTGAACATCGGAGGCAAACATGATCTTCTCACCTTGACACTCGATCGTTACCATCAAAACCCATCCTAATCCTGAATCCTCTGTGCCGTGAAAGACTGGTCTTGAAAATCTGACTTCGGTCGATCTTCTGAAGATGAAAGTTCTTCCATCAGCAATCTCGATTTTCTTAGCGTATCTTCCACCGGTCTTCTGGAACATCCATCCTCTCCTCCTTTGGCTGTAGTTTATCTTTGTTCTAGGATTCTTTGCCAAGACAATTTTTCCTTCATAGATTTGCTTTGCGGTTTCACTTCCGCTAGTCCAATTGCAGAACCAGTCCTCAAAGGAGGGTGTATGATGATCAAAGTGATAATGACTCACTGTGACGACTCGGGCCTTTCCAGCTGCTTCTGCGATTTTTCTTCGACAGATATCTATCGCTCTAAATTCTTCTGGATGAGGAGGCAAGCCAAAGCGATCCGGACAAAGAGAAACTCCGGCATCGACAAGTATTCCTACGTCCGGAGTCTGGACATAAGTGCACATCGATCTTACGCCTAGACTCTCAGCAGCTAGAGGAGTCAACTGAATGTTATCCAACATAGTGTCCAATACATGCACGGCTAGCCCAATGTCAGACCTTCTCTATAAAATCCTTTTCATTCCTTCCACAAACAGAATCTCAACACGTAGGTTCACTTTGAAGTCTCTACTAGCAACGAAGCACTACACACTCCTCAGAAAAAGCATGGTATGGGAAGGCAGAGCGAATTCCTGAACCCTTTTATTTCACTCTAGCATAAGATTGGTATGGCGGGCAATGACGACTCTGGCCCCGCTGAAATTAAGATGATTGGGATCTTGAGTTCGAAGAGCCCGCCAAGCATGTTTTCTCTTGATTAGTACCTCACAGATTCGACAGAGGTCACTACAATTCCGATTCTCGCGTGAGCAAGCTCTCGGAACGCGCCTCTCAGTGCTGATCCGTAGCGCTCTGCACTTCAAGATTTAACAGAAAATTAGCAACTTTCGTCTGGACAGAAGACATGAAACTGGCAAAATCAGAGAGTGAGAAACTCGATCACGACGTTCGCCAATAGACCAGTCGCAAGACCTATGAAGAATCGCATTAGATTCTTCCGGTTTTCCTTTCGAATCTGTGACTTCAAGAAACCGATCTGTCTTGCTATCCCTCTTATCCTTCTATCTTCGATCTGTTCATCCAATTTCGAGCACTAAAGCCGCGAAACATGTGTTTCCGTCTAAAAAGGTTTTCGTTTCTGTAATATGAATTCGGAAACCCTGTGTGAAATCCTCTTGTCTATCCGTCCTCAGGCTTTTCCCAGAGTTCCAGCTTTCTTTTCTTGAGTTCTCTACGCTTCCTATGCAAGAATTCATAGACGGTTCTGTGTTGGCTTCCTTTAATCAACATATCAATAGCTCTCCTTGCTGCTTGAACTTGCTCAATATCTCCAATAATGCCCACAGTATGCCCATAGATACACACATGGGCTTCAGTCAGTTCCTCGATGATTTTTCGAGTCTTGCCCCCCATTCCTATTATCCGGCCTTTCACTCGCTTTATGTCTGATTCAGCTCTCCCAAAGATTGTTCGCAGATCTATCATCTCTAGACTGGCCTCTTTGTTCCAGATCAGACTGAAGGCATGTTCTGGGGAGAATCCTCTACCGATGGCTGTAACAACCTCTTTTGCCTTGAAGAGCAACGAAGGGTCTTCAGCCTCCTCGGTCAAAGTAATTGTGACTCTGCCCATATCACTTTCTATCTCAAGCTTGACAGAGAGCTCTTTCTCAATGGCCTTTTTTGCTCTTCCCTTGGGTCCTATTAAGGACCCTACTCTCTCTTTGGGGATCTTGAGGAATGTACTAGCTTCCGTCATATCCTGTAACCTTCCTGTAGCTTTCTTCAACTGGCAAGACTTTGACGCCTAGACGAATGAAATAACTGTTCAGGTTTTGCAGATCTCTGCGCAGAAGGGAGTCTGCCAAAGGATGTGAAGGAGGGACAGCCTGAGAAACATCAAACAAGACAGGACGTCCTTTCCATATCATGACGTTGTATTCGCTCAGATCTCCGTGGATCAGCCCAGCCTTGCCGTACAACTTTTTTAGATACCGTAAGAGTGTGTTATATGCCTGCTCGGGGTTCTTTGGCGGTTGCTCCTTCATACAAGGAGCACTCACTCCATCTTCACCAATGAACTCCATCACCAACACGTTCTTCTTCACAGCGATAGGGTTCGGCACCTTAACTTTGGCCGCTGTCGCCTGATGCAGGTTCCTGAACTCTTTCTGAGCCCAAGCGTACACGAGGGAGCGTGTGCCACGTTTGACGCCCTTGAATCGGGGGTCTCCTTCAATGTATTTCAGCATACCTTTCCGAAATTCAGCTGAAATAGTCAAGTATATTTTTATGGCTAGTTCTTCTTTGCTCTTATCTTTTCCCCAATAGACGCGTGATTCTTTTCCAGCCTTGACGACACCATAGATCTCGTCTATGACCTCTTCATTCATCAGGTCGTATATCACCATGAGTGTTGATTTGTCAAAGACTTCTTCCAAGACTTCATATTCTTCGCTTCGCTTCTCCTTCATCAACTGCTCGATTTCATAAGCCTTTTCCTTTCCATGAAGTTTCTTCTCAACGCGTTTTCTAAAAGACACTTATTCTTCTCCGTTCATATCGATTAGACAGTCAAATGACCTTTTCTGCGAAGCCAACCCGTTTGAGAGCGTCTACAGCGCCGAATAATATCTGTGCGTTCATCAGACTGGAAGTCATGCCCAAGGAGATTTCCCCAATGTTTTCTGCTCTAACGTGTAAATGTCACCTAATAAGTGTATGGCAACCAATTGATGAGGCCAAGTCGAATAGGGGAATCTCCGACACTAAAAAAAAGGAGGATTATGGGTCGGTTTCGCCGAAGTGTCTGGCTACTGTGCCGACATCTCTCATGTCGATCTTTCCGTCATAGACGACGTCGCAGT
>CAYGAG010000075.1:0-7497 GCA_964347765.1 uncultured Candidatus Bathyarchaeia archaeon
AGACTTGAACACCTTTAACTTGGGTTTCTTCTTCAGCGTCTGGCAAGATCTTTACGTTGAAGGCTAAGACTACGCCGTAGAAGGGTTCGTTTTCCTTCACAACCTCAGCTTCTATAACTTCTCTTTTTGAGACGTCTCCAACATCAGCCAGACGAATCGGTATGTCTTTTCGTCTCAGGCTCTCAGCAATGGCTTCCAGAGAACCCAAAGTGTCAGCCTTCAAGACTACACCGTCAACATCTGTTTCTATTCGAATTCTGTCTATCTCTTCTGAAACAAGCCGACCATACTCCTCTGGGTCTTCATTTTCTGGAACGACGTAGAGAGGTGCGCCTGCTAATGCGCCTTCTAGATCTGGAGCTGCAATCTTCACTCCTGATGCGGCTGAGACTGAGTTAACAGAGGAGAATTTGTCTCTCGGATCTCTGATTTCGTCCAGGGGTTTGGGGACCAATATGGCTCTTATACGTGTCGTTATTGTTTTTTCTTTGCCTCCCACAACTATTCGGTCGTCCTTTTGCAGGATTCCGTCGTAGATGATTGTGTTGATTGTCAATCCTAGGCCGGGTTCTTCCTTTACCTCAAGGATCGTGCCTTTTGCTGGTCCTTTGCTGGTTTGCAGACGTTTTTTCAGATATTGCTGTGTCAAACCTACGAGAACCATTAATAGCTCTGTTACTCCTTCCCCTGTCTTGGCGCTTGTCGGCACTATGGCCACGGTTTTGGTGAAGTCTTTCACTCGGTCGAAGCGATCAGTTCTGAAGCTCTGATGGGAAAAAGAGCCTATTATCTCGTATATGCGGTTGTCCAAATCCTCTTTGACGTAACGATCTTGTTGCTGGTAGCTCTTCAGAAAGGCGGTGTCTGGGATGGATTTCCAGCCTGGTACGCGGTCTATCTTGTTGGCGGCTACTAAGAAAGGGGTCTTGCGGGACTTCAGGATATCCATGCTTTCGTAGGTCTGCTCTTCGAATCCTCGGATGACATCGATGACGAGTATGGCAATGTCGGCGACGCTGCCGCCTCGTTTGCGTAGATTTGTGAAAGCCTCGTGCCCTGGTGTGTCGATAACGAGTAGGCCTGGAATCTGTATCTCGCTTTTTATTGTGGAGAGCATGGGGCCGACTAGTTTTTCTAAGGTGTCTACTGGGAAGAAGCTGGCTCCAATATGTTGCGTGATGCCTCCTGCTTCGCGAGCTTGCACGCTGGTTTTCCGTATTTTGTCTAAGAGCAGTGTCTTCCCAGTATCTACATGGCCAAGGGTACAGACGATGGGTTGACGGATGGGCATTTCCTCTTTTCCTGGGCTGTCGTTTTGCATGACAAGAGGTTCAGATGTGCCTTATGAATGATGTGGTTCAGAGTAGTAAGCTATTGCTGGCTACTCTATTCTTGCGAAGATTAAGAGTAGGCCTATAACCAACATTATCAGGCTTAGGAATCCGAAGAACCCTGTATAATCCTTCAACGCTGGGCCACTTGTGAAGGCGAAGTATGTGGCTAGGGAACCTACTACGAGTAGGATTAGACCAAAGAATTTTTCAGCCACCAAGAGGCCGAAGCCGGCTTCCTCACTGCTCATGTTTCGTTTCTTCCCTGTGCCCTACAGTTCAAGGATTGATAAACATTCAAAGATTTAAAGGATTTCCTACTCGCTTTGCAGTGATTTTATATGTTGACTGTAATAACGTTTTCAAGAGATCTGTCTGACTGTTCCTTCGCAACTCAGCTGAGAGCGCGCGACTGAATTTCAGAGTTGATTTACCACTTCTATTTTGTCTTTCTTGACATTTTCCTGTAGATGAAGGACACAGAATGTCCGATGTAAAAGATGTATTATCAAGAATAAGGTTTTCAGTTTCATAATTTATTTATGCACTTGGTAATCCGTAGGATGAATAAAGGAGACTTCCCGGGAAAAGCCAAGCTATGTGATATCGAATGGAAGATAATGAAAGAAGTGTGTTGATTGAGCGGATTCCTACAGGTATAGATGGTCTAGACGATTTGGTTGAAGGGGGTTTTCCTCGTGGCGGCCTCATCTTGCTGGCAGGCTCTCCAGGTTCTGGGAAGACGATCGCTTCAGCTCAGTATTTGCATATTGGAGCAGCAGAATTAGGTGAGAGAGGCATTTACGTTTCTTTTGCAGAACGGAGAGAGACTTTTCTCAAGAACATGTTAAGATTCGGACTAGATTTCGAGGAGCTAGAGAAGGAGAAGAGATTCAGGTTCCTGGACATGATGGCATGCAATGAAGACAACGTTGGCTCCGCATTAACCATGGTTCTGGGAGAAGTGACAGCGATAGGCGCCAAAAGACTCGTCATCGACTCATTCACTGCAATGGCTCAAGCATTCAAGAGAAAGATAGATGCAAGGATCATCATCCACTTGCTAGAAAAGATGGTGAGGCAAAGTGACTGCACAACACTTTTGCTTGTGGAAATCCCCACTGGAAGTCTACGCATAGGGCTTGGAATCGAAGAGTTCGTCGCAGATGGCATAATCTTGTTCGAAGTAGTCGAAGAAAAAGCCGGAATCAGGAGAAGAGCAATAGTGAGAAAGATGCGCGGCACCAATCACGACATGAATTACAACAACATCGTCATCTCAGCCGAAGGGTTTTCGTTGATGCCTGAAGTGACCTAACAACGCTGAGAAAGTGTCTGCGATGAAACAAAAGAAAGCGCGCGATGTGAGACCTGAGTTCCGAGTTATTCTCTATCAAGCAGTTTATGAAGGATTGAGAAGCATCTGCCCGTCCGCTCCAGAAGCAGTTCTTCTATACCTTGAAAGAGACGGATCAATCGGTCCGGACCGGACTATTGAAGACCCAGAAGCTTTTCACAAAGGTCTCAGTAGGATATTCGGGTTTGGAGCAAGCCTTATCGAGAGAAGGATCTTAGGAATCCTTTACGAAAGACTTCAGATGGACGGAGAAATCCAAGACCGATTCTGCTTCCTACATGAGGTTAAGACTGTGCGGAAAAAGCTTTCATCAGTGAAAGTGGAGGCTTTTTCATTTGAGACTGTGAACGTTTGATATTGATTGCAGCTTCATAACGTTTTTTCAGTAACCTATCCAAAGTCTAGCGTTGGTTATCCGTATTGACCTTTAGGTCTCATTTCCAGAAGATATGCTACTTATTCCTTCTACTGCTAGTCAGCCTTGTCCTGTTATGCCCTGTTGACAGCGAGGACGGAATAGCCTACATAACATATTATCCTAGCAGCTATCGTCTTGTTGAGGGAATGCACGTCTCTGGGGGGTTTCCGGAATCTGTTCAATCGTTGGACTCCGATTGTTTGACTGTCCAGAGTGAACCATCAGAGCAATTCATGTTTAGCAATCCTTCGGTATACGTCTTGAGGCAATTGACAAGCTGTGTCTCTGGTCATATTCCAGATCTAGTGTCAGAGGATGATCTTCATATGGTCTTCAGGAGTTATTTCTCAGGAAACAATGCTGTAGATTTCGTAGATTATTATATGTCGGATGTTGACTATTCCGCTGACAAAGGGACACATAGCAATTTTACGGCTCAACTAAGTGGTCCCGACTCTATTTTTGACACGTTGACTGAGGAGAATACTGGCGGTGCAAGCAATGCAACGTTCATTGACGCAGAATCGTTTGAGGGGGCTTGGCCTCCCACGGGTTGGACTGAAGGTGGACCCTGGGATAGGGAAAGTGACCAAGCGTATAATGGATCTTATTCAGCTGATTTTGATGGTGACTTCATCAGTCCATCGGGGAGTCTGTCCACACCTGCCCTGAATTGCTCTGACGCTAATGCTATATACGTGGACTTCTGGTATAGAGATGACGATTGTGATAACGGCGAGTTCCTACTTCAATATTACAATGGAACTAATTGGAATACGATTTCTGATTTAGGATCAACCCTGCAGGAAGATCAATGGCTCCACTATCAAGACAAAGTTACTGACAGCCAATATTCGATATCAGATTTCATAGTGCGTTGGCGTGCCGAGTCCGTAGACTTTGGGGAACACGTCTGGGTTGACTTAATCACTATACAAAAAGAAATTCAAAGCGCTGACAACTACGAGCTTGATCTGGAGATGCAGTGGCAAAACGTGAGCTATCAAGAGATTAATAAGGAATTAGCCGTCTACGTGGATAGGGGGAACAACACACATTGCTTGAATGCTTCTGGAGGATACCTGACAGTTGGAGATGGGACACCCGATTGGGGTTCCTCGATGGGAACGATATCGTTCTGGATGAAATGGAACATTGTCAACAACAGACCTTGGGGTCAACATGATGATATGGAGACAAGATTCTCAGCCAACACTTTGATTCTTGATTGGGGATACCCAGCCTCACTCATGAGTAACACAATCTTTTCACCTGACAAATGGTACTTCATAGCTATTGCATGGAATGAAGACACAGATGATCTGAGTTTGTACGTCGGCGATCAAGACAACCCTCCTCAACTGGATGCCCAAAACGATGCTTGGGCGTCTAGAGTGTCAGACGTAGGAGCTGTAGAGAACAATTTCATGGCTTCGAGGGGAGGTTTAGATCCAACAGATGGAGTTGGTGATGATCTTAGATATTGGAACATTAGCAGAACACTTACTGACATCCAGAAAGACTACAACTTCGAACTGACTGGATCTGAGAGCAACTTGAGATCCTACTTCAGGCTTAACAATGATTTCGACGACACAGGATCTGACAATAATGACGGTTCTGCTTCTGGAATCTACATGTTCTCTTCAGGAGTGGCATTCGCTCGTCCGCCTACTGAAAACATTCAAGTAGATGTCTGGCATGGTGGACTATGGCAGAATCTTGTCACAGATCTTTCTGAAGGCTGGAACAACGTTTCAATCTCATCTTACGTTGACTCGCCAACACTCACAATCAGATTTAAAGGCGTCGTGGAAGCCGATGACGGAGTTCAAGACAGTTGGGCCATAGATGCAGCTCTTCTTCATGTCTGGTCCAATGAATATATGGCAGAGGTCGAATTTGCTGGTTCAAGCGACCTGGAGAACTGGTCCACGATCAACTGGACAGCCAGCATAGGCTGGACAGTCGGTTCGATCAATGTCACTGCTCAACTCTACAGCTTCTCTCTCGGTGACTATTCTTCAGGTGGAGATGGTTATCTGAGTTATGAATCAAGCGCTAGTTCTCATGAAGACGAAGTAAAGAGTCAGAATGTGGCAAACAATCTGGATCATTTCAGAAACTCTACGGGTCATTGGAAAATGAAGATCAAAGGAGTTAAGGTAACGGATGATCAATTCGATCTGGAAATAGATTGGATCGAACTCAAGCTTTCGGAAGATTACGAGTTGTCGACGGAGTACTCCTTCTCAGATATGACAACAGATACTGCGGTGCGGCTTAATTTCACAGTTACAAGTCATTACAGTCAGGTCGGTGTAAACGTCACAATACAAGCGTGGAATTACTCATCCTCATCCTATGCTGAAGATGTTGAAGCCTCTCTTTCGTACACATCAGACGTAGGCAACGAGACTAGAACGCTAAGCATAATCACCGACCCTGAATTTTACGTCTCGAACGGAACAGCTAAGATCAGAATTAGAGGCGTGTCGTCAAGCCAGTTCCTCCAGGAGATAGACAGAATCAGCCTTTCATATGGATATTCATCAGTGCATCCCTGGGGATTGCCATTCGGCTGGGGTGGGATCCTTTTATACACGGTGCCAGCGGGAGTCAGTCTTCTGTTCATCTCAGTCCTCATACTTAGGCGTAGGAACAGAAAAAAGCCTAATATTGAAGATAAAATGCATCCGTTCGCCGGATCGTTTGGGATGAGCCATGAGCAGATGGCTGGCAAGAAGATGCTCTTGGAGATTGATCCTACCAGTGATTTTCAAGGGATTCTGTTCAACTTTGCTTCTGAAGCGAATAATCGAGGCGAAAAACTGTTCATATTCACTAGTCGAGGTAGCCCCCTGCATTCAAAATTTTCTGGATCGAAGAATACAGGGTTCTATCTCTTAGCTTCAAAATCCTTCACAGCTAAACAAGGAAGAGCGAGGGAAGCTCTTCTCCCTGCAAATGACCTTTCTATTCTACTGGATACGATAACTAAGATTCTGAGATCTAAAGCGCGGAAACCCATAAACATTCTTTTCGACAATCTCTCAGACACGATACTATTATGTGGATTCGAGAAAACCTACAAGTTCATACGTTGGATCCTAGAAGCAGTCTCCTCGCCGAACAGGACAATTCTGTTCGTATTCAACCCAATGGCACATGACCCTAAAACATCTTCATCCATCAGAGGTCTCTTCCAGACTCGATTATCCTACGGAAAAGATGGACCTAGAATCGGCACTCTATAGCACCATTTGACGTAGTGGCTCATTGATTCTCTCATAGACGCGCTTCTCATGCCAGCTGCACTAGCGTTAACGGTAAGTTCCCATCCTTTGCATTAGATGTTGCGTTCTTGAAGCTAAGCTCTCCCGTTGAAAGTGCAATTATGGCATGAATAGCTAAGATACTGAAGCTGCAATTTCCACCTACCCCCCCTAGGGGGGAGGGGGGGTCTGAAGATTACAGTCAGCTGTCTTGCGTGACGTACAAACTACGAAGGAGTAAACTTCCAGAATGAGCTGTCAATGCTGGACTTCGTGGAGAATCCCTCTTCTTTTTCCAATCGTCTCCGCCTTCACGTCTATCAGTTGGGATAAACTCTTTCAAGGATGAAATCTTATGTGTTGTGGGTTGTCGGTCTTGAACAGCGATGATGAGGCGGTGTTCACACCATCAGACTTCATACAATATCTGGCTGAGACACGCAAGGTGAAAGTGGAAAACCTAAGCCTGCCTAACCGTCTTATAATGACTTATCACAGACGCATATATGAAGATGCGAAAAGGCTAGTCAATGGCAGGACTGTTGACTGGTGGATTTATGGTGATACACGTCCTCTCTGTGTAGGAAAAGCTAATGGTGTTGAGGTTGGGGTGGGCTGTTTCTGGGTCGGTGCACCGGCTGCTGTCATGACCTTAGAAGAGGTCATTGCGTGTGGTGTATCCATCATATTCGAGGTTGGTTTCTGTGGCGGTCTGCAGCCCTTCGTTCAGCCAGGCAGTATACTTGTTGTGAATGAAGCAATTAGGGATGAAGGAACCTCTAACCACTATCTCCCGCCTAAAGTGTCAGTGAAATCTTCTATACGATTGAGAAAGAAGCTCATCGAGTGTCTGAACAAAGAGAAGATCAAGTATCTTGCTGGTTCTGTATGGTCAACAGACGGCGTCTACCGCGAAACCCGTGGCAAGTTCAAGAAGTTCAAGAAAGAAGGTGTCTTAGGAGTCGACATGGAAACATCTGCAATCTTCGCTCTGGCCAGATACAGGAACGTTGAGGCCGCTTCAACTCAAATAGTCTCCGACATTCTAACTGAGACTGAATGGCAAACACATTTCTTCGGACATGAACAGGTCAGAAAGAACTCTAAAATCTTGAT
>CAYGAG010000076.1:0-1795 GCA_964347765.1 uncultured Candidatus Bathyarchaeia archaeon
ATCACTGACTCATGTTTCGTTCAGTTTCTATTCAGGCTCAACAGACTACCAGTCAGAAGAAGCTTAAAGCCAAAACATCCACTCGCTAGAGTTTACTATCAACTAAATACTACTGTGACGATGCTGTTTTTATTAGTGTTCATCATGCTAAATCTCACAGGAAAATACATGTCTAGGAAAGGGAAGCCTTGGACGGAAATGTGCCACCCTCACTTATTGAGGCTTTGAAGAAACAGAGATATCATCTTGTAGGCAAACACTCAGCTGTCAAGAGATGCAGATGGTTTTACGAGAGCTTAATCCACGATAGGGCCTGCTATAAACAGAAATTCTTTGGGATAAAGTCTCATCAATGCATCCAGATGACCCCATCTCTTTTCTACTGCACACAGCAATGCCATTTCTGTTGGAGGACCCAAAGCGGCGATTTACAGGTCACATGGAACGAATTAGAGTTGCCAAACTGGGATGATACGGAAGAGATTGCAGAAGGAAGCATCAGGGCATATCAGAAAATACTAAGTGGATACAGAGGAAACCCGAAGACAGACCCTCAGAAATTTCAAGAAGCTTTGGACCCAAGACATATAGCCATAAGCCTAGCGGGAGAACCTACACTATATGAACCCTTAGGAGAATTAATCCGAGCCTTTCATATGAAGCAATTTACAACGTTCTTAGTGTCAAATGGAACCCTACCTTCAGCCTTATCCAGCTTGAGCGAAGAACCTACACAGCTATATATCTCAGTTTGTGCGCCCGATGAGAAAACTCATAGGAAGACCTGTCGTCCTCAGATCCCGAAAGCTTGGGAAAGACTTATGGAAACACTGGACATCTTGCCGAGCTTCAGATGCCCGACGGTTATGCGAATAACGTGTGTGCGCAACCTAAACATGGGCAATGTGGAAGGTTATGCAAAACTTGTCGATCGGGCTAATCCAACCTATGTTGAGCCTAAGGCTTATATGCATGTCGGGTCTTCGAGGCTGCGTCTAGGTTATAGGAACATGCCAACTCACAAGGAAATACACCAATTCGCAGCGAAACTTGCGGAAACGGCTGGTTACACCATAATTGATGAATCAAGGAAGAGCAGAGTCGTGCTGCTCAGCAGACTCCGGAAAGCCATCAGATTCAGTGATGGATAATCTATCTCAAGCAGCTCCATGTTGAAACCGGATTCGAACCGCAACTGACACGTTTGTTGTGATAGCAAGAAAGGTTAAATAGTATTTTGGATAAAATCTTAGCCGAGGTTTTAAACCTTAGATTGAGCTAGGTGTTGCCTAGATGGTCAGTGCAGGAAGAGGACGTCTATTCAGGAGAAAAGACGGTAAGTACTTGATATATCTGCCGAAGGATCTCGCTGAGGACAGTATGTTTCCGTTTAAAGGCTTAGACTCAATATTCGTCAAGGTGAGCTTTAAACCAGGCGGAACCACACAGCTTCTAGTGGAGAAGTGGATACCACCAGCAGAAGAAAGTGACTAAAACCAAGAGAGGGAAGCCGTCGATTTTTTAGGTAACGACCTAGTTGCCGACAGGACGCTTTTACAAACGGAAGAAACTGGGCATTCTGACTTCCACTTGTTAAACAATACAATAAAATACCCACACGTCCAATCTAGTGTGATGGAATGTAAAGTACATGACCTCTTTAGAAAGTCTCCTCAGAAAAATCGAGAGCGCTCTGAAGCAAGAGCAAGAGATACGGGAAACATCTCAAGAAGACATGCGGAAAGTAACAAGCCTCTCTAAGAAAGCCATACTCCTTGTCCATCAAAAAAGAAGA
>CAYGAG010000076.1:1805-7063 GCA_964347765.1 uncultured Candidatus Bathyarchaeia archaeon
CACAAGGCAACCGGCTGCGTCTGATTTTTTGCGCGAAAGGACGAGAGACATGGCAAGCACTGCAGAGAAACTGATCCAAGAAGCCAACGAAATCTTGTCAAGGCTCAACGAAGCCGCAGAAGAATACCCGGAGGTTATCTACAGTGGGCTCTTTGATGCAGCCCGTCAAGAGTTTTCTGAAGCCAATATTTTTCTAAGGTCAACCAAAGAATCAAAGTTCATACCGCCAGAAGAAATCAACATACCTCCGGTTCATTATATCCTTGGACTCGCCGATGTTATTGGAGAGTACAGACGACTAGCCCTAGATGCCCTGCGGGAAGGCTCTCCAGAAAAAGGTGAGGAATACCTGCATACAATGGATCAGATATACACAGAACTGATGGCCATGGATCAGACGTATATACTTGTCCGCGGATTGAGAAGGAAATGCGATATAGCGCGAAGAATCATCGAAACGACTCGAGGAGACGTAACACAGGAAGTACGAAGGAGTTCATTGGAAAAGCGTTTGACAGAATTCGAAAAGACTCTTCAAAAGAGTAAGTGAACTCAAAATAATTGATGAGCCGAGAACAATGACCATTGTTTCTCAGATAATCTCTAACTTCTCGTTCAGCAAAGCTCGACAAGCCCAGTTGCAGTTGGCGAAGAGAGTAATCCATGATGATGTGCTACCCAAAAAGATACGTCATATTGCAGGAGTTGATGTAGCCTACTCAAAAGATCTATCTGTCGGTGCCGTGGCAGTCTTGGACTACACGACACTGAAAGCTGTCGAATCACAAATAGCCTTCTGCAAGACGAGGTTTCCCTACGTTCCGACATTTCTCTCCTTCAGAGAGACACCCCCCATAGTCCTGGCAATAAAGAATCTGTGCTTAGAGCCAGACGTCTTCCTTGTTGACGGCCATGGTCGTGCACATCCTCGTAGATGTGGACTCGCAAGCTACCTAGGCATTGTAGTCGGGAAGCCGACTATTGGCGTCGCTAAACGTGGGCTGATTGGTAGGATAGAAGATACGAGAAAACAAGCTGTTAAACTGCTGAAAGACAAGGATGAAATTATCGGAGCGGTGATCACTACAGACAGAGGATCGAGACCAGTTTACGTCAGTACAGGTCATATGGTTTCACTAGAAACTGCGATTAAGATTATCAAGCATTGTTCGGTTGACGACAGAATCCCTAAACCGATTTTAGCAGCACATCGAATAGCAACAGCGGCAAGACGAAAAATCAATGTTGATTATGTGGGTAGCAGGTAGGGGTCGATCGTTATGCCGGATCCACGGTTGAAAGAAATCACAAATCAGATCCAAGACAGCGAACTGCGCAGAAAAATCGTCGAATTACTTGAAGATCCGACTGTTGAGATACAAGGCAGAACATATTCTGCTTTACCGATAGATGTTGCTCCTGCAGGGCTGTTCAATCACCATTGCTATCCAGGTGGTTACGTTGAACACGTCGTCTCGACGGTAAACATAGCAACTGCGATGTGCGACTCTGTAGAAGAAGTTTATCATGGAAAAGTCAACCGAGATATCGTCATAGCTGGTGTTTTGCTCCATGATATATTCAAGCTTGTTTCATATGTTGTTAGGGATGATGGAAGCTATGACTCTTCTCCCCTTGCTGATCGCCTAGATCACATATCCATCGCAGTTGCGGAACTCCACAGAAGAAGATTTCCGCTTGCGCTGATCCATGTTGTGTGCGCCCATCACGGAGACTTCAGCCCTGTCAGACCTCGCACCATTGAAGCACTGATCTGCCATTTGGCGGACTATATGGATTCTCAACTTAACGGCAAGATATTGAAGGCAGCCAAATACCTCACTAGGAAGGCTCTACATGAGGAAATTGGCAGGTTGACTTCGGAGGAGGCTTTCGCGATTGTTGCTTCCAAGACGGCTGGAGGCTGGGATGAAGTGATCAAGACTGTCAAGAGAATAAAACAGAAAAGAACAGCACATAAGACTTAATAGTCCATGGCGTTTGGAATCTGAAGATTGGGGTAGCAGATGGAGATCTCATTTGAAGAGTTTCAGAAATTAGATATGCGAGTCGGAAAGATTCTGGAAGCAGATCGGATTCCTGGTTCTCGAAATCTCATAAAGATGATTGTAGACCTTGGTACCGAAAGAAGGCAAGCGGTAGCTGGACTTCTGGCATGGTATAAGCCAGAAGATTTGACGGGGAAGAAGTACGCTTTTCTCCTCAATCTTCAACGAAGGAAATTCATGGGTGTAGAGTCACAATGCATGATTCTAGCTGCAGAAGATGACAAAGGCAATGTCATATGTCTACAACCTGAAAAAGACATCGCAGAAGGAAGCAGGATTCATTGAGCAAAGGCTCTAGTTTCCAAAGGGTGAACTCTCTGAACAGTGTATTTGCTTACCATGTGGCATGCAAGAAATTTTCGAATAAACTCTTTATTCACTCTTCTATCAAGTTGACTCACGGTTTTTTCAGCTCAACAATTTGACTACAGCAGCAGCATCTTTCTTGCCTCCCGCCAGATATTCCAACATCGCTGGATCCAAGTTGAACCATTTTGCGAGTCCAGCTGCCATACGAGGGTCGTTCTCAAAGATTATCCTGAGATACGGAATCACCTCTTTTGATGCTCTGACGGCTGAAATGTGACACTTGCGCTTCACTTTGTTCCCAATCTTCAGTTTCATTGCACGTTCGGCCTTGGACATTGATAACATTTTTATCCTGTCAGGAAACTTGAACGGTATCCAGCCATGAGTCTTCGAGTTCTGCCTCGCCATAGCTACTCCTGCTGTCATATAGTCGATTACGTAACGTAAAAGGCTCCAATCTTGGCTACTGCGAATTCTACCGCGATAGAGATCAGCAAGAGAGAGGGCATCCATGGCTTTCGCCAAGTCGTGAGCATCTGTGAGGTGCGAAGGCACATTTTCATAGATCCACTCAAAAAGCATGTCAATGTCAACATCAGCCATGTCTACGGCCCGCTTAGCACCTATGCATGTTTTTCCATACAGTATCATCCTCAATACGTTGAAGATTTTTTCCTGCCTATCACGATGACTAAGCCAGGAAACATCGTCATATACAAGATTTTTCTTGCCTTGGGCCAAAGCTTGGAGATCGTTTACCGCGGAACGAACGTCGCCTTCTGAGCGTTGCGCTATGAATCTTAAGGCGTCGTCATCAGTCTGGACATTTTCGTGCAAACCTATCTTTCTCAGGTGCTTCATGACACTGCTTGCATGAGGCTTTCTAAATTCTATGAGAAGGCAGTATCTACGTAGAGTTGAAAAGCGTGGATCATATGCATTGTTGGCTATCAGAACCACTGGACACTGGGCTGTTTTCGCGATTTCCGTTATGGCCTTTACTCCCCCTCTGTCCGCAGTGCCGGTTAGTCCACCCAGTTCATCTAGCAGGACGATTCTTCCTCTGCCATGCAATGACGAGTACTGAGACGCTAGTCCAGCGAAATGTTTCACGGCTTTCTCTGTACGATAGTCGCTGGCATTCTTTTCTACAAGCTCCATACCCAAGTCCTGGGAGAGGGCTTCAACTGTAACTGTCTTTCCAACACCTGGAGGTCCATAGAGAAAAGCAACTCTCTTTTTAGGAGTCATCTTCTCCCAAGATCTCACCCACGAAATGAGTTTTTCAATGGACTTGTTGTTCCCTACAACTTCTTTCAGAGATCTTGGTTTGTACTTCACAACCCATGCGGTGGCCACGTTTGGCACCTACGTGGTCTTCGCCAGATTGGAGCCCGCTTCGACGAGTCTGGCCAACAATGCGCTGAGCTGAACCTCTTCATCAGAACCTTCAACCAATCTGTAATCTATTTCGCCTATTATGTCAGCGAGTCTCATCTTCCAAGGCTCAGGTGTGCTTGATCGGAAGATTTCTGTATGGACTTGACGGATAATGTCGCTTCCTGCGACACCATATTTCTGTATCATCTCGCGGAGCTGTTTTCTAGCGTCCATGAACCTGCCATTCAGGGCTGTCTCAATCATCCTCCTAACGTCTATGGGATTGGCTCTTCCAGCAATAGAATAGACAACCTTCGCATCGATAGGCTTGTTCAAAGACGCTGCTGCCTGTAGGTTGTTGACCGCTCCCCTCAGGTCTCCAGCGCACACCTCGAAGATTGCATCTAGACCTTCATCAAGAAGATCAAGCTTTTCCTTTTCAGCTATCATTTTCAGATATCGATCTTGGTCCACCCTTGGAAGATATGTGAAACGAAATGGGGCGCATCTGGATTGTATTGGTTCTATTATCTTTCCGCTATAATTCGCGATCAAAATGAATCTACACGTTTCCGTGTAACGCTCCATCGTCCGCCTTAGCGCTTGCTGGGCATCAGAGGTCATGTTATCAGCTTCATCCAGAACCAGAATCTTGAAAGGTATCTCCCCAATTGAACGAATCCTGGCGAATGTTTTCACAGTGTCCCTAACCACATTGATACCCCGCGAATCACTTGCGTTCAATTCCATTATGCGGTCCCTATAAGTGCTACCGTAAAGATCTCTAGCCAAACAAAGGGCTGAAGTCGTTTTTCCTGTTCCAGGTGGACCAGCGAAAATACAGTGGGGCACATTCTTTGATCTAGCAAAACTCTTTAACCGTTCCACGATTCCCTTTTGATCAACGATCGCATCCAGCGTTTTGGGCCTATATTTTTCAGCCCACATCTCAAAACTCAGAGACATAACCTTCCCTTAGCAATAAGGGAACAAGAATGTTAATAAATCCTATTTAAATCTACAGGAAAAACAAAATAAATCGACGCCAAACCTCAAGTTCTCCGATTTGACAAACCCTCACCATCCCACCAAGCATTCTAGGATTGTGTCTCGGAAATTCGACATCTGGTCTCATCTTGCTGCAAAAAGGGAAGAAGGATATCAGATGCGGCCTAACGCACTCATTGCATCAACGATCTTCTTCACCGCTGTTACATATGCTGCTGTTCGCATGTCTACCTGATGGTCTTCGACATTCTGGTGGACGTCCTTGAAAGCTCGCTTCATTATCTCCTCAAGTCTTCTATCGACCTCTTCGTCGCTCCAATAATATCCCATGCGATTCTGAACCCATTCGAAATAGCTCACTGTCACTCCTCCGGCGTTAGCCAACACATCTGGAATTATCTTGACATCTTTTTCGTGCAGCACTTTATCTGCTTCGGGAGCTGTCGGTCCATTTGCCTCTTCAACAATAAGCTTCGCTTTAACTTCATCGAC
>CAYGAG010000077.1:0-7037 GCA_964347765.1 uncultured Candidatus Bathyarchaeia archaeon
GAGAAAGCTAAGAGACGCCAGATGACGCCGCTTGTGCATGTGTTGTTTCCTGTAGGCATGGCTGGGGGGTCTCGCAGAAACATTGTAGAAGCAGCCAGAAGAGAGGCAGTACCGGTAGAGGTTGTTAACCGCACGTGCCCAGTATGCAAATCACATACCTTTAAGCTCAGATGTGAAGCTTGTGGTTCTGGAACAGCAGTTGAACGTATATGTTCCCGATGTGGTAAAAGCTCAAAAGGAGATTTATGTCGAGTCTGCAGGGTCTCCACTCAATCATATGGAAAGCAGACAATTGACTTCAAAGAGCTTCTTGAAAATGCCTGCAGTCTTTTAAACTGTTCCATACCGAAGGTTCTGAAAGGTGTGAAAGGCCTTATCAACGAATCAAAGACTCCAGAGAGCATTGAGAAAGGCGTTTTGCGTGCTAGATATGATCTGTCTGTTTACAAGGATGGGACAATTCGTTTTGATGCTACGAATGCTCCTCTGACACATTTCAGGCCTTCAGAGATCGGCGTGTCAGTTGAGAGACTCAAGCAACTGGGATACTCTTCCGATATCAAAGGGGCGGCTCTCACAGATTCAAGCCAGATATGCGAACTAAAGATTCAGGATATTGTAGTTCCAAGAAGATGTGCAGACTATTTCGTACGTGTAGCGAAATTTGTTGATGAGCTCCTGACGAAAGTCTATGGTCTTCCATCTTACTACAATGTTAGCGACGGGCAACATCTCACTGGGTGTTTGGTGATTGGCTTGGCTCCACATACTTCAGTCGGTATCTTGGGTCGCATCATAGGCTTCACGAGCTTAAGCGTTTGCTATGCCCACCCTGTTTGGCATTCTGCGAAGCGGCGAGATTGTGATGGTGATGAGGATGCGTTAATGCTTGGTCTTGATACATTGCTAAATTTCTCTCGGAAGTACCTTCCTGCTCAAATTGGTGGAATTATGGATGCTCCTCTGCTTCTGGTTCCAGTCGTCAACACGCAGGAGGTGCAGAGGCAGGCGCACGATGTGGATGTGGCTAGCGCCTATCCTGTTGAGTTCTATGAAAAGACCTGGGAGAATAGCGAAGCTAGGCACGTGAGTCACCTTATAGACCTGATTGAGTATAGACTGGGAACCGAGGCTCAGTTTGAAGGGTTCGGCTATACGACGCCTGTCTCGGATATTAATCTAGGAAATACCCAAAGCTCCTACAAGCGCTTGAAGACTATGGTTGAGAAGCTGAGGGGTCAGTTGGAACTCGCCGAGAAGATCGAGGCTGTGGACGTCAAGAAGGTAGCATTGAAAGTCCTGACCACCCATTTCATACGTGATATTGCTGGGAACCTTCGGGCATTTTCCACACAGGGCTTTAGATGCAAGTCTTGCAACAGGCATTATCGACGCCTACCTTTGCATGGCGAGTGTTCCAGATGTGGGGGCGCGTTGACCTTGACAGTCTATAGGGGGGGTATAGAGAAATATCTAGATGCGGCACAAAAGCTTGTTGAAGAGTATGAATTGCCAAAGTATTATTCTCAGAGGATTATGTTGGTGAGGGAAGAGGTTGCTGCTCTCTTTGAAAATGGTGGATCCAGACAGGTCAGCCTCGTGGATTTCGTTTAGAATCGAAAACTTTTCTATATAGCTTTGCATACTGGTTTTGGAGTGGCGGAGGTGGCCTTTCATCCCAACGCTTACTTGGCTGACTTCAGAAACGTGAAGCCTGGCTTGAAGGCTAGAACCTATATACTGAACGTCTTGGAGAAAGGTGCAGCTGACACAAGAACGGTCGTGGAGGGAACGAATCTGACTTATAGAGTAGTCCTTCATCACTTGATCCTTCTAGAATCGCGGGAAATAGTCGAGAGAAAAGGAAGGAGACCAGCAGTCTGGAGATCCACAGGTTTCGGACAAAAGAGGCTGCCGTGGTGAATCTATTCTTCTCCTTGGAAAGAGACACTGAGCGGCAAGCTGCTTCTTGGAGCCCATTGGGGATGCACTAGGATTCGGACCCTCACAATCTCTTATTACTCCCTCTCTCCCCAAGTTCCAGAGGGGCAGATAGTGTTTGCCCTTGCAAATATCTCACGCAAGTAAAAGGTGCAGAGAGTGGAAACATCTAGAAGACGCACTGACATGGTGAATGTCCGCATTTCGGGCATTTATTGTGATATTTGCTCAGGGCTGCCCTTTCCAGATCTACGTTGGCAACATTGGCGAGGGAAGCTAGCCAAGCGATCACATCTGCGAACTCGTTTTCCAAAGCTCTCTTATTATGAGTTTTTAGAGCCTCTCCAAGTTCCTGTACCTCGTCTACAAGCCAATCATAAGTCCCTTCCAGACCTGGGGCCGAATCTCTCTGTGAATAGATATGTCTCATCATCTTCTGGAACTCGTGTACTTGCATCCGCTTTTCCTTCCAATAGAGAACGAGTGGGTAACATTTAAGATAGGCAATAATCTAAACCTTACGTAGGTGTAGTCATGGCACTATCCTTGGTTGTCCGGCAGTATAGGGAAGAAGACAGGGAGCAATGTCAGGGGCTTTGGGGAGAGCTGACTGAGTGGCATCGTAAGATCTACGAAGACTCATCGATTGGCGGAGAACACCTCGGAGTGTACTTTGATAAGCATCTGGCCAAGGTCGGTCCCGATCATCTTTGGGTGGCTGTCCATGACTCTAAAGTGGTTGGGCTCGTAGGACTTGAGTTGAAAGGAGAAGAAGCGGAGATAGAGCCTTTAGTGGTTAGCGAGAACTATCGTCATAGAGGCATAGGAACAAGGCTCATCGAGACAATCCTTCGTGAGACCCGGAAAAGCGGAATGAAGTATCTCAACGTAACGCCAGTAGCGCGGAACATTGAATCAATAAGATTTCTGTACAGAAGGGGATTCACAAATCTTGGCCACATCAACCTATTCGTTGACTTCTCGCGCCGCGCGTGGAAACCAGGTCCTCAGATATTCGGATGCAGATTTAACTACTAACACAGACAGTACAGAGATTCTTAGTCGAGCTAGTTCTTTTGATTCTTCCAATACATGGATTACACTGAAACCTTTCCTTCCGCGGTATATGTTGAGGAAATGGATTCGTGGTGATGATGTCTGGGCTTTGGTTCGCACACTGTTCTAGGGGTTCATGATTGTTTCGCGAATTTCATCGGATCTTCACATACTTGTAGGCTTCTGCTGTATTCTCAAAGCAGTAGTGCACTCTTTGGTAGTCTTTCCTGAATTCAGCCACATCTTCCTTCACCTTTTCCACAGAGTCTCTGTTGATTACGACTCGTTCAATAAATTCCGCGATATCAGCCATTTCCGATTCTTTCATTCCTAGCCTTGTAACTTCTGAGACGCCAAGCCTTATGCCCCCCGGATGCTTGAAATGCCTCCCTTCTTTAATATCCCATGGCAGCAAGTTCCGGTTGATTATGATGTCCGCCTTCTCTAAGGTTTCCTCAATTGTTCCGCCATCACCGAGTTCTGATATGTCTATCAAGATTACGTGCGACTGTGTGAAGCCCTTATGTTCTGCTAAGACCTTGAATCCTTTCTCGTACAGTGCTTGGCCCAAAGCCTTCGAGTTCCTAACTACTTGGTCTGCATACTCCTTCCCAAACTCCAACAACTCCGTGCAGGCAATGGTTAGCCCAGCCACAGCGTGCAGATGATGATTACTGACCATTCCGGGAAAGGTCGCTTGCTTTATCCTTTCGGCATGTTTGTCATAAGATAGAACTCCGCCATGTTGGGGTCCAAAAAACGTCTTGTGAGTGCTTAGACTTACCACGTCAGCTCCTTCACTCAGAGGATCCTGAAACTGATTCCCCGCAATCAACCCTGCTACGTGTGCCGCGTCGTACCCTACAGTAGCCCCTGCCGAATGGATTGCATCGGCCAACTCTTTGACAGGGTGGGGAAATGGGAATACACTTGCTCCAAACATCACGAGCTTTAGCATTCTGCCCTCCTTTTCCAGCCTCTCGATTCTTCTCTTTGCACGGTCAACGTCAATATTCAATTCTTTATAGTCTAAGGGCAGATACTCAACTACTAGACCATGAACCGCGCCAGCTGTGCCTCCCAACTTCTTCTTTCCCATTGTGATGTGCCCTCCTGCTGGGATTGAAAGCGCCATCATAGTGTCGCCTGGTTCGGTGAAGGCAGTATAAAGGACTAGGTTTGCCACAACACCCGAGATGGGTCTGACATCCACAAATTCTGCGTTGAAGAGCTCTTTCATGAGTTTGATGCATCTGAACTCTACCTGATCTATAAACTGACAACCAGCGTATACCCGTTCACCAGGCCAACCCTCTGCATATCGACTTCCGAAATCTGTAACTAAGGCCTCCCGGACTGCTGGGCTCTGAACGTTCTCACTAGCTATTAGCGGGATGCATTTCTGAAACAATTCGTGATGCCTTTGAAGAAGACTGAACACGTTAAGATATTCGTCCCTAGGAACAATCATACCTATACGCTCTTGCACGAGAGTATCTTGGGTCAGGGATAAAAACCCTTTGAAGGGCAATACTAATAATCCGGAGAAGATATTATCTAATCAATACTAGAGGAGTTCGACAGAGTGAGCCGGAGAAAAAGAAGAAGTGAAGGTCCGATGCCGGCTGCAAGCGCTGGACTGCTTAGGTTCTTCGAAGAGGAAACTGAAGGAGTCAAAGTCAGACCCGAAATCCTGATGTTTTTCGCTGTGATGCTGATTGTGATCTGTGTACTGGCGCACGTGTTCTTCTAGATTGAGAACTCTAACGACGTGCCGCTTGGTGTAAAACTTCTATTCGCTGGACGGAATTGAGGTGGACGAATATCTCACTTCTATCCTCTCTACTCGTAACCTGTGGGATGGGCTGCGCGATCGTAGCACGCATCGTGACTGCATCTGCGTCTGACAACCATATTCCAGCAGGTTCGCGCGTCACAGCTGCCAACTTTCCCTCAAAGCCGTAAGCAGAATCCAAGATTACCCGTATATTCTTGCCTAGATTCTTTTCTAGCATATGAAATATTGTTGGAGGTAGACTCTGCTCAGGCATAGGTCTCGCAAGAACATAAGTAAGGTATCAGAGAATAAAACACTTGTCCTTCTTGTGCAACATCAGAACGATATGAAGGCTATCCTCTTTTCTCATCCGGTCTTTCAGTTTTTTCAGTTTTTGTGTAAAAACTATTAAAGCCCTTGATGCAGGATACCCTGAGTGTATGTCACTGTATGATCATTGTGCCGATTTCGCAACAATTAATATTTTAATAATTCTCTGATAGACTGCATCTGAGATGGTGTGTTTGACTGCTGAAGAATCGCTTGACCAGTTCATAGATAGAGCAGTTAGACGCTACTCCTCATTGTTTGGGCTGCCTTCATATATGAAGGTGATCTTCCTCCTAGCTTCGTCCTGCATCATCGGAACAATGCTCTCGACGATTACTCTGTTTCCTTTTCCTACTGTGTTGCGCTATGGATTGATGGTTGGCGTTCCTTTATTGCTAGCGAATCTGATTCTCGACTATTTTGTAAGTATGATTATATTGAAGCTAGATCCCATCTATGATTTCAGAAGAACTGCTGCTCTCTCCTTTTTCAGCTTGATTTTCTGGTTTTCATTCGTCCTTACAGGCTTGGGGCTGTCAAGTTTGTTTGGGCTGTCTTGGTGGTTAAGGCTTTGTCTAATAGGGTTCTCAGCAGTCCTGATCCTGCGTCTGACCGTCTTTCACTCCACTTCTTCGGCTGGTTATTCACGGCTTCTGGTGGCGTCTCTCCTTCAACCCCTGCTTACTGCAATTCCCTTTCTGATCCTTTGGAAGACCATTAGTAATTCTTTTGTCTTGGCCATTTACCCATATCTGATTGTCTCGTCAGTAGTGAGCATCGTATCAAACCATTTTTTCATCTATCTGATAAACCGCGTAGGCACAGGAACTCTTAGGATTCCTTCGCTATCATTTTTCAAGGCCTTCCTACTCAATTGGATAGTGGGCTTAAACACGCCTTTCGAAGAGCTTCTTGAAAAGTTGGGAGAAGAGCAGGATGTTGACATTTCTTTGATAAAGTTTGAGGCCTCTAAACCCAAGGCAGTCATAGTTGTGCCTTCGGTGCATCCTGGCCCTTTCAAGAACGTAGGAAGCAGCCTTCTACCGTCTCTCCTAAAAGCTGCTTTAGAAAAAGAGCTTGGTTGTGTTGTCGGAGTACCGCACGGTTTGCTAGGTCATGAGCTTGACCTGGTTTCCCAGAGCCAAAGCCAAAAGGTAATCGACGAAGTTGTCAAATCTGCGAGATTCAGGGCTTCTGAGACGAGTGCCACTCCATTTGTCAAGGTTACCAATGATCTAGCTACTGTATGCTGTCAGATCTTTGGAAGGTCTGCCTTCGTTTCGTTAACATTGGCCCCTGAGACCACGGAAGACTTTCCTCAAGAACTGGGATCGTTTGTTCGTGGACTGACAGAAGAGGCTGGATTCGAAGACTGTATGGTCGTCAACGCACACAATAGCATAGATGGAACAACCAATGTAGAAGATGCTTTGAGCGCTATACACAGAGCTGCAACTGATTGTCTCGAGCAGGCGAAGCATTTGGCTTGTTTTCCTTTTGAGATTGGTGCCAGTAGTGTCTTGCCAGAGGAGTTCGGCATTAAGGAGGGGATGGGTCCTGGCGGTATAAGTGTTATTGTGATCAAAGTGGGGGAGCAGAAGACTTCTTATGTGGTAATCGATGGCAATAACATGGTCTCAGGGTTGCGAGAGAAGATTCTTTCAAGTCTTAGACCATTGACCCTGAACGGGGGCGAGGTTTTCACAACAGACACACATGCCGTAAACGCACTGATACTAGACAAGAAAGGATATAATCCGATAGGCGAGGTCATAAACCATGAGAGACTTGTTGACTACATCAACGCCGCCGCATTTGCGGCGATTTCTAATCTAGAGCCTGCGAAAGTTATTACTGGAAGGGTAACGGTTCGAAACGTAAAAGTCATTGGAGAAGAGAGAGTGAAAGCCCTATGTCTTTTGGCGGACATGGC
>CAYGAG010000078.1:0-6934 GCA_964347765.1 uncultured Candidatus Bathyarchaeia archaeon
CGGTTCAGACGACCTAGAGGGCCACCCAGTCACAGTTGAGATGAAGATTAATTTTTGAAACCTGTCAAATCAGGGAAAATCGTTGCTAAGGCGCGAATTATACACTGCGGCTCTAGAATCTTTGTCAGCGACGTAGATGTCAAAGATGGTGGAGGCGACTCGATTGCAAGGAGCCTTGTCACATATTATCTACTGAAGAGATAGTTTACTTATGAAGCTCTAGACGCATGATAGGCGATAATCCAGAGTCTATTTTTGAGTCTCTTTCAGCGTGTGCTTGTGCAAGCCACAAAAATTATGAATCCAGCCCCCAATTAATATACCCGTACGTCACAACTTGCTACGCGAAGTTGAGGCACCAAGAAGAAGAATCGAGGTAGAGTAAGAGTTATGCCGCGTGAGAAGTCCTGTGGAGCAGTCGTGTTCAATAAGAACCAAGAAGCTGAATATCTCCTTTTGCACTACGAAGCGGGACACTGGGATTTTGTGAAAGGAAACGTTGAGCCCCATGAGACTGAAGAGGAGACAGTTATGAGAGAACTGAAAGAGGAGACAGGCATCACAAAAGCCCATTTCATCGGAGAGTTCCGCAGGAAGATAAGTTACTTCTATAGAAGGCAAGGCAGGACAGTCTACAAAGAAGTGATTTTCTTTCTCGTTCAAGCTCAGGAAAAGAACGTGCGAATATCCTATGAACATGTAGGCTACGAATGGTTGAACTATTCAAAGGCTATGGAAAGACTCACCTTCAAGACAGCCAGAAACGTGTTGAAGAAAGCACACGAGTTCCTGAAGAAAAATGAGATAACAACAGTCTAGGGCAAGACCGCTGTCCAGTCTAGGAATGTAAATACGCAATCTTGTCAAACGTGGAAGTCGATGATCCCAATCCTGCTAATGAAATTGAACTTTGAAATTCGATTCAAAGCCATCAAACAGACCTGACATGGTCTGAGAGGATCTGGCAACTGACAAAAGTTCTGAAGACAGAGAGACTCAAGTACAGGTTTCTGCCTTTTCAGAAACCTACAGAAGTAAATCTAACGCAATTGGGAGTATGTAGAATATTATGATGAAGTAGATCAGGAACAAAGCTATGGTTATGAGAAGGTTTTTCGCCCAGGACTCACTCCAAGCCATTCCGAAGGGTATGCCGATTAGGAATCCGATTATGTGGGAGATATAGGCAATATTTCCTTGGATTCCTGTATAAACCGCAATTACATTATATGTGAAATATATTATGGCTACGAGTCCTTGAGGCATCAGGAAGAGAAAGGAGAACTTCAATGGGTTTATGAGCATGACTATTGCTGTCAGGGTAAATATGGCTGCAGAGGCTCCTATCATTGATACAGTTGGGTCGTAGAACGGGAGACTCAACAAGAAAGAAAGCGCTCCACCGGTGAAGAAAACAGAGAAAGTTCTTTTCGTCTCTACTTCTTTTTCTAGCGTATTGCCGAAGACGAATAGGAATAACATGTTTCCCAGAAGATGGACAGGATCACCATGAACAAACAATGCAGTAAGCAGAGTCCACACCTTGCCATGAAACAGGTTCTCTCCACTAAAAGCCAGATACTCCATGACAAGCTCTGGTTCCTGGTTCCAGGCAAACAATGAAGCAAAGATACACCCGATCACTATCAAGTTAATCTTGTTCAACGAAGCATCAAAGGTCTTATTCAAGGATGATAGCCTATTAAAAACTATTGTTTTAGGGATTACGCGCTTTGAGGCGCGCAAGAATAGTAAACTTAGGAGGTTTCAGCTCACAACTTATGCCGCGTCAAAAGATCATTGTGAGGCAAGCTGTCGAGTTCTCGGTCTCCTGATTTACCTTTAGGCGTGTGGTTGACATTTCCTTCTTTTCTCGATTACGTTTTAGCAGTGTGAAATGGTAGATGATCTGAGTATCTCTCTGCGGAAACCTTTATATTGGGCGGTTTGTGTTAGACATCTATCGAATTAAAAAAGACTAATGTGAAATTAAGGAGCTGGACGGTCGAATTGTCTGAGGACATGAAAGAAGAATTGAGACGGCTTAAAGATGAGATGGAGGATCTGAAGAAGAAACTCAGTGACTTCATGGGAAGAGAGCGGAAGAGACGAAAAGGAATACATATTGACATCGGCAATCGCGTACGTGATCACATTGAAGACGTGCGGGAAGGAGTCGCAGAAGGCATACACGGAGAACTGGAAAAGTCCATATTCATCGGTCCACGTGGTGTAAGGATTTCCAAAGGAGAAAGGCCTTGGAAAAGTGAAGGCAGAGTGAAAGTTGACTTTCCCAAAGTGGCTGAAGTCATGAGCGCTCTCGGTCACGAGCACAGGCTAAGAATATTGAAAGGCCTTATGCGTGGGGGAAGATACATTAATGAACTCCAGGAACAGCTGTCGGCGATAACTACGAGCACCCTTTCAAGCCACCTCAAAGTGTTGGAAGAGGCTGGTCTGGTCGTGCAGGAAAAAGTTAGGGGACGATATCTCATTACAATACCGGGCAGAACAGCCTACAAGATGGCAAGACGAGTCACCAGATTTATTCAAAGGAGAGGAAAATGAATGTTATGGAAACAATATGAGCTCGAAGATACGTTGTTGAAGGCTAGAAGAGACACAAAATTATGGCAATCAGAAAAGGGCATCGTGGAAATCAGTGAAGATACCTTAGCCATTCCTATAAGAATAGAAGATCAACATAGAGGTTTCGTCTTCCACGGAAAGGGAAGACTGCTTCTCGACACTATTGTGGATACTGAAAGAGGTGCCATTGGAAAACCTGTTGAGAAAGAACTGGATAACTCCTTCCTGATGCTTGGAAATGCTGAAGAAGTAATGGAAAACTTCGTAGAAGCCGATGAGGAATACTTGGCTGAGAGAGGTTACGAAGACCGGCAAGGATTCGCTGACAGGGCAGAAAACCTGTGTAACCTGTTCTTCCGTGACAGATGGCATAGCTGCGGTCGTCAGAACATTGCTGGATCCATCTTCGCGTTTCCACACGAAAACGGTGAGCTGGATATCCTTTTAACCAAAGGTTCCAAGATCGTCTACAAATCGCTAGACATGACTTTTGTATCAAATGAGGACAAAATAGTTATGAAGAGTCCAAGCGGAACAGTCTGCTGCTCATACGATGGCGGGTCAGTATTTATCAAGGGTAAATCTGTCATATTAAGGAGGTAAGTCGTAGCCAAAGTCTCCATGCTTTCATGTGGACTTGATTCGGTGGCCTTCGCCATACTGATATTCTCTCTTCTTGTTTTTCTTCAGTTTTCTTAGGAACATTTTGTCCATGTCTACTGTGGGGCAGGCTAGGCGACTAGCGTCAAGCACATAAAAGATCACATCTATAAGTTCTTCTCCTATGACTTCTTCATCCTTGCCTTTCTTCCAAGCATCGCTTGCCTCACCTAGCTCCACAAAGGCGAAAAGAAGCTTCCTCGGAATGTCCTCAGGATTATTGTAGAAACCCTTCTCCAAAACTAGCTTCTCTATCTTCCTTTTCATATCTTCCAGATTCATGTACTCACCTTCCTGCATCCTCTGCCGAGATGTACATTTTTATCTATTTAGAACTAGCATTCTATAAGTTCATAGTCTGTGCGTTGGAAGACGATGGAGGCATGTCTAGAAGTTTACTCAGATGGTGCTTCGAGAGGTAATCCGGGGCCGTCTGCCATAGCCTTTCTAGTTATGACAGAAGAAGGCAAGATCCTTACAAAATGTTCGCGATATTTGGGGGTAGGAACGAACAATCAGGCTGAGTACGAGGCTCTGATATCAGCTCTGCAATCAGCATCTAGATTATCCGCAAGAAAGATAGTTTGCCATCTTGACAGTCAATTGGTCGTGAAGCAACTGAACGGAGAATATCGTGTCAGGAGTTCTCGCTTGAAGATCTTGTGGCAAAAAGTACAGAGTCTCAAGAAGGGCTATCAGGAAGTTTCCTTCGTCTATCTTCCAAGGACAAACCATTATATTGAGTTAGTCGATCGCATGGCAAATCAAGCTTTGGACCAAGTTGACTGAAGCTTTGACAGTTGTAGGAAATTCTGAATGCCGCCTCACAGTTTTTATAGGATTCATGTGGAATACTACTTATAGGAAGCTTTGGTTCAGGCTGTAGGCGATGAGAGTCCAAATACGATATTTGACCTATGAGATAGCGAAATCCTTTGGTTCGGCTGAGAAATCGGAGTTGCTCCAGTTGCCTAGTGATGCAAAATATGGGGAACTCTTGGATAGATTCAAGGGGAGAATTATGCCTAAAGGAGATGGGGAAAGGCTGATGGATTCTCTGGTCTTCATATGTGATGGCAGACCATTGATAAGCATCAAGGATGAACTTGTAGATTCTGGTTGCACGATACTCGTGGGCTATGCTGATACTGGCGGTTAGGTTTAGGAGAGAGTTTGCTGTTGAAGGTGAATGTGCGTTTCTTTGCGGCGTTGCGGGAGTTGGTTGGAAAGAAGATCGAGCACTTAGAGTTTCCGGATAGTGAAGATGTCACGGTTGGGAGAAGCTTGAAGCAGCTTGCTGAGCTTTATGGGAAGGATTTTGTCGATTTTGTCTTTGATAGAAAGACTGGAGATATCCGAAGCTATCTTACGCTGCTCGTCAACGGAAGAAGCATAGCAACCCTAAATGAACTGGAGACAAAACTTGTAGATGGCGATGTTCTTGCTATACTGCCGCCGGTCAGCGGAGGCTAGCCATAGGTTACTACCCTGCTGAAGAATCGGTGTCTTGCTTCTCGATGATGTTTGGAAAGACAAGCAGCTGCGAAACAGTGTCAGATCTGCAAAAGTAGTGTGTGAGGGCGAACAATCCTGCTGCCATGTCAGTTATTCTGCATTCACAGGAACGCCTCTACTAACACATATCCGTCGTATGCTGGTTTTGTGGGGATTTCTTGGAATGGGTTGAACAGCTTCTCATCATGTATGTCTAGTGGTGAATCTAAGTCTGGGTCAGGGACCTGGTTTTGATGAGTCACTCTGAAGGTTATGGTGGCTATTGTTGTGTTTGCGTTTACTGTGGTCTCTGGGTCTTTGGCATTGATCTGGATTTCCCCTATGGGAGTCTGCTGAGATCCAGGCGTATAGTTGTAGCCTGTGACTTTCCATATCGGGTCAAAGAAAATACTCACCATGTCAAGAAGCACCCAGTCTTCAAAGCTCAGACGTAAGGTGGCGTTATACAGGTTCCATCCAGTGGCATCTAATGCCACAATGCTTACGTTAAACAGCTCGCCGACTGCAAATTCATATTTAGCAAACACTGTCAAGGCAGGTTCAACAGCTAGCCTTGGTTTGCTCAAAGGTGAATGGTAGATCTCCACAAGTCCGTCTTGTTCTGGTTTTGTGGGGATTTCCTGGATTGGGCAGAATAGCGTTTCATCATGTATGTCTAGCAGTGAAGTGTCAAAGTATCTTTCTTTGAAAGTAACATTGAAGGTTATAGTGGCTATTGGTGTATCTTCGTTTGGCGTGTTTTCTGGGTCTTTAACATTGATGTGGATTTCGCCTAGCGAAACCCCTGGCGACCCAGACGTATAGCTGTAATCAGTCGTCCCCCAGAACTGGGCAAATTCAACACCTTGCAACAGGATCGTTGTATCATTGAATCTTAAGAAAAGACTCACATTGCAGAGATTCCACCTGAGATCGGGGCTTCTCAAGGTGATGCTTGCGTTGAACAAAGTGTTGTTAACGCTTGGTGTTTCAGGCGAAACCACCCAGTAGTCATTTGCTCTATTTCCCCCTCCTATAGCTAACCATGGTATCGGTGAAGGGAAATATTCAGCTGCGAACAACCTAGCTGACGTTCCAATGTCTCTCATATCGATCCTGCCATCAGAATTAAAGTCAAACATCCGGTCCCATCTGGGATCTCCTGGCCGAGAGTCAAAGCCTCGCGCAACTGGGCCTATGTCCTTCATGTCTATCTTTCCGTCTCCATTTACGTCAGTAACCATCCACGAAACATTGACCAGCCCGTTGACGTAGATATTGTCAGTTGTGTCTACTTCGCCAGGAACCACGTCAGCCTCAGCCTTTATGATTAGATTTTCGCTTATGACTTGCAGTGGATTATCCCATGGTGGTGGAAAAATCTGTATTCTATATGGGAAGATTTTGCACTCAAATATCAGGGTCAGGTTTGATTGAGGCTCCAAGCATGTGACAGTTAGGGTCTGAATCGAAAGTTCATTGACGTAAAGGGTCACATTGAAAGTTTCGTTAGCTGTTCCCTGATTTTCGACGGCTACGTTTGCACTAACGTTCGCTCCTGCGAGCATGCTCTGGAAGAGTGAGACGTCCAGAATAGCCACGTCGTGCTCACCAAAGGCTTCAGCAGAGGGAATAGGAAAAGCCCAGAAAGACAAGGCCAACAATGACACTGTGAAGATGACCGATAGTCTTCTCCTCACATTCCAATCTCCATGGATATACTCAATTTTGGATATGCAGACTATATGTGAATTGCATTATACTTAAAATTATCGGATATATACACGCGCCGAAAGGTTCAGTCTGACGGATGAGTTATATCACGAGTCTCGATAGGTTCATATGGAACTCAGTTGGGAAAATGTCTGATCTGTGGTGGAAAGGGCGCGCTTGTCTCAGATACCTTAGGAGTTTGTCTAGAGTGCATAAGACGAGAACCCAAACAATCCTTAGAGAAGACGAAGGCGGTTCATAGGAAAAGTCGCGCTGCTTTCGGTTTGCCTGAGAGGCCGCCTAAAGATGCAGGCGGTCTGTCTTGTGGAATCTGCGCCAACAATTGCCAGATTGGCATTGGGGACTGTGGGTTTTGCGGTCTGGTCTGGAATGTTGATGGGCGTCTAGTCCGTTATGGTGGTACGGCTGAGAAAGGAGTCTTGCAATGGTATTATGATAATTTGCCTACCAACTGTGT
>CAYGAG010000079.1:0-6834 GCA_964347765.1 uncultured Candidatus Bathyarchaeia archaeon
TGTTCGTGGGCAACAAAAACATGCCAATCTTCAAAAGCCTTAGAACGAGCAAAGAAATCGGGCGAGCTATCATGCCCAATGACTAGATTTGTGCCCATAGGACACCTACGGTGAGTTCAATGAGTGCTTCGTTGTCGTTCTCGTCTGCCTCTCTTATACTAATCATGAATCAATGCCCGCATCTGAATTTATTCGGTAAATATTGTCAGTGCAGCTTTGATATCTTCTGCGATCATCTTCCTTTTGGATTTTTCAATCAGATAGCTCTTTCCAGTCTGTAAGTATGAAGGAAAAACTGTTGTCTCTTTGTAGAAGAACGTGTTCTTCCGTATTTTGTATGTGGAGCCGCTTGGAATTACCCTTTTTCCACTGGTTCTCCGAGCTATGTAGTTCATTGCCTTTATGGCTGTATCGCCCATAAGCAGAATGGCTTTGACACGTGGGAAAAGCTCCATCTCTTTCTCCAAGATGCCTGAGCAGTTCTCGATAGTCTTGCTGGATATGGAGTATCCAGTCTTACCACACTTTATGGCTGTAGTAATATATACGCCTAAGTCTAACACGTCTTTCGCAGAGTAAACACTGAAACCTGCATCTTCAAAAGCTTGTGCGGTTGTTTTGAAATAGAAGGGGTCGTTCTCAACGTAGAAATAGTCTCGTAGATCTGGAGGTGAGGCTTCGGAAATCATGATGATCTTGATCCTGTCAGAATCAACCTCAATGTCTGGAACAACGTAACGATCCGTGTTCACATCTGCGCATGGGAATTCAGCACAACCAACAAACTCGCTTGGGCGCACGTCCCCGTATCTCCTTGCCGTAGTAATTCTAGTAATAAGTAGCTTCAAAGGCTAAAAGATTTCCCGTATCAAACCTTGTTTTTCCACCGTCATGATGTGGGCTTGCATGTTGCGGAGAGACAGGTGAGTGCTATGCTTGAGTGTGTGCTCCACACAACCTGATCTGTCCAAAGACTACTACCCAAAGCTTAACTATTATTCCATCTTTTTCTATCGATCGAGGCTGAAAAAGCTTGAATGAAGATGATAAGTTCCGTCAAATTATAACTGATATGTTTGATAAGTTCTTTGAGAAGAACCCCGATTTCGCCAGCCATCTTGGTCTTCACGACCCCTATGATCATCTGTTGCCGAAAGGCGACACGGCGCATATCCGTAATAACATGAAAATCCTTGAAGACCACGTCAAACGTATCGAAGAAACAATAGATCTCAGCAATCTTAAAGACGACAGTAAGATGGATCACCAAATATTGAAAAGAGCCCTTGAAATGGAGAAATTCGAGTTCTACGAGCTTCGCCACCATGAACTAGACCCGGACGCTTTCGCCACTGTTGGCGGCGCGCTTTTCACTCTGATAACCCGGGATTATGCGCCTTTGGAGAAAAGGATCGATGCGGTCATCTCCAGGCTTGAGAAAGTTCCTCAATTTCTGAAGGAGTTTCAATCAAGATTCGAAGAATCCAAGCCTGTAAGACTATGGACTGAGGTTGCCGTTGAATCAGCTCAGCAAATACCTGCACTGTTCCAGTTCATTGTTGGAGCATCGAAAGGACAGATTCCAGAGGAGCTTCACGCTCGGCTTGTGAAAACAACGGAAGATCTGGATAAACCTCTGCAACAACACATGGAATGGCTTCAGAGTTTGAAGTCTAACACGATTGAAGATTGGGCTGCGGGCAAAGAGAAGTTTGAAAAGCTGATCCAACTGCGAGATCTCGGAATGAGTTCCGAAGATATCTATCAGATCGGCGTTCAATATCTTAAAGAGTTGAAGAAAGAAAGGGAACATGTCGCTTCGCAGATTGCTCCTGGCAAAAGCGTTGATGAAGTTATGAAGATGATTGAAGAGGACGCACCTAAGACTTTCGAAGAGGCTCTGGGGGCGACGCGCAAAGCTATGGAAGAGGCGAAACGTTTTGTCGTCGAAAATGATCTTGCCACAGTCCATGAAGAAGACAAGCTGGTTGTTGAGGAGACACCTGCTTTTATAGCGCCTCTCATTCCTTTTGCAGCCCTAATGATGCCTTCAAGGTTCGACAAACCGATGATAGGCGAGTACATCGTCACTCGCCCGAAAGACATGGCAAACCTTGGTAAACACTTGAACTATGCAGGTGTACGAAACACTGCTGTGCACGAGGCCTATCCAGGACACTTCCTCCAGCTGACAATGTCAAACAGAAGCTCTCTGGTACATCTGCTTGCTGGAGGGACAGAGACGGTTGAGGGTTGGGCTCACTATTGTGAACAGATGATGATGGAACATGGATTCGTAACTGGATTGAAATCAAAGTTGATACAGATCAATGATGCGGTCTGGCGTGCTGTAAGGATAATTCTGGATGTGAAATTGTCTCGCGGTGAACTCGGTTTTGATGAGGCAGTTGACATGTTGATGAAAGAGGTTGGAATGTCACGGGAAGGCGCTGTTGCAGAGGTTCGCCGCTATACACAGACGCCAGGTCAACCTATATCATACTTGCTAGGAAAGCATCTGATACTGCAGTTAAGAGGCAAGATAAAGGAGAAGATGGGGTCGGAATACAGCGAAAAATTCTTCCACGACACAATCACCGCAAACGGACTCCTGCCAATATCCTTATTGAGAAAGGTGTTCGATCAAAAGACGAAAGAGATCGGCACATAGTAGAGGAGTAAGTAGAGACTTGTCTGTTTCTATTACGGCTCTTGAAATCTTCTAGCCATCGATCTCTTGTCTATTGTTTCGCATACCTGCGTGCGACATACAGATCAAGACAGTCCATCAGTGTGACAAAAGCAAGTCTGCTTCAGATCTCTTCTACCGTTTAGTGGCCCCTCAAGATATAGACAGATAAGTAAGGTGCAGCGTAAGCTAGACCATCAACATGTTTCTTTCACGAATTAATGGAGGTACAGTGGTGAATGGCTAAGTCATCAAAAATCAAGAATCGAGAGATCGCTGGCAAACTCTACGAGATAGCTGATCTGCTGGAAATAAAAGGGTCGAAATTCAAACCAAGAGCGTATAGAAGAGCCGCCCAACGCGTTGAGACGCTTTCAGAAGACATCACAGCTATACATAGGCGGGGCGAGCTGGAGAGGATTCCAGGAGTAGGAGTCAGTATCGCATCAAAGATACAAGAAATGTTGGAAACCGGAACGCTTGGTTATCTGGAAGAGCTAAGGGAAGAGCTTCCACAGGGTCTGAGAGAACTTGTAGAGATCGAGGGGATCGGTCCGAAAACTGCGTTAAGGCTACATAGAGAACTCAAGATAGGCAGTGTAGGCGAATTGGAAACTGTAGCCAGACAGGGAAAGCTTAGGGATCTTGCAGGATTCAGAGGGAAGACAGAAGAAAATATACTTCGAGCAATCAAGACGTACAGAAACGCTCAAAAGAGATTCCTTCTAGGGTCTATACTTCCGGTTGCCAAAGAGATAGAGAAGAAACTGAAGAGCCTGAGATCTGTGACAAGAGTCAGTCTAGCAGGGTCTATTAGAAGAAGAAAAGAAACCATAGGGGATGTGGACATATTGGCAACCTCTACAGAACCGTTGAAAGTCATGGAGTTCTTCACGCGGATGCCTGAGGTAAAGAGCGTTTTGGCGAAAGGAAGGACCAAGAGCACCGTTGTGTTAACTAATAACCTACAAGTAGATCTAAGAGTCGTAGGGGAAGGAAGTTATGGCTCAGCCCTTCAGTACTTCACGGGTTCCAAAGAGCACAATATAAGACTCAGAGGACTGGCTCTGCAAAAGAATTGGAAGTTAAGTGAGTACAGTCTTCTTGACAAGAAAACCAATGAGAAAATCGCTGGCGAGAATGAAGAAAGCATCTACAAGGCATTAGGATTGGGCTATATTGCGTCTGAACTTAGAGAAGATCGAGGAGAGGTGGAGGCTGCGTTGGACGGAAGTCTGCCTCACCTGATCGAATATAGAGACGTAAAGGGGGATCTTCATGTTCATACTACATGGAGCGATGGTATCTGTTCTATAAGAGACATGGCGGAGGCAGCTAGATCTCTCGGCTATGAATACATAGGCATCTGCGATCACTCCAAGACCCTGAAAATCGCTCATGGGCTGGCTGAAGAAGACATCCGTAAACAAGTTAGAGAGATTGAGAGTCTGAATCGCAGTGCACAAGGCTTCAACATCTTGTCAGGAACAGAAGTCAACATCGATTCAGACGGAAGGCTGGACATCAAAAATGATGTTCTAAAGGACTTAGACATCGTAATAGCAAGCGTCCATTCCGGCTTCAGACAATCAGAAAAGGAAATGACCGAGAGAGTTCTGACGGCAATTCATAACGACTACGTGGACGTGTTAGGTCATCCAACTGGCAGGATTATAAATAGACGGGATCCGTATCAAATTGACTTGCCGAAAGTTTTCGAAGTCTCATCAAAGCTAGATGTCTTTATGGAGTTGAACGCTTTCTTCAATCGTCTGGATTTGTCCGATTTAGATTGCTCCCGGGCTAGGGACTATGGCACAAAATTGTCAATAGCAACAGATGCTCACAGTGAGGATCATCTTAGATACATGGAGCTCGGAATTGCCACAGCTAGACGTGGGTGGCTGGAAAGAAGCGACATCGTCAACACATTGGACTTGAAAGAACTAAGAAGGTTATTGGAATCTTAAAGGCGCAAACATGTTTACAGGTTGGATCACGCAATAGTTATATACCGCTTCTCAGAATGTCTCCAAATATTGACATAGAAAACATATGGTTGATGGTGAAAAAAAATGGTAATCAGAAAAGTTGAAACTGGAATATCCGGCCTTGACGCTATGCTGCGAGGAGGATTTCCAGGAGGAAGAATAATATTGGTGACCGGTGGACCGGGAACTGGAAAGACGATTTTCTGCTCACAATTCCTGCACTATGGTGCGACCAAACAGGACGAGAAGATCGTCTACATAAGTCTTGATGAGAGTAAGTCCCACTTCTTAGAAGAGATGCTCGCCTTCGGTTGGGACTTCAAAAAATTGGAGGAAGCCCAGAAATTCACTTTTATAGACGCGTCGGATGTCCGACGCATTCCAGAAGAGGCTAAGGTCGGCAAATTACAGGTTGGCGGAAAGGAACTTGCGCGCGAGCGCTTGATAGATAGTATCTTCACGACGTTTGATGAGTCGCGAGCAATTGACAGATTTATTGGCGATCTCGGTGCCCAACGAATTGTGCTCGACTCGATCTCTGGTCTTTTGTTCCGCTTTCCCGAAGCAGCAGAGAAAAGACAGGCGATATTGGACATCTATGAAGCGTTGGAAAGAGTAGGTGCTACCTGCCTTATTACCAGTGAAGCTATGTCGATAGGCGAAGAAAGACAGGTTCAGCCAGAGGAGTACTTGTCTCACGGTGCCGTACTTTTGCAGACGCTTGGGACAGGAGAACGAGCAGTCAGAATTCTGAAAATGCGTGGCACTGAAGTTGATTCGGTTCCAAGACCCTATCAAATCGGACATACAGGAGTCGAAGTCTACTCCGACCAAAGCATCTATCAGACCTAAGCAACAGTATCATTAAGCAAGAAGGTTGACGCAGAACTAGAAACGCTCGATCCGGAAAGGAACGCTTAGTCATGCTCCTGAAAAGAGCATCCTGAGCTGCTTCCTGATATTTGCATCTTTTGTAGAGAAGGAATTTCGTCCTTGTCAAGCCCAATTCTCGCTTCACTTTACTCTACGTTGTCGGCTGAAGACGTGTATCCTATCAAAACGTGAGTGTTTTCAGATGAGGCTTTTCTTTCTTAAATGGGAGTTAGGGCAAAGCCGCTGCTGTAAGAGATGACGCACGGATTGTTGGGCACAAAGATCCATGTTGTCGGTCTTGGTGTTATCTCTGTCGTAACACAAGGTGTAATAGTTGGTTCTGAGAAGGTCTAATTGGGATATCCGTTGGGTATATGGAAAAGGCTTGCTGTGCTAGCTGGCGTGTTGTCTGTCTTTTTTGTTGAGGGATTGTGGCTCTTTGTGGCTATACTTGTGCGGTCTGTTGTCATGGGTCTGACGTCGTTAGCGGTGATAGTTCTTACCATTTGGCTCTTTCATACCAGATTATATGAGAAGAGAAAGGTTCGGTATCCACTTGTGCCACCGGAGGGGAAGACAGACATTTACTTTCCAAGAACAAATATTCCCCGGCCAGTATACGCGGACTTCCGGAGTATTGAAGAGAGGAAGGAGAAGCTTGAGAAGGTGAAGAAGAAGGTGAAGCGCAAAGGAAAGTAATGTATTTTGATCCTGATTTTTCGCTCTCTCTTGGTTTCAAGCTGCCCAGAACGGCGTCTTCTTTCTCATAAGCTCTATATATTCCTTCAAAACCTTTTGCTCTTCCGAAGTCAGGTTGTCCAAAAAGGTTGTTGAGAGCAGTTTTGCATGTCGTTCGGGAATCTTCACGTATAAAACATCTTTTTCGAAGATGTGTCTTCCCACCATAGGTTTGTCAATTGAGATCGCGACTTGCATGCCTTGTTGTGCAGTAGCTAGAGCCTCTCCTTTCTCTTGAATCTGTTGGATCTCCCCCACTTCCTCTCCGTCTTCACTTCTCACAAGTTTGTACTTAGGTTTTATCTTCCCCGCCAAGACTTCCACACCGACAATTGCGGGTTTAGCTCTCCTGAATACGTAGCCTTCTAAGATGCGCATCTTCCCGGGCATTGCCAGTCTTCCAAACTCGTGCTCCAACTCTGCCTGTCGCTCCTTTCTTAACCAGGACAGATAATCATCCACCAGGCGATATATGATGCTTGCACGAAAGACTTGAACACCTTTAACTTGGGTTTCTTCTTCAGCGTCTGGCAAGATCTTTAC
>CAYGAG010000080.1:0-6830 GCA_964347765.1 uncultured Candidatus Bathyarchaeia archaeon
TAGGTGTAGAACTGAGTCTCAGATATAAAACTTTACAAACGTAAAGGTCACATCTAAATGTTGGCTTTTAGGGTAAAGGTCACCTGTTTCCGTTTTCTGAAGAGCTCGTGTCCGTGCATGTTGCCTACGTATTCGAATCCGGCTTCCAAGAGTTGGCAGGCCTGTGATAGATTAGTGGCGACTTTCACGGTGAAATTATCATCCTGAATCCTTCCGTAGATTGCCTGTTCAAGGTCGATGTAGACCATGGTGTTTCCAACGAACCTGTGACCTAGGGCATTCTTCACGAATAGAATATCCCTGGTCTGGTGGTAGAGGTTCGTAGCGAACCAGTGTCGCAGAGTACAGAGCTGATCTTCTCCAACCTCGGATTCTTCAGTTTATGGGAGAGGTGTTTCCGTTGGCGCAGGTAGTTTACCCTGACTGAATGCAGCTGGACAGTCCAGATCCTCTCGTTTACTCGCTGTAGACTAGCGATCATGGCGTAGCATTTGCAGGAACCCATGCATAGATGTTCTTGTAACGATTTCTAACGGCAGCTAGATCCCTCAGAGGAATGCAATGCCTAGAGATGTTTGCCCTCATCTTCTCATCTGATAACGGCCCCAGAGAATCCGCAATTTTCGCTGTGCCAACAACTAGTCCAGAATCGCTGCGAACCAGCCCAATGCGTCCACGGATCCTACAATTTCCACCTCGTATTTCCCAGGTCTTGCGTCCCTCTAGAATGTAGGTTATCCAAGGCTCTTTGATAATTAACCCTTGCATGTCTTAGCCTCCTAACTGCCCAACTTGTTCTGCGAGTATACTGCCTGTCCTTAAATCTTTAATGGAACCTCAGATGATATGCTGAATTTCTCACAGTCTGGAGAATGGAGGTGATACGATGATTCAGAAAAAGCATTTGGTATTGCTATCTATTGGAGCAATCCAGATCTTACTCAGCAGTCTATTTTACCTTACACAAGCGCAAAAAGGAAGAGAGCCTGCTTTCGTCGATGTAGTTAACTTACCACTTGACGAGCAAGGGAATCTGAAGATAGCTACGCAACCTAGATCCACAGTCGTGACGGCAACCGAGAACCAAGCTATCAACCTTACAGTAGGTGACGACCACAAGCTTCTGTGTGAAGCGAATGTTGAGGGATGGAAAAAGGCCGTAGCATACGTGCACTGGTCATCCGAACCATCAACCCAGGTGTAAGTGGCATACAATATCGCTTCTACTACCGAACCCCGGAGTTTCCCAGCACAATGCCGTCAACCAATGTCTATTTCTCTTGCAGCAGTGGTGGACAAGCAGTTGCCATAGTTAGCACAGAAGATATTCATGAGCCAATCCCGGGAATTTGGGTGACTCCTTCGGGTGGAACACACGGAACCGTATTCACAGCGAATGTTTCAGTAGACCTCTATCTTACACTCTAGCTTCTATCAACCAAGACGAAATGGAACATTAGACACCTAGCCCTTATGCACGCGCATTGCTCAGCACACTTGAACGCGGTATCCACAAAAGCTTAAGTTTCTGGGTGAACTGTGAAAAAGCAGGTGATTACATGTGCAGAGGGTGCCTTCTTTCGATTGCCTATGGAATAAGGAAGGCTGAAAATGAAGTTTTGTCAGAAGAAGCCAGAGGTTTTCGAGAGAAAATGGAAGGAAGAGATCCAAGAGGCTTGAGGTTAGAGGATTATTTTGTATCGAATTTTGAGAACAAGTTTCTCCTAAATCATAGCTTTGAGCCTTACGTTGTTGGTCATCTGGTTCTTCAACCATTTGAGCATGTTGAAAAACTCGATGACTTGAGCGAGAGCACGGCATCTGAAATGATGTTGACAGTTCATCGAGTTCTCAGACCACTCAAAGCCTGTCTCATATCCATAGATTCTGCTCCTGAAAAGATCTACGTGTGCTCCTTTAATGAAAGTCCAGATTGGCATCTTCACTTCCACATAGTGCCACGAGCGAAGCAAGAGGTCGTAATAGGCCCTTGGCTTTTGACAGGCACCAGAAGGCAGATAACAAGTGAAGAAGTCAGAAGTGTTGTAAAATCGCTAAGAAAAAGGCTATCCATGCATTAACACTCTTGCACTGTTCTCTAGCACCATGAGCGTGATCTTAGAAAAAAAGGGAACACCGAGACCTCTATCTTCTAATGCCAATTTACTAATACCCACTTGATAGGGATTAGCCACCTCTGACAATAGAACTCATGAATTGTGTCTCGATGTAATTTCTTCATTTTGCATACCTCATGTCAGAGGTGGCAGAAGGTAAAGATGAACAACCTTCACCTCCTCTACTACTAAAATGTTGGAACGGATAAAAAACTATCCAGTCTTAGTTGCAGAATACGCAGTCTGGCTATATCAATGCGCGCAATAGTCGCTGAGCAGGAGATTCGAAGCTCTCGACAAGCACAAAAACAGGAGGTTGCCGGGGGCATCACCAGCTGGATGCAAGCACGCTGAATCAGAAGAGAGAGCTCTGGCATGCTAGGACAATGCGCTGATAAAACCTTTGGGATCCTGCAATAATGCATTCCACAGAATTATGCTTAGATCTGGGAGAGCATTTGATATGTTACCCGAGTGAGATAGCAGAAGCTCTCTTTCATTTGACCGTAGGAAATATCCATGATGGGAATTTCTGTAGGCTCTCAGCAAACTGCTGATTTCCTCTTCGGTCAGATTTGAGCTGCGATCCAAGGAAAGAATGTCAGCACTGTCATTATATAGCGCCCTCCCAGCACTTCTGAAGGAAGAACCCACACTTCTGTCTACTTCTTGTAGATAATGCGCTATCTTATCCTCATAAGTTGACGTTGAGAGTATTCGCTTCCAGATTTCAACATCATTAATACTTAACTGTAAGATCTCTTCACTAGACTTGCATACTTATCAAGTAGATTGAAGAGTGTGATCTTGCGTAAGAATGCTGACGATGAAGTCTGTATTGAATAAGTCTCCACACATATTCTCGATAAGGTTAAGGATAGCAAATAGAAGTCTTCCAGACGTGGTCTTCTGAATACGAAATCCACCAATCTTCCAAGGTGATCTACATACCAATCCAAGTATTTGGGAAGAATGTCCCCCGCAAAATAATCAATTTGAGGTCTTGGACCACTTGAAATCGTCGTATCATCAGAGTAGAGTAGATCGAGGTTTCCATGAAGAGCATCTGTTATATTAAGTCTGTATTCACGCTGCAAGTTCAGAGGGAGTTGAGGAATGAACAGAAAACTCCCCCATAAGGTGTAGACATTGGCACCATATATCCTAGGAAAGTTGAGTATTAGGGCAAGTGTCAACCCAAAATCCTGTAGCGTATCGTAGATCTGAAGCCCAGACATATTCTGAGGACGCTTGCCCGTCAAGACAGCCTCAAGCCCGAATATTCTCTCAGCAAGCTGATTCTCTCTCTGGAACATTCGCCCTATTTTTTCTTCATCTCTTTCCACAAACCAGATTCTACCCTGCGGGAAGCTCTTGAAGAAAAATCGTGCTATGGTCTTTTCGAAATGATAAGGAGTTGCATTTAAGTATCCTATACGGCTGAAGAGCGCTCCGACTCTAAGAAGTTTTTTCCAAAGTGGTTCACTTCGGAGTTCCTTGACAAGTGGCTTCAGTTTCTCATTCTCTTCGTATTCGGCTGTATTTCTATTGTTCGTTCTACTAGTAATTTCGGAAATGTCTCTAGGACATTCCATCAGATCATACAAGTAACCAGCTTTTTCCTTCAAAGTTCTCTTATCAAATGTCAGTGTATGTCTGAACACGCAGTTTCCCCTGTTCCGACTAACGCCTAGACTCTTTGTTTAAGGTTTGGACCTATAGGCTTTTGGCGCGCGTGATTAGCCAAAATATCGAGTGTATATTTCTGCTTGGTTTCGCAAGTAGTCCTCGATCTTCTTTCGGTCCCACCTAACTACCTTGAAGGGAAGATCATCATCCTTGTCCCAAGCATCAAGCATTCTATGACAACTTGGAAGCAAATAGTTGTCAGTCATTAACCAAAACACATCGAACTTGAGTTGAGAATATGAATTTGGCAATTGTGCAATATCTGACGATGCGACTTTTCTGGCTAGGAAATGTTTGCATTGTATTGTCAATTTCTGTTTAATCTTACCAACAAGGCTAGATATCACTTCAATTGCTTCAATGTCTTGACCTAAGTCACTTGTCCCTTCGGTGATTCTTACTTTCGCTACTTGTGGCAATGACTTAACAATATCACAACACAATTCAACAAACTTTTGGTCTGTTAACTTAGACCAGTCAAACTCCATCATCTTCGTATCGACTAATACAAAACCATCCTCTTTGCCTAGTTCAAAGAATTTATGACCATAGCGGGTTTCCTCAATAAACCTGCTTCTTTCAACATCAAAGGCTTCCTCGGTTCTTGGTGCTAGTGCCCCCCACATGCCGTCACTAGTAACGACTAATACGTGCCGCTTGTTGAGAAAGTAGAATCTATCTTTGTAGCAACCCAAATCCTCAAAAGCCTCTAGAACCTCGCTGACTAGAACCTTGGAAAAGCTAAATTTCTTATCGACTTGTTTCACCATGAATGTTTCTTTTCCCTCAAAGAACTCGAGCTCATCTGGCAAAAGAGAGGCTTCATCTTCGAAAATCTCTTCTGGCGAAACGCTGAAATCTGCTAAGCAGAAAGCTTTGAAAGCATCGAGGTAAACGTGTTCCTTTCCTTCATAAGACGAGAAGCCCTTTTTCTCAGCATAGTTCTTGAGATGTTCTGCCATAAGCTTGGTTGCTCTATCACAGTTTCCGACATCGCTTTGGCATCCTTCGTTTTGAAAAACCTCTACACAACAGTCTGAACAAAACTGATGGCCAATTGTGATGCCATGTTTGACCTCATGCCATGAGGAGGGGCATTCTTCTAATTCCTCAGCTGGAAAATGCTCAAAGCAACGGTCGCACCGAACATACTCTTCCTCTTGGCTCAAGCTTTTCTTCCCACACGTCATTTTTCAGAAGGTTAAAACCTAGAGTTAACAGTTTCTGTGCGCACGCAGATTAGTTTTGTTCTCGTATGTGATAATAAGTAGTCCCAGCTTTGGTTTCGAATGACGGAGCTAGTATCAGAGACTTTCCAAATCTTTTGTTCACAGCCTTGATGTATTCTTTTACTCTGTCAATCTGTTTCTGCTGATACATTGAGAGGTTGCAGTGTATAGCATCGTGGTGCAAATCACATAAACTCACCAAGTTATCGAGTTTGTGGGAATGACTCTTGAGATAAGGGATCATATGATGAACGTTTCGTGCTTCTTTGCCACAAGCAACACATTGATAGTTGTCCCTCTGAAGGCATTTCTTCCTTTGCTTGCTCAGAGTCCTTCCCTCTTTGTCCTTTGCCCTCTGTTTTTGGCGGATGCGAGATGCTGCTCTCTCCCACTCCTTGATGTTACTAAAGCCCAAAACTTCAATGAGCATTTCAAAAGGCAGATCTTGTATCCCAAGAGATTGCGCTATTTCAACGGTATTCTTTCCTTGAGAAAACATTCGTTTCGCTTCTTCGCCGAAATCTCTTTTTGCTTGAACTGCCTTGGTTTCCAGCTCCTCCAAGGAAGGATAGGGGGTCACCTCTCGGGTTGCTTTGTAACAACTCAAGCATAGTATCTCACAGCTGGACACCGTGTCTGAACCACCAGCATCCATGCTCGTTTTCGGATGAGCTTCCCATGCGCCCCATGCACCAGCTTCTCCTCTGTTTTTCCATGAGAGCGTCTTCCAACATCTCTCGCACTTCCCACCTTTGCTCCATTCAGGTCCAGCGACCTTCCATGCCGCCAAAAGAACGTCGTCCGGAAAAGACATCTACATCCGTTCTCCCCGAGATTTCAGGATGGTAGTATACTTGTCGATATTTAGGTTGGGTAGATACCAAAGAAAAAGCTTAGCCTATGTGCGCACGCGTTTAAACATAGCGTGCAAGGTCAAATCTCTGTAACGCCAGAAACTCTAAAATATGAATGAGAGGAAACAACCAGCAGAAGAGAAATGAGAAAATACAAGGTTGTAGATGTATCGGAACAACAACTGGAAGAAATGATAGGCAACAGCTCAGTTCTCATTGAAGATGGGCTTGTCTACGTTGACCACCAAAGAAGAACGGATAGAGGTCCCTTTGACGTGTTGTTTGTGGATTCCGGAAAAGCCTTGGTTGTAGCGGAATTGAAAGTCGTAGAAGATGATGGAATGTTGGCGCAAGGATTAGACTATTATGACTATATCTCCAGAAACGTCGAGGGATACGCCAGAGCCTACAAAAACAAAAGAATAGATCCCACCCAGAAACCTCGACTGTTTCTGATTGCCCCTAGTTTTTCGTCCTTATTGCTCAACAGATGCAAGTGGATAGACATTCCTGTGTCTCTCTTCACTTACCAGTGTATAGAATTTGATGATAAACCAAATGAAACTATCCCGGTATTCAAAGAGCTGACTATCCCATCAAGACCAGAAGCTCTCGAGATTCCAACAATCGACAAGAGACTAGCCTACATAACGGAGGAGAGTATGAAAGAGACTGCAGCAGCACTGCTTGATGATATTCGAAGCTGGGATGAAAAGGACATTAGAACAGAAGCTAAACAATACGATATATCGATAAAATTCAAGGGTAGAGTATTTGCTTATCTAGCCCCGAGAAGAAAGCATTTCGTAGTTTATACCTATGATGCTGATGGCGAATGGAAGGGCTTTCCAATAAGATCTGGCGAAGATTTGGAAAATACCCGAAAGTTGCTCAGGAAAAACTACGAGGAAGAAAAACCGAAGACTTGATAACGCATCGCG
>CAYGAG010000081.1:0-6740 GCA_964347765.1 uncultured Candidatus Bathyarchaeia archaeon
GGGCTTGTTCATGACCAACTAGCCATAATTGAAAGGAGATTATTAAGGTATCGTCGCTAACGTAATGCGAATCTTATTAGCGTAGATGCACACAAGTGCTTTCAACTGGAAAAAAAAGTATGTTGTGCCCGAAACAACATGTTACTTCGGGAAAACGGGATTTACGGGAATAGTGTTTATTTGGTAGTTCGGAAATTACCTAACTGTGTCTTGTCTTGAAGAATCTGATCTCACGACTTGGCGAAAGCATGCTGAAAGAAGGGGAATTTGCTAAGTTTAGAAATGAACGGAGGAAATTTGTCGATTTTGTAGAGACTATTGAAACGGAATTCCCACAGGCTTTGTCAGCTGACGGAACTCTGGATGAACCGTTCGGATCACTTGCTTTCTTGGTGACAGTTGGCCAGAGACCTGTAAGTTCATTATTGATCCTTAATATACTGCTGGAAGCTGGGAAGAAAGCTCTTAATGGAAAGCAGATCGGTGAAATGTTAGCCGCGAAACTTAAGATTTCTCCCGCCTTGACAACGAAAGGTGGTAACTACCAAGACAGGATTGGAGATCTTGTCTCAACATTTGTCAAGATCGGGATTCTGGAATCTGTCTCTGGCGAGAAGATGGAGGGTTCTGAGAGAGAAGGGTTTCGAATCAGAAGATCGGCTGAGAAGGAAGTGCAATCTTTCATTGACAGTTTCAAGCTTCAGGAGGGTCTGCTTCGTAAGCTTAGACCAGTTGGACTTGAAGAATCTTTCAAAACAAGGTTTGACAGGAGGATAAGGTATGTCATCAAGTCAGGAAGCGAACAGAAGCAACCATTTCGAATTGGAAAGATAGTCAGCTCACTTCTGGGTCCAAAGTTAGGTGTCTCTTTTGACTCAGCTCTTCGGATAGTGCAAGAGATTGAACCTAGACTCAAGACAGGAATGAACACTCTTGATATTCAATCATTGTTGTATGATGCTCTAAAGAAGTATGATACGAAAGCTGCTGAGAACTACAGGTTGACGTATCCCGAGATATTGTCAATCACAATGAGCGACGGAGACACAAAGGTTGTCAACTATGGGTTAGTTAGGGCTCTAATTGATGAAGAAGTGAAGTTGAGACTGACAAGCAACTTGCTGGATCAATTTGCTTCTACAATATATAATGTAATAACTAGAAATCCTGGAAAATATCGGAGAGAGACTGAGGTCAGGGAATACGTAGATGCCTTAGTGCACTCAAGATTCATGCATGTTAGGCATTATGCAAGTTTCGTTAGTAATCACCTGGGAAGAGCGATCTCTGCATTAGAAGGATGTCGAAATTCTCTACAGTCTGATGAAATCAATCCTGCGCGGGAGTTATTTGTCCTATTTCTTGAGCATATAAGCTTGACAACACTTACCCAGCTTGGCTATTTGCCGTTCAAAGATTTTGAGGAAAATGTGGATTTGATATCCAATCTACTGAAACAAGAAACGATCAAAGATGAGTTGAGGAACAATCTTCAGTTGAAGAGGAAAGATCTGTATCGATTTCAGAGGATCAAATTTATGATGCAAAGGAAGGACACTGCAACTATCAAGTCTCTGGAGAAGATGGTTGACGAAGGTACGACGCTAGCTAACCTGTGCGAGGCTATCTTGCAAAGATCAACACCTCGTAGAGAACCTATAACACCTGAGACTGCAAGAGTGGTTTCTCGAATCCCCGTCACAACTGGATACGAGGATCTTGATGACCTACTCGTCGGAGGAATACCTGACAATTATGCGGTGATACTGACGTCACCTTCGTGCGACGAAAGAGATCTACTGATAGAGAGGTTTCTTGAAGCAGGGGCAAAAGAGGGTCAGACAGTTTTCCATGTTACCATCGATGCCAGCAGATTGATTAATCTCGTAGAGGAATTCCAGTCAAATTTCTATCTCTTTATATGCAATCCTGAGGCAGACTCGATCGTCAAAGACTTGCCCAACGTGTTCAAACTGAATGGGGTCGAAAACTTAACTGAGATTGGCATCGCTCTGTCCTCTGCTTTCCGCAAACTGGACAGGACACCAAAGGTAGCGAGAAGAGTCTGTCTAGAGATTGTTTCAGACGTTCTGTTACAGCATCAGGCTCTCTCTACTAGGAGATGGTTGGCGGCGCTCATTCCGAGATTTAAGTCCAGAGGTTTTACTGCTTTGGCAGTGATGAACCCACATATGCATTCTTCACAAGAGGTTGAGGCAATTCTAGATTTGTTTGAAGGAGAGATAGATATCTACAAGAAAAAGACTGAGAAAGGCTTGAGGAGATTCATGAAGATAAGCAAGATGTATAACCAGGAGTACATAGAACGCGAATTGCTTCTCAAGAAAGATAGAATGTAGAAACAAAGCTGACGATAGATATCTTTCATTCTTCTTGTGAACTTTCAGATTTGGTAAATGGATAAGGGTCAACGACACTCGTGAAATTGTGGTTTAAGCGTTCTATCTGTTGCTGGTCTTTTTTCATATCATCGGCCTCAAGGATGAAGTGTTTTTGGGGATCACTGTGTTTATGGGGAGAAGAGGAACTAATAGAAGACTGTTGACATTTGGTCTTTGTGTATAGAGTGCTCGTTGTTGGATGAACAGAGATACTCGGTGTCATTGAGTGCTCTTTCGATCATCGATAATGTTTTCAAGGCTTACTGTAAAACTACAGCTGTCGCATAATTGATCGTCATTAACAGTCTTTTTCTTTCCACACCTGACACATTTGACACGTTTAACAAGCTGTTGCTCGAGTAAGGTATCACGTAACATGCCTACTCAGAATTGAAATGACACGTGAAGACACATATCATTTGTGAAGCTGGAATATGGATTCCGGATTAGGATTTACCGAAGCATGGGTGATTGCGGGGTTCATTCTCGAAATGGTCGACCACATCACTGCAGACACTATTCTCCACACAATTTCGGCCGTGCACGCATCATGTTTTCACGTGTTTGCTTCTGATCCTGGATGTATCGATTTTTGATATATTTCAGTTTCCAGAAGAACTGATTTATTACGATATACGAAACCATTTCTGTAGGGACTTAGATGTCAACAGGAAAATCCTCCCGTCATCATATTTTTTCTCATTCTGCACAGATAGGTAGAAACACATTGTGGCTTTGCAGGCTCTACTGGTGGCTCAGGTAGCCTATTACATATGTGAAGGCCACAGTCAGCACTTCGGTTCCGAACAAGAAGTGGCAATGTGTTGACGGGTATGCAGGTTCGTGGTCAACTGGAACCAATCTATGCATGTTGATGGTCGCACTAAAGTCGACATGACAGATGTCGCTTCAACAGGAAAAACATTAAACAACATGGCGTGCAGCTTTCTTAGACTGGCCAAAATGCTTTTTGCCAAAAATTGGGATTTATGATTCAGAAATCTTATCTGTTTTGCACGCTCTCAGGTATATGCCGAAGTGAGTTAGTTGAGTCAATCTGAAGCTGAGAAGAAAGACAAACCTGCCAAGATCGAGACTGTGGCTGAAGAGACTGGTGAACTCATCGGAAAGGGGCTAAGGAAGACTTGGAATGTTGCGAAAGGCTTCACCGAAGGTTTGGTGGATGCAATTGAGGGCAAGGACAAAGAAGGAAAAGGGTCGTCATCAAATGTTTGTCAACATTGCGAATCCTCGATTCCGTCAAACTCTAACTTCTGTCCTCATTGCGGAAAGAAAGCCACGTCTTGAAACTGGCTATGTACGTACAGTATTGTGTGTGCTTCTGATTTCTTTTCCACAATCTGTGTCAGGTTAACGCATGATACCGCCTTAGAATATGTTAAATCTTTTCTTGCTGTAGATTCAATAGATTGTTTCAGCTAAATCCGCAATCAAAGGAGATTATGTGACGTGAGAGATATGAGATTTTGTAGTTTTTGTGGAAAAGCGTTGGCTTTGAAAACTCTTGATGACGGAAGTGAAGAGAAGTACTGCGGTGCATGTGATCATGTGTTCTTTGAAACTCCGTCTCCAGCAGTCCTAGTCTTGGTCACGAATTCTGACAGCGTACTGTTGGCGAGAGGAGTTGGATGGAAACACCCGTATTGGGGCCTAATTTCTGGCCACATCAGAACAGGAAGTACTGCGGAGGAGACAGCTGTTCGCGAAGTTCGAGAAGAAGTTGGATTAGAAGTCTCAAATTTGAAGCTTGTTAGGACGTACGCTGCAAGAGACCGACGTCTCCTTATGCTAGCATTCAGAGCTGAAGCAGAGAAGACTTCAATCACGAAATCACAAGAGCTGGAAGATGCACAATGGTTCAGTCTGTCAGAGCCGTTGCCTATGCGTTCTGAATCCATGTCGGCCTGCTTTATCAAGCATGTTTCCGAAAACGTAGCGTACAGGATCAAGAAGCTGACCTGATCGCTCGCGGAATTTTATCTTACCAAGCCCTAAAAAAATTCAGAGGGCACGCACATGGCTACTCCTCAAAGGTTATATCTCTGGGTTACTAATAGGTGTTTTAGAGGGATGTTGCTTGGATTTACTGGTTAGGTCTGAGAAGATAGACTGTGCAAGACCGGTGGAGAGTTGGGGAACTTGTAGTACTGCACATTTGAGTAGTTCATTGACAGGTGATAGTGTATATACTAGCAAGGGAGTGACAAGGTGTTTCTTTCCGGAAGATAAGGAAGCAGTAGATTTTCTCTCAGATAAAGGAGTCTCCTTTAACCTTATTGACCTTTCTGAACTTTCATTTATAGAAAGAGTAAAGGCAAGGATAGAAGGGATCGACAAGACACCTATACTGATTCTGGACAATGGAACAAGATTGAAGGGAATGGAGCAAATAAGGAACACGGTTGAGCTTATACTTTAGGGTCTAATGGTTTGCTCGTAGGCGCTCTCTCAAAAGTTAACCGCCTTTTCTCAATTGTATTTTCGAATACGAAAAAAAATATTAGTCTTGAGTGTGAATCTAAAGGGAAAAACAGGGTTTCAGCATGATCCCCTCACTTACGCCTGTTTCTATATCACCGTTTCCGAATCATCTTGACAAGTAAGCATACTCTGTTGTCTATTCTTCGTATTCTCTTATTAGTTATATACTGCTTCGCTTTAGGACCAAGAAGAAAACCCAATACTTGAGCGGCCTCTTGGATAGATGGAAAATCCCAGTACACCTTAATTACTTTAGACACTGCAAAGCCCTGCTCTGTCATGAACTTCACAAAGGCTTTGTCATATTCAACAGACTCTCGCTCCCTCATGATTTGAAATGTACTGTCTTCAAAAGCCCAATTCTCAAATGCATATATCTGACCACCATCAACGATCACCCTCTCCATCTCTCTGAGACAAAGTAGCCTGTCGGTAGCACCTATGCTGTGCGAAGCTGTGGCAACATCCACGCTGGAGCCAGCAAGAGAAATACACTCACAATCTTCTGCCAAAACCTCTACGTTGGAGAGCCCGCTTTCCTTGACTTTGGAAATAATGACAGAAACCATCTGCGGAGATGACTCCAGAGCATAGACCTTTCTTCCAAATCTGGCAAGTGAAATAGCCATATCACCAGTTCCGGCTCCAACATCCAGAATAACCTTTTTTCCCAAGGGCGTCCTTTGATTCACCAACTGAGCATAACCTTCTTCCGAATGATAGAACCTTTCGAATCTCTCGTAAATGTCTACTCTCTCGGTGTAGGCTTCATTCCACCGCTCAGACATATTTGCCTCACTTGCTATCAGATAGAAAGCCCTTCTACCCATTAAAACCAACGCATTGAAAGCTACAAAGAGGAAAAGAAGGAGTTTGCGGGAGGCGCTTGCGCTCTATATATGAGTAGAACCTTTCCGCATCCATTTGAGCTGTACGATGAGGAAAAAGGAAGAGAAGCTTTCGAAAGAGATTAAGCCTAAGCTTTTCACCAAAGGAATGAATAAGGCTGGAATTATACACTACATCAATGAAGTAACGGGTGTTCTCAGAAGCTCAAAGAAGACAAGATTCCAATAGAGATGTTTGAAACTCAGGAAGACGCAGATGAGAAATGATTCATTTCTAGAGGCGGAAGATGTCTAGGCAAAGTAGAGTAGCGGTATGGTCGAATAGCGCGCTATATGGGCGAATCGAGCCGCGACTGACCGAACCAAAATTCCAGAAAGTCAGACTATCAGTTTTAGCGCGCGCTCTACGATTTGTGTTGTGTAGATACTACCCTCCAGGACACCTAACGGTATCGTTGGTGCTCATGGAGCAGTTTCATCGCCACAATTTTCTGTGCCGTGGTTGCAGTCCTTTGTGTCTGTAGACTACCGTAAGTAGGTATAGTGTCAGCTATCGTTTTCGTTGGGGCTTTGAAGTTTGAGGATAGTCTGGAATTGAATTGTTTGAATGCTCTCTTTAGAGTTGATCCGGTCTGAAAGGCTTCTTTAACTGAGCTTACCTTTTTAAAGGACAATCTTTTCACTGCTTTCACCACCACTATAGAATGGCACCCTTGTTCTTAATTATCTATCTGTAGAATCTTCAAATATAGGCCAAAAATCTTTTATTGAATTGAACGTTGTTCAATAATATGAAAGACATCAAGCCTAAGTTGATTAGACTGTTCAAAGGAGGTTACTGTACACCACAAATAGCGAGAATAGCTAGAACAATAAGCGAACCTTCTGCAACTATACATTACAACATAAAGAAGTTGGAAAAGGAGGGGGCAATAAGAACCTACAAGGCTGTTTTTGACTACAGGAAGATCGGTGAAGGATTTTGCGT
>CAYGAG010000082.1:0-6712 GCA_964347765.1 uncultured Candidatus Bathyarchaeia archaeon
GAAATCTTTTAAAACACCCACATTTCTATCTACTACAGCTGGTTTTTTTCCCTTCTGTTTCAAATACTTCCTGAATTCTTCTTCATTCATTTTCTTCACAAATAAAGTCTTAATTTTCATTAATTACTTCTTTGGAAGATGTGAAGCGTGCGCAAGCAATATTATGATTTCTGGAAGAGAAGAAGGGGCTTGCCGGAGGTATTCAAAATTGTGGGAGGTTTCAGATCCCATCCGCCCCACTTTCTACGCATATGCATATATATTTCGAGTGAAATCGGGATTTGTCAATTCGTTGACGTGACTGTGTTTGGTGATTCCTTGGATGATTTGTAAGTACTGTCAAATAATTCACTCATTTGATGAGCACTATGATTTGCGTGAAGCAAGCAGAGACATTAAAGGCGATTTTCCACGGTGTGATTGGCATTGGAGGTTTGTGTGCAGCATTTGTGGAAGGCCTAGACATTTCAATGGAATAGCTTGGTGCGAGACAACTAAGAGATTCGTCTGCCTGTCATGTGCAAAACGTCACAAGTTTGCCAAGCAGAAATTCTGGAAGTGGATAGGCTACTACGCCATTGAGTGCGATGCCTGTGGCGAATATCATCCGGCTTTGGACTATCTTGAATTTTTGAGTAAGCACCCCTGGCAACTACACCCAAGCATGCAGAAGAAACGTGCAGGCTTGGACCCTGAAAGTGAACTACCACAACCTACATCGTTCTATATTCCATTAAAACAAGCTGACATCACTGACAGACAGATCTCGAAAGCATGGGATAAACTAGCTGAAAAGTGGAATGATTTTTCCAAGGACCAGGGCGACTTCAACAGGCAATATATTGTTGACCCTGCAATCTTTCACATGTTGGGTTCTGTCGACGGTTTGTCCATTTTGGATGCTGGTTGCGGAAATGGTTATCTTTGCAGGTTGTTGGCGAAGAAAGGCGCAAAGATAGTTGGCGTCGACATATCGAAAAGGTTCATTGAAATCGCCAAGCAGAAGGAGAAGGAAGCACCTCTTGGAATCCTGTATTATTCAGGGACAGTATCCAATCTGGAAATACTGGGAAGCAAAAGATTTGACATTGTCATTTCGAACCTGGCGTTAATGGACGTGCTTGATCTAGGAAAAGCCATCATGGAGATTAATCGTGTTCTTAAGGAAAACGGAAGGCTCATCTTCTCCATTATGCATCCATGTTTTTCAAGCTCGCCGATTCACGGATGGGTAAGAGTGCCTCCTGACAGCCAAAGAAAAGAAGACTGGATATACTGGAAGGTTGACAGATACTTCGATAGAAGCGTGCAAGTTTGGCAATACCTAGATTGGCCCTTCACCTACAGTTTTCATCGTCCGCTGTCAGACTACATCAAAATGCTGGTCAAAAAAGGCTTCGTTATCACAAACTTTGAGGAACCTGTACCCTCTAAGCAAGCTATGAAGGAGCACTACAGGGAATTTGGGAATGAGTGTGACCGCATCCCCTGGTTCCTAGTTGTTGGAAGCAAGAAGTGCAGCTCCTGTTCGTGATTCATGTTGAGGATCCTTAATAACTGAATGAAAAATGAGTTTCTGCGATAGATATCTCTATCATAGGTTGTTCTGACCGAACTATGCCAGCGGGGGCTTGAGCAATACTACTCAGTTCATTCGAAAACCTACGCGACAAGGAAAACCGGGAGATTAACTGACATCTCCATTTTCGTCGATGCTACCTCACCCCCGACCACATTTCCATAGACTTCTTCCTGACCACTTTTCGCAGGTGGGATCGTAAGGTCACTTACGTTTTCCAATGATTCTGTTGTTTTCGTTAGGGTTACCAATAGTGTATTCGAAGCCTACTCCAAGTAACTATCTGATCCTTGCGCGATCTTTTCAACCTTCAGCGATATTTTAGACCCAATAGCGTGCACAGCGTCACAGCAAGCCTTAGGTGAAAAAAAAGAGGGGTGTGGCTCCTTGATTACGTCTCACGTTATGCTTTCGGAAGAGTCTCCAAGACTTTTGCGAGAGGTTTTGTTCCAAGGTAAATGTTTGGGACAGGAATGTCACGGAAGACCATTACTGTGATACTCGTCGTGTCAATCTTAAAGGCTTTTCTTTCTTCTTCGGCGATGATTTCGGTTATTTTCTTTGCCAATCTATCTTTTGCATCTTGGGGTAACGCTGGACCCGATATCTCAACTATTGGCATATTCTGTTCAATCCTTTTTCTTTAGCCTAGGGTTCCACCTGAGTGCTTTCATTTTCCATGTCAGCAGCAGAACCTCAAATTCAGAATAGATTCATCTCCATTTATAAAAATTCATCCCAGTACACGCCTCAACTTGCACACATTCCACTCTTTCAACCCAATTTCACCTTCCTGGAAGACCTCTGAATAGGTAATCCTATAGGCAGTTTACATGCAAAAAGGGGAAACGAAGGAAAAGGGAATTAGCTATGACTAGAACTAGAACGTGTCCTAAATGTGGTGAAGAAATGGAGGAAGGATATTTACCCGGAGCCTTTAGCTGGAGCGCTGGGAAAAGCCTTTGGAGAATAAGAAAGCCCAGAAGGATCTTCGGGTATGGCTGCAAGAAATGTGGCTATGTGGAATTCTACCTTGAAAAAGAAAAGGGAGTATAGAAAAGATGGGAAACGCGGAGACGCTCCACCGGCGTCGGTGCTCAGATTAGACTAACTGATACGTACGAGATGGAAGAGATCCCCACTGCCAAATAGCGCCCACAGCCGGTGCTGTTTGCTTTTGGGTTGACTTCGAGCGCGCGCTAAGTTATAAAAAAACGGAAAAGCAGGAAAATCCGCACTACCTTTTTTTGGGTTTTCTGCGTACAACAAGGGCTGTTTCCCAAGTTGCGGTGTTTTCGTTGTTCTGGTTTCTGACTGTATTCCTAAATTTCAAGATACCTGCATCTGGAATGCTTTTGCTTGGTCTTGCTTCAATTACTTCTGATTCAACCGTAATTGTGTCGCCTATAAAAACTGGACTTTCAAATCTAACCTTATCCATCCCCAGAAATGCTAATATTTCAGGAGGCGGATGTCCACGTGTTCGCAATGCAAGACCATAAGCTACACTCAGTGTCAACATTCCGTGAGCTATTCTCTGCCCAAATGGACTCCCTTTCATAACCTCAACATTTGTATGGAGCTCGCTCCAATCCCCGGAAAGCCCTGCAAACATTACTATATCAGCTTCTGTAATTGTTCTTCCTGGGGAAACTGATTTTTCACCCACTTTGAAATCTTCGAGATAACTCGAATCAACGTTAACCATAATACGCCAGCATCCCCTTATCTAAGTCTGGATAGTTCTAACGTGAGCTAGCATAAAATATTGTGCATCCCAAATAGCAGCACGCTATTATAATATATCGCGCGCGCTAGTTCTCATATTGAATGCGATAGTCCTGATGTGGGACAGTATTTCTAGCCAAGATGCCAAAACACACACCCATTTCCTCAAATCTCCGCTCACGATAAGAAAGGAGTCTGCGGGTGAAATCTCCACTCTGGCAGGGTTACGCTCGTGTGGGCTTTGTGACTTCCCGTTCCAATAAGACGTAAACAGCGGAAATGCCGGTCGGAGCGCCTAAACCGCCTATTGATTTAGCTTGCCATCCTTCCTTTGTCATCCGATTGATCTTAGCGACAAGCTTCCGACAAGTGCCGGTATCGGAGAGAATTTCATATTCCTTCATTTCAAGGTCCTCAATTCTGAGTTTCGGGTGATTCCTATATTTCCCTTTTGGAGTGGATGATACAAAATCTTTGGCTGCTCGATAAAGAAGTAGTGGACACTTCAAACACGCAGTCTGCTCTTCTCCAGTCAAATGGCTATGCTTTACACGGAAAAAAAAGGGGTGTGCGGGAGATATCTCCATAATATTGTTAGATTATGTGATCTTCAATAATATCTGATGTTTTTCCCTATCGGTTCGTTTTCTGCTTCTGAAATTAGTGCTAAACGAATCAGTAAGGTAGTTGACAATAAGAGCATCTGGTCATAATCTGTACTGTTTTTTACATTGGATTGTCTGAACGTTTCTGCAGGTTTTCCTGAACAATTCTTGGTTTTCCGTATGTACCGGGAAGATTTTGCCTGGCTGGATATGTTTAACTAGATTTTCCAGTTCCCTTCTGTTAAGATGTCCGGAAGCGTGGAGTTGATGAAACTTTATCTTGAAATGTTTCAGCCAGTTATGCATGACTTTGTCCTCGATGTCTTCATCACTGAAGGGTTCACTCATACTGTGAATGAAATGACTGCCTGGATTCGGCCTCACGTCAACTAACTCTGCAAACTGATAAAACTCCAAGTCCATAACAAGAGAGTCTTGGTTTTTATGCACGAACTCGTAAGTTACCATTTTATCCATTAACTCCCGCTCCCAAACATGATAGTCCTTTTCTTGGAACTCTCCCGACTTCTTCCGTTTGAAATAGACCAGAATATCCTGATCTCTCAACGGATCAGGAAGATCAAGACGTTTATCCTCCACAAGCTTCTTCAGCAAATAAGCTGTCTTTGGAGTAACCACAATCTTTCTATCGTTCTTCTTGACCACACTGTAGAAGCTTCTGAACCTATCCATATCCCGGCTGTACCTACCCACAAAAACAATCTTATCAGTAGACGAGACAACCTCATCGCTTAAGCTTTCAACCTGCTTTTCAGAATAGTTCTTACGCCTTTCCTCCTCAACCATCCGAGTGCCTTCACAGATCAAGGCTACAGGCTCAGAGTCACTTGCCTTATCGACGAACTCCTCAGTCATATTCCGTCTGGAACCGTGAGTCCGGAGATCCCCAGTATAAACAACAGTGCCTTCAGAAGAATGGATTAAGAAGCCATAAGCGGCTGGTATGGAATGATCCACGTGGACAGGTTCCACCGTTACGGCACCGATACGGATCTTGTCTCCTGTTCTAAATGTACGATACTTGTGCTTTCCATAATCGCAGAAGCTGCTGGTCTTCTCCATAGCTTGCAGAAAGAACTTGGTTCCTTCTCCTAGATGCACGGGGATCTCAGGATCCAAAAACTGGATATGGGTTACATGGTCAAAGTGGGCGTGAGACAGAAACACGGCGTCAAACTGTGGCTTCGCATATGGAATATCTGTGAACTGCAGCAGCTCCTCAGCGTATAATCCTTTCAACCTCGGCAACAAGCCGAATTCGAGATAATCTCCTAAACCATTAATCGCTCTAGGGCTTAGCCAACCTGTGAAGAAGTTGCAGCCCATCGTAAAAGATTGACCGAAATCAAACCAAACCCTCACGTCGCAGTCTTCCAATAGAACTTTGTTACCGCCAATCTCATCTACACCGCCGTAGAATGTCAAACTCACCATTCAAGACACCCCACTGATGGTTATATCAACAATTATAAAAATTCTCATAATCAAGTCCATTCACCTTATTCTACAGCTTCTTCATGCAAACCACTATAAGTTTCATGCGCCTCCTTCGATACCTCTCGCACGCTCAAGTTGATGCAGCTGGGAGAGAATCGGAAGATATCTCCACTTGGCCGAGGTTCAAACCTCAGGAACCCAAGCTTGTATTCTTCGAAAATTATAAAACTAACACAAAACTTATCGAAAATGCAGGATAGACGATGAGAAAGGTGATTTGGGCAACTCCTCTTTACAAATTCTTAAAACATTGCAACGACAGCCCACTTGATAAAACGGTTCTGGACTGTGGTGCTGGAGGTGACGATCCACCTCTTCAACTCTTCTATGAACATGGATACAAAACGTTCGGAGTAGAAGTCTCCGAAAATCCGTTTATACAAGCAAAGAAATTCTGCAAAGAACACTGCATTAAGCTAAACATACTGAAAGGAGATATGCGCCATCTCTCATTCAAAAGCGAATCTTTCAGCTTCGTATACTCATTCAATGCAATCTTCTTCATGACAAAAAAAGACATTGAGATTTCAATGAAAGAAATTGAGAGAGTGCTAAAGCCAAGTGGACTGTGCTTCGTGAATTTCGTATCCGTTGATGAACCTGACAAAGGACCATTCTGCAGACCTTTTCTCGGGAACCCAAGGTTCTCCCAACATGAAGATGATGAACCTGACAAATACTTCAGAAATTTCGAGATAATCCACAAAGAAAAAAGAGTCATAGACAAGAAAACAGATGGTAAACGATCAGTTCAAGCATATATAGATTACATTGCTCAGAAAAAAAACAGAACAGCTGCGCAATAGAAGCTTTCCAGAAAGAGAGAGCGATTTTGCGGGAGCGCGCGCAACAGTTTTAGCGTCGTGCAAATTTAAATATTTAGCAATTTTTTTGGACAAGGAGAGAGGGTATTTACTCTGAAGATGTGATTGTTGTGTATGAAGTGAAATTGAATGGTTCCTATTATGACATGGGACTGAAAATAGGGAAAGTGTTGAAGAGAGACAAAGGACTTCTCCCAAAATTCTCGAAAGAAAATATTGTAAAAAGTATGGAGTACGAAAAAGAAGTGAGAACAATTGCTCCTGAACTACTAGAAGAGCTTCAAGGAATTGCTGACGGAAGCGGTGTTGATTACAATGTCATTGCCGCACACGAACTCTCTCCTTACAGATTGCAACCTTCCTGCCTGGTCATGGCTGTATCCGGTGATCACACTCTGAGCGGCCTACCAGTTCTTGCAAGAAATCACGAATGGATAGAAGAAGATGGTGAATATCTG
>CAYGAG010000083.1:0-6698 GCA_964347765.1 uncultured Candidatus Bathyarchaeia archaeon
TTTAGACAGAGCTAAGTTAGTATGTGGAACCCCTTATCTAGGGGTTTCTCTAGCAAGTTAGGTGATGAATATGGACTTGGATGATATCCTCAGAGGGAGGAGGAGCATTCGCGAGTATGTTGGAAAGGCTGTTCCAGAGAAACTTGTTAGGCAGGTTATCGAAGCTGCCACATTTGCGCCATCTGCGAAAAATGGTCAGCAATGGCGTTTCACAGTGCTCACTCGCAATGCAAAGAGAGAGTTGACTAATTGTTTTAGACATGAACTTGAGATTCTTTCCAAGAAAATTGGGGAAGAGAATTTGGGATCCGCCTTCGGCTCATGCAGCATCATGGAAGAAGCGCCAGTTGTGATCATGGTGTGGAATGCGGGTGAAATGGGTTGGGAGACTGAGAAACACAGCGTAGCAGCTGCAGTTCAGAATATGCTTCTTAAAGCGTATTCTCTGGGGCTAGGATCTCTATGGATCGGGGACATCTTCTTCAGTGTGGAAGCCTTGGAACAGCATCTTGGAAAACCGTGGAAACTATTAGCGGCAGTCGCACTCGGCTATCCTGCTTATATCCCAAAAGGACCTTGGGATGGCAGACCTAGAAAGACAGTTGACGAAGTAGCAGAGTTCCTAGACTAGTCTTTGCGCATTCTGCCTGTCCATTATAAACCAAGTCAACCAGCACTCTATACTTGAAAGGTCGTGTCATGTGAAATGAAGATATTGGCTATTGACATAGGAGCCGGAACTCAGGATATACTTCTCTATGACGATGCAAAGAGTAGCGTCGAAAATTGCATAAAACTAGTGTTACCTTCACCTTCCCTCGTCTTTGCAGAGAGAGTGAGGAAAGCCACTTCACTACGAAGAGATGTGTTCGTGAGAGGAGATGTTATCGGTGGTGGAGCTTTTGCCCATGCATTGCAGAACCATGTTAAGGCCGGATTGAAGGTTTTCATCGCTAAGCAGACTGCATACACAATCAGAAACAACCTCGACGAAGTCAGGAAAATGAAAATGCACATAGTAAGTCAAGAAAGCAAGCTTCAAAACTTTGATGGAGAAACACTGAATATAAAAGAAGTCAACATTAGGGCTCTCAGGAAGTTTCTTACGAAGTCTAACGAATCCTTGGGTGAGGTGGATGTTGTCGCCATTGCAGTTCAAGATCACGGCGTCTCCCCGAAAGGAGTAAGCAACAGGCGTTCTCGCATCCAAAAGATGAAGGAACTCATGACTCGAAATCCCAGACCAGAAGCGTTAGCCTACCCCGAAGATGAAATTCCTTCCTCATTTTTAAGAATGAAATCTGCGGCTCAGGCATCCAGAAGGGAACTGCCTGGAGCCAGAGTCTTGGTCATGGACACGTCTACCGATGCGATACTTGGCTGTCTAAAGGATCCAGCGGCAGTGAAGGCTGACCCGGTTCTAGCTGTCAATGTTGGTAACGGACATACGATGGCCGCGATAATTTCAAATGGAACCATTGTAGGAATGATTGAGCATCACACACAGCTGCTGAATCCAGAGAAGATTGAGCGACTTCTGGTCAACTTTGCTGACGGAAAGCTTAGCGATGAAGAAGTCTTCAAAGACAAAGGACATGGACTCTTCTTCCTTTCAGCTCCACCAAGCTTCTCCAAAATAGAGAAGTTGTTAGCGACAGGACCTAACAGAGGTATCGTCGCCAAGACAAATCTTCAGGTTCATCTTGCAGCCCCAGCAGGTGACGTGATGATGACTGGTCCTATGGGTCTGGTTGAGGCTGCAAGAAGAAAGTTCAAATTAGAATAACTGCTAGATTTTCAGATGTTGTTTTCATCCATACTTCCAGGCACATCTGAAAGCATGCCAATTATGCTTAAGATGCCGATACAACTTACTTCAATGATTGAGCTTAACGTAAATAAGAAAAAGAGAACATGGCAACGTTCTACGCTGTAGATTATTAATAAAACGCTGCGTCTAGCCGACCGAATAGATTTGCAGAGCAACCTCTGCTCAAAAGTTAAAATGCAGATGACTCTTTCCGAGTCATCACGTAGTCATTGGGGGATCCTCAACTTCTGCGCATGTTATCTTGCCTTCTAAAAGTACTGGAACCTCGCTGAAGAGATTAGTTCTCAGGCAGAATCTGATGTCTTCAGTAAAACCGATCTTCTTCAGATATTTCCCATGTTCACCTGAATGAATTAACTCTGAGATTTTATCATCTGCTCCCTTAAATGCTGTTAGAGCTGCGCAAGCACTATCAGAAAACATAAATTCACCAGCGGGCATCATACTTAAAATCTTCCCGGCACAAATGAAATCCTCCAAAGACAAAATCCCTCTCTTTCCGCAAGCAATTAAAGATACACCGCATTCATGCTTGAAAGCGATTTTCTGCATCTTTTTTCCTAAAGCCTCAGCGTTCAGAAAGCCGCCGACCAGAACATGTTTCGAATTCCTAGCGATCTCAAACGCTTTCGTCCCATCACTTGTAGTTAGGACTATTCCTCTCCCACAGACTCTCTCGCTGTTGAACTCTCTTGGAGAGTTTCCAAGATCAAAGTTTTTCAGTTTTAAGCCTTTCCTTTCACCTGCCAGCAGATAGTCCGGGTGTTCTTGCTTTATTTGTCTCGCCCTACTAACAGTTGAAGCCGGAATTATCTCTGAGGCCCCATTCGCCAGAGCTGTAATTATTGTTGAAGAACAACGAAGAACGTCCAATATGGCTATGATGTCACCCCTTCTCACTGCGTTGATAGTATCTGCCACGCAAAGCTCAACATGAACCCCAACTGTCATACGGTCTTTCCTACCATACTTGCATGAGTTTGTATTCTTCAGATATTATACTTTTTTTGTGAGCTTTCTCGACAATATCAACTGCTTCGATGCTGAACCGTCGACCAGTGGACCATTCGTTCCTTTACGTATGAGTGTTCAAACGCGGACATTAAGCTAACCTCATCCATTCTGAGTGACCCCCGTCTATTTGGCGGCAAAGTCTTGAATGTTTGCCGTAGCTAGGGAAGACGGATTATGCTGAAACAACCTTCAAAGACTGCTGTAAAGGATTGAAGATACTGACTCATGGGAACATAACTACGTACGATTATAGAAAAGCAGCGCTACGCCGGTTAATGTAAGAGTAATACCTACAATTTGTGGCAGTTCAAATGCTTCTCCAAGTATTATTACCGAAAAAAGTGCGGCTGATAGAGGTTCCAAAACCCCTAGTGTGCTTCCTTTTGCGGATTCAATTTTCTTCAAGGCGTATGAGTACATGAGGTATGCCATCAGAGATGGAAACCAAGCTATAGCTAGTATTAGAGACCAAAGCTGTATAGGATAATTCAGGATCTCTGAAAGAGAGAAAAAAACCAGAGGAATCATAACCAGAGCTCCTATCCCATCGCCATAGAGAATTAGAGTCCAATTGGTATAGTTCATCCTCAGTTTCTTGGTAATGAAGAAGTAAAGAACGAAAAGGATGCTAGACAAAACTCCAGAAATCACTCCAAAGAAGTTGATGCTTAGTTTGGAGACGTCATAGGTTCTCACAACCAATACTACGCCCGAAAAGGCTAGGATTATCGAGAATTTCGCCAAAGAAGTAATCTTCTCCTTGAGAAGAAGTGATGAATAAATTGTCACGAGAATAGGGTAAGTGTAGAAGAGTATAGCCGCGACAGTGACTGTCGTCAAGTCTATGGAGTAGAAGTAGGCTATTCTTTGAAAGGCTGTCCCCACCACACCTAAAGCAAGAAACGGAAGCAGATGGGTTCTTTCAATCCGGAGTAGGTTTCTCTTTAGCAAGGCTACAGGGATCGAAATCGTCAATGAAGAAACCAAAAGCCTCAAGGCAATAAGTGTCGTTGGACTAATTCCGAATTCAAAGGCAAGCTTACCAAAAATCCCCATGGTTCCCCATATAATGGAAGCTCCACAGATCAAGATGTATCCATATCCATTCTTCATAGTTCTCACAAAAGCAGATCAGCTTAAAAGCCTAGTCAAGCACTCTCAGGTTTGTCTTATCATGGATCTCTCTTAACATCTTTCTTCCCTGAAGAATAGTGTTTACATAGAATGTTCTTGGGCGCACGGCTTGGAAAACGTCGATATATCTGTCCGAAACAGAAGCAAATGCGAGCAAAATATGTAAATATGCATAAAATCGATTCTCATTAAAGTGAGGAACTATTATTGGATGTAATAGTTGTGCTTGGTGCATTTGTGTTTGGCGTACTTGTAGAGAGAGTATATTCAGCCAGATGGAAAGGCTTTACTAAGTTAGGTGCTAGTTGGGGATGGAGTGACAATCAATTTTACCGATGGTTGCACAAAGTCTACTGTGAATTGTGCCCCAGAAGAATATGCTGTGAAAGATACAAGAGAGAAGTCGCAAAGTAAATCCGATGCGCCTAATTCAGCACTTTCAAATCTGCCTTTCATAGACCCTCTTTAACATTATTATTCAGTCAGGACAATGGTCTTCAACTAGAATATTCTTTGAACAATGGGGGGGGAAAAGTGAATAGCGCTTCTCTAGAAAAGGTATACTTAGATTTGTCAGACTAAGTCTTGGTGAGACTATGAGCCAACAAACGAAGAGACTTGCCACGGCCAGCCTTTTTGGAGTAATCATATTCGTGGCTAAAGCTTTCATTCCTTCTCCAATAAACAAAATGCTCGTAGGTGTCCAAGCGCTGATGCTTGCGTTAGGAGCACTTCTCTATGGAAGCAGAGGAGCCACATTCATTTCGCTAATTGGTGGCGTTCTAACAGCTTTATGGAATGTAGCTCTCGCCCCTTTCACTCTGGTTTTTGCTCTTCTCTATGGCTTGTTAGTAGACTCCTCTTTCCTACTCCTCAAGATTGATGTCGCACATAGTGAGACCATAACCATCAAGTTAGTGACTGCAATGACTACTAGTACTGTGATCGTCGGTCTAGCCAGCTATTATGTGACGGTTCATCTCATAGGATTGTTACCAAGCAGTCCCCCTCTAGAAATCATGATTCTAGTCGCCGGAACTATCAATGGTGCAGTAGCGGGGTACCTTGCTTCACTAATCTGGAATAGCTACTTGAAAACTTTCAAGAACTGATCGTTATTCTCAGGTTTGTCTCCTTATAGATCTTCTTTAAATTGATCCACATTTCTTTCTATAGATCAAAGCTGCTTGAAGCACTCACACGTAATCTGAGTAACGAGTAGTTTGGGGGAAATCCTTGGAACCTGAGTTCAAAGCTTCTGTTGTCCAGCTTATTCTGGATGGACAGGTAGAGGAAGCTTTAGAGTTACTTGCGAAACATTACAACGTCAGTTCACCAAAGATAAAGGTTGGCTTGCCCAGATGTCGCAAGAGAAATGCTGTTGGTTGTTACACAGCGAGAAACGAAACAATCTCTGTGCTTAACAGTGACATGCTTAAGGAGCCATCAATAGTTATACATGAGTTTTACCATCACCTGCGTACATCAGTAGATAAGAAGCATAAGGGAACAGAAAAACACGCAACCAAATTCGTAAAGGGATTCATCCAAGCGTATGAGTTGCGCTAAAAAAGTATGTGCCAGAAGAGAGCGCTCCAACCGAGGAACAGATGGAAGATGGAGGGTGGAATAACGTTTTGGCTTCTAGGCACTATGTATCCTAGGAGTGGACTGATCGGAAATATCAGTAGAGTGTTTGCAAAAGCCCATATGCCAGCGCGCGCACATAGATTTAAGCCTGCGAATTTTGAAGCAAAAGTTTTCAACGAAATTCTGGTTTAAATTTCAAGGGATATTCTGAGAACCTTGGCTAGCTATTCCAAAGGCGCGCTGACAGTTTCCTATACTGACCTGAGCTTTTCTTTGTAGAATTCAATATGACCACAATTTCTGCAGTAATAGGATTGGATTTTTTCTCCACGCAAGCCCTCCAGATTCTTAGGCTCACGCGTACATCCGAAGATGTTGCCAAAGACTTCAGCCGTGGCCTCAGCCATGTCCTCACCACATTTGGCGCATTTCGTTTTGACCATACTAATTCCTCCGCTTCTGTCTCTAGCTTCCTTTATTCAATGTTACATAAAAATGTGGCTGATTCCCTTTTTTCTTTGCCTAGTGAGAGCACATCTTGTCCTGAGAGGACTAATGACTAGGGTGACATCCGTGATATTTGAAATGACTGCGGCGATGTGGCGACAGCAAGAGATCATTCTTTTCGATTCCTAGTACGTGCAATAATTCTAAGTATTTCTTTCTTATTTTCCAGAAACTTTTTGTATTGTGCAAAATTCTTTATTGCCCTTAAAAAGACAATTCGTATTCTTTTATCTACGCCATAAACTATATGCATCTGCCCTTTTTTTGCTCTGAAAATTAGATTCCCATCAATGTTTCTTTCAAACTTGTGCAATTCATGCAATTCCAGATGAGAGCAATCAAGAACATCCTGAACAATAGAATGGGCCTTCTCTTGATCTTTCAGATCTCTCAAAAAACGTTTGGATACGACTACAGTGTTGATTGAAGACCTAACTGACATAAAGTGACTGTTGCAGTTTATACAGAAATCTTTCTTCTCAGAACAGGGATTGTCAATTTTAATATTCATATCTCTCATCTAGCCCGTATTCTCATCCAGATCTTCAGCTAATCTATAGCCCAATTAGATTTTCTTCGATGTTCTCAATGCTCAGGAGACCTCTCAGCTTCAACTACCCCT
>CAYGAG010000084.1:0-1786 GCA_964347765.1 uncultured Candidatus Bathyarchaeia archaeon
CAAAACCCAAACCCAAAACCCAACACACACAGAAAACTGGCCATGTGAGCGAATAACAGTAGGTTGTATTATGATATAATATAACATATCATAATATATTCGTGCGCGCGCCATCATAGACTAGTTCTGCAATAACTATTTATTTAATTGACAATTATTAATATGAGGAGGACAGCTTGTCGATGAGAAAGGCTATTCATGTACTAGTCTTGCTTGTTCTGTTTAGTCTGGTACTTTCGTTTAATGTACGGCGCGCGTTCTACTTTCCTCTGAGAGAGAGCGCGTTCTACGATATTCAGATAGAACCAGAGTCTACAAACATCACAATACCCTTTGACATTCACCTTCTATGGCCTCCCCACGCCTCTTTCATCTATACACCAATCGAACCAGTCATAAACGATACAATCACTTTTGATGCATCAGCCAGCCATTTTAAAGGATCAATAGTCAGCTATGAATGGGTCTTTGACGACGGAACGACTTCCACTGAGACTGAACCAATAACCTCCCATTCATACACGGAAGCAGGCATGTACAACGTCACCCTAACAGTTACAGATCTTGTTGGACTAAACGACACTGTCTTGAAAACAATCTATGTTGGGCAAGATCAGCAGTGAAATCTCGATCTCCGAACAGTGCTATTAGCGACTGTAATGTAGAACGCGCGCTATCGTTACGGGTCACAAGTGCTCTTTTCTTGGTGCACCGCAATTAGGACATTTGTCAAGGGTCTTGTTATATGTAGCTCCACAGTATGTGCACTGTATAACCTGAGATACAGGTTTTCTGGAGAAGAGATTTTTCACTCGCTGAGTGACCTTTTCCTCTCGGACTATCTGTAGAACACTCACGATTAGCAGTCCTATTCCCAAGAAAAGGAATAGCGTATTGTAGTGGAAGACACTGAGCGACCAGTTAACAAACTTGTGGCTGATCACACTCATGCTATTGTCGAAATTCAGCCTGTACGAATCCATCACAGGCGCCTGCCACTCCAGATGATACCCGTCATAGATTCTTCCAGCGTCTAGAACACGTCTACCCTTAGAGTCTGTGATGTAGAAATAGACGTCCTTGTTCGCGCCGGAGATGGCCACATCCAGCTCTATCATGCTCTTGTAGTAGAGATATAGGCTCGGTCCCGCTACATGATTTGGGGCTAGATCGTACTGTCCAGTAGAACTTGACCACTCAGGCAAGAATCTGCCGGTCGGCAAGAAGCTTACAATCAGAATCACAATCGATAACGCAAAGAGCAAGCGCCCCTTCTTCAACGAAAAAGCCCAGTTTGTTGTTTGTCTGAAGCCCTTTTAACCTTTACGAATAACTTTTTGTTCAATTACAGTCGCATAAGATAAATATGATTATCTAGGTCAAGCATGAAGTGTTGAAGGCACGGGGAAACGGAGCATGGATGTAATGAGTTTCTAACTCATTTCTGTGTTCTCCAAATGCAGAAGTCCATTTTCCGCCCTAAAACCCCATTTTGCGACTTAAAGGGGAAACGAAACCTTTATCTGCCATACAATTCTAAGAGATTTTCGGAGAACACAGAGATGAGGCAAGCAAAAGCGAAGATAGACCTTAGTGATTATGGTTCTTTTCTGGGAATGGAGAAAGGCTGTTTTCTACTAAGAAGCAAGAACCGTAAGGAAACAAAATATCCTTTGTTTGAAAGAGAGATTGGCGAAGTAGTCTTGAAGAGCGGAAACACGGTTTCAACGGGCGCTTTAGCGACAATGGGCTTCTGGGGAATAGACTGTCTAATACTCACGCGGAA
>CAYGAG010000084.1:1861-6647 GCA_964347765.1 uncultured Candidatus Bathyarchaeia archaeon
TGGTTTGAAGACTCACGATCATATTCTGAAGCAGGCTGTGGAAAGCATTGAGTCAACAGACATGAAAGGCTTCAGGCAGAGGTTGACAGGCATTGAAGGAAAATGCAGCGAAAACTATTTTCAACAGATCTTCCTGCTTATTCCAGAGAAGCTTAGACCTGAAGGGAGAAAGAAGTTTCAAGCCTACGATGGAGTGAACAACCTCTTCAATCGTTCTCACAAAGTAATTCGGATAGATTCTCAGTAGTTGCTCTCGTGTCTTGCCTCTGAAACAATGGGTTTCCTGAAGATGCTTAATTCTACTTGGCACATTGAGACGATTCCAGGGCTTTTTGTTTCGGTCTGGAAAGCCAACAATCAAGCCATTCTCTGCACAAAGAAGGCAGTACATATACTTCTTGTTCATTTCATCACGTCTAAAGAAAGTTTCTAGCTTTCTACATTATAGCCAATTCGTGCATTGCACTACATTATAATACATTCCAATACGACGCTAGGATCATGTGCATAATGATTCTGCATGCATGTCATGGACTTCGGAATGTTTCTTGCTAAGACTTATAGAATGAAATGAAGTTACGAATCAGCAAGAGAGCAGAAGATAGAATGGGAGTTATCAAAAATCTTCTAATGAAAAGTTTGGCTAAGCTGTCTAGAAAGCCAAAGGTGAAGGTCTCACTCAAGAGGTTAGAGGGCTTCATCGTAGATATTGGTGCCGGTGGAGAAGGTGTGATAGCCAAGACATGTGGAAGGAATACGGTGGGTGTAGACATTAATAAGGGGGAAATTGATGAAGCTAGGTCAAGGGGTTCTCTTGCCCATTGGGTCTTATGTGATGCGTGCTCCATGCCCTTCAGAAATGGCATTTTTGATGTAGCCACATTTTTCTTTTCACTTATGTACATAAAAACGCCCAAAAGAAAGCGGGCTGCATTCGTAGAGGCTAGAAGAGTTCTCAAATCAGATGGACTACTCTGTTTGTGGGACGCAATAATTCGTGAAAAACCAGACCTGTACGCTGTATTTGTGGAAATCAGTCTGCCAGATGGAGAAGAAATCTTTACAGGATACGGAGTGAGGGGTATGGAAAAAGAGCAAAGTCTGGAACTCATAAACAAGTTAGCCATTGAAGCAGGGTTCAAAGCCAGAAGCGCTGAATCTCACAAGAATTGGATTGAAGCATGTTTTCGTTAAACAGCTCTTTGGGTTTTTTGGAGTAGAATCTTAACCCAACCAACCAACCAACATATCACTCAATCTGCCAATCACTCAAACTCAATCACTCGCTCTGCCACTCAACTCTTCCCTATACCTACCTATACCTACCTACCTATACAACATACACGCACATCGTGAGTGTGTGCATATAGGGCTAACGTGGGATCCAGCTGCCCACTTTCACCTTTGCTTCTTTCAGCATGTTTCTATTATAAGATCCGAACTCCTGCTCAGCAAGATCAAGCGCCAGACTATTAGTCTCCTGCAACTCTAAATGATCAGTAAGGCTGAGGAGGATTGCGTCGAGTGAAACTAGATCTCTGCCAAACGCTAGGAACCCTACGTTTTCCACAATGTTGAACTTCCCTCCATAAAATGTCTCAAACCTGCCCTCGGAAGACGGGACAGCCAACGTATTCAATGCTTCACAGATTCCATAAACATTGAAGAGCGCACGGTAAACCTTGTTTATGTCAACAATGCTCCGCGCAATTCTTGTATTTCCAGGACCATGCCACCAAGCCCTGAAAGGATCAGCAATTAACCCGAAAAGGTTCTTCATCGTGAAAGAGGCATAATTCTTCAAACGAGCAAGACTTATGAACGTAGACGTTCGTAAATCGTATAGCTTCTTTGGTATCATTTTATACAGCCTCTCCGCTAGGACTGGCATGAATTGTGACTCTACTGCCTTCTTCACCTCAGCCGGATCAGCTGCTCTTCCATTCCACACCTCCTCCGTCACGTTAATGTAGTCCACATCGTAATCAGCGAACAAATCCGAAAAGCCATACTCATCGAGGAACGCTTTATCTTCCTTACGAATCTGATCCCAATGCCCTTCATTCCTAAACCAGTCCCAATCAGGGTTCTCAATGAGCCACTTCCAACCTTCGCCTTTCATGAGCCACTTCCAATTGACTTTCTGACCTTCCACAGTGAAACACATCCCATCCTTGAGCAAGTTCATCGAACGTCCGATGTGAAGACATTCTGTGACAACAATATGCGAGTCAAGCACCTCCAGAAACATTCTCAACGTTTTAGAATCAGTGAAACCCGAGGGCTCAGTAGAAACCCAATTAGGCTTAATAATTATCTTGTCAGTTTCAAACCATGGATCTATTAGCAATTGCTTCAGGTCAGCTACACTATAAGCTCGTGCTAGGGTAACTGCACCAAACTGTTGCTTGTTCTGATACATCATAACCTATAGAATAATGTTTGCATTGGAGATATAAATTTAGCAAAAAGCTTCTGTATAAAAAACTGGGTATGTGAACCAATGAGAAAACCAAAAGCAAACCATTGATTTGGTTGGTTGGGTAGAATCTTGACCCCTCCACACAAACTAAGCTAGCTGCTGGTATCTTAAAAAAGAAAAGGGAATTGTTAGATCTCGATTTAAAGGAGTCTTATTGCTTCTTCCCGTGGAACGGCTACCATCGTTTCCGTATCAACCAAGTTTTGGAAACTGAGGAGTGCTTTCATTACGTCCTTTTCGGTTGGGGCTTCCGTAAATGCGACTACGTCATAGCGTCCCAGAGTCCAGTGGACACGCATCTTGATGCCTTGCTCCTCGAGTTCTTCTAACCTTTTGGTGGCTTGATCAATCATTTCCTTTTTGGGCACTTGCTTCCATTTGCCTAGAGTGATGAAATTCACAAAGATCACCTCCTTCTCTACTTTTGGCATGATAGTGCGCACGAAATCCCAAGCCAGCCGCATGTGATATGCTATCGATGACTTCACTCCGCTTTTCGATGACAGCGGATTCGACTTCCATAGCAATCCAATAAGCCATATTTCTCAACATAATTTGTCGTTCTCTGTCTTCCAGGTCTTTCGCGCGCGCACTCCCATGCAAACACTTTTCCTATCTGCTACACTTTCTTGGATGGATACAAACCTGCCAAAATGGAAAGAGCAGGACCCAAAAATAGACCAGCCCACATAAATAACCCTAAAACACCAATTGCCAACCAAACAAGTCTATCTCTCATCGAAATTTCTTCCTCGATTCTTGTGATCTTTCTCAACAAAGCAAATCCTAACAGTAAGGGTATCAACAAGAAAATCACCGTAAGAATAATCAATGAATTGAATATTGATCCATTCAAGGCTATGATCATTTGAGTCAGAATCATGAACCCAGTTCCTAAGTAAAGGAGCCCAGCAACAGAGCCGATTACCCAAAAAGCAGTTAGTTTCTCTTTATACCTCCAAATCAAAATAACAAATCCTGCTGAAAGCGTTATAATGAGAGGGGCTAATATGAGAAATAGAGATTGTTCCTCCCATTGATGTATTTCGATTACATCCAGGGGAATCTTTAACCATTCTAAAATCGTGAATTCCTCTTTGTACCCCACGGCCATTCCGTATCTGCCCGGAGATGTCTGTTGATAAATTGCCAGATAGTAGGTTCCACTGTTTTGGATCTCCCTTTCATAGTCAATGAGATAATAATAACTTGATGGTGTGAATGGTTCGTACTCCGGTTTGTCTGGCCTCGACGATTGTAAAGCAGTGACTCCTGCACCCTCAGGAACTTCAACAAAATCGGGTACAAAATCAATTAATGGAATATCTGGCCCTATTACAGCCAAATATGGGGCAAAACCAGGATCCTCAGCTGTCGAAGTATATATACTAACGACCAACCGTTCTCCAGGTTCAAGTTGAAGTTTGAAATAATCGGCTTCGCCTTCTTCATGTAGCTCGCGATATAATGTCCAAGACTTGGTTGGATTTGGAATCCCAAATGCTGTTGCAATGCTATGATTCTCTTCATCTGGTTTCAGAGGAGTATGAGCTGAAGCATTTGAAAACAGTACTAGGCTACAAATCGTCAAGAAAGCAATAACAGTTATTTTCTTAATCAATGAATATTTCACCCCAATTCTTCTATACCAATAATTTTTGAAAAAGGAACCATTGTCTCTAGTGAGCCTGACTTGGTATTATCTGCGTGACGCGCTGCGCGCGCATACGAGAATCCAAAGAGTTTAACTTTCCTAGTGTAAAGATTGAGAGGAAGACAGGGGAAATACACGGGCGCGCGCATCTATCTCAATTCTTTGCTAATCTATTTCTTGATTGCCAGATTTGCACCACAAACAGAACACTTACCTTCAGCCGTAATTTTTGGTTGTTCAGCCACCTCTCCTCCACAAAGTCCACATTTCACCAAAGTTTCTCACCTCCAAAGAATAAAGCCTATATTAGTTAGAGATATATGTAATAAAACATTTGTGGTACGCCCGCGCGTTTGAAGATAATTAGATAAGTAGGTTCAGAAGATCAAAATACCGTTCCTATCCAAGTAGTTAGAAACTGTTAAAGCTAAACATTTTCTCAAAAGGTTTCTTTTTTCTTTGTGCTGGCTGTTCGGCAGGATACCCGAAAGTCAATAACGCAACAAACTTCCATTTATCAGGGATCTTTAGCAATTCCTTGACTTTTTCTTCGTCGCAAGCCCCTATCCAACATGACCCGATCCCTAAAGTCCATGCGGCAATAACCATGTTCTCCATTGCAATTGTAGCGTCAACAACGGCCCATTTTC
>CAYGAG010000085.1:0-6640 GCA_964347765.1 uncultured Candidatus Bathyarchaeia archaeon
ATCGTTCTGTTCTATTGGTATTGGTTGGGTTAATCTGCTAATATAAAAACAAAATGCTCAAGAATATAACCCTAAGGATCAAAATTTAAATAATCGTGTCGAAATGTGAATCTGCAGGATGTTTGTCGGATTGGAAGTTCAACGTAAATGGGTCTTAACTGGTTTGGCAATAGCCATCCCAGCAGCACTGCTCCTAAGTCTTGGGCTTTTAGGAATCTTAAACAATTCAGAAGACCAAATAACGATATTCAAAGCCGATGTTGTTCAGTTCAAGATAGAAAGATCATCATATCAAATCGATCCCCTTCAGCCAGTTCAGAACCTCTATAGTGACTCCGAGGTGAGTGCTGAGTTCCAAGTTTTGATTGCGGAACAGGAGAGCGCGCATTCTATGTATGGATCAAACTGCGTGGACATGATTGTTTCTACAACCTGTAACGTCTCTAAAGGCCATGTCGAACTCCTTAATTTGAACTATACGGATGATTCTCAGACTGCCAGAGTGAACTTCTATGAAGAACACCAGGTCATGAAATATAAGAATCTTTCAATTCTTGAATATCGTGATTGGATGAAAGGAAATTGGAAGGCATTCATCACGCTTTCTGGTGAAAACCAACCTGACAGCATATATCTTTGGAAGCCAACTCATCTGGTCTTCTACAGCCCTGCTAACCAAAGCCACACGTTTGAAGCTACAATGACACTGACCTATTGGAATCAGACAACGCACAAGAAGCTCATAATGCCCATCAAGGTGCACTTTCAACCTGACAGCAACAACTTTGACAACAGCATAACAATCGAACCCGGAATATTTGTCGGCTATAATTCTAGATACATCGTAGAGGATCTTGAAGATTTCTACCGGATCTGGCTGAGACGAAATAATGAGGTGGATCTAAGCATCGACTATCCGGACTTCTACAATGCTAATCGCACGCCTAAAGTCAGCATCTACGTCTACGATTCTGACCTTGCTCTGATAAGAAGTTCGATCCACAGGGTCAACGCAACTGGACAATTGCATTTTATATCAAGTTCTTCTGGATGGTTTTACCTTAGAATCATTCGTTCAGATGACGTTGATGACCAGGACTATGTTCACTATGTTTACCTTTTAGACGTTTCAGTAAGTTATTAGAAATGCGTGAAAAGTTGTTGAGATCGACAATACGCGCGGACTTTCTTTTAGATATCGTTTGGAGAAGTCATCCACAGAATCCTAGTTTTCTCGTGTGCGCCAGGATAAGAAGAGAAGCATACCTATAATGGCTAGGGATGATAATGAGGCGCTGTAAGTGACTGCGATTGAAGAGCCAAAGAATTCCCAGAGAACTCCAACTACAGCATTAGAAACAAAGAAGGCTGAGCCTACGACCAGATAATAGAGACCATACGCTGTTCCTCTCAAGCCCCTTTCAACATATCCGGGGACGATTGCTCTTTGAACTGTCTCAATCATTCCCTGATAAAAACCGAAGAAGACACCAACAGAGAAAGCACCAAAGATATTCGCAGGAAAAAGAGTGATAGACATTGAAGTGAAGATGAACACTACATAACCCAAAACCAGAACCCTCTCCTTCCCAATCCGGTCAGACAGCACACCTGCAGGAATAGCTATAGCTGTGTGAGCTACGTTTAAGACCGCATAAACCAGAGGAATTAGAGAATCTGCCGCTCCAGCCTCTTTTGCATTAAGAAGAACAAACGAGAAATTGAAAGCTCCCAGAGAGAAGACTCCAACGATTAGAAGAAGCCACAGGAAATCTCCCTGCAAAATCGCCTTTACCCCAACCAGAAATTCAAATTCACTTTTGGATCCGACAACCTTCTCCGTAACTACTAGCAGAATGATTAGAAGGGCTAATGAACCGGGTATCAACGAGAGCCAGAAGACCTCTCTAACTGTCAATCCTAAGAGGATTAAAATCGCTGAGGCAATTATCGGGCCGACAATGGCCCCTGCTTGATCAAGAGTCCTATGCAGACCAAACGCAATGCCTTGTCGTTCTTCTGATACTGATTCACTTAGGAGAGCGTCACGTGGAGAAGTGCGAACAGCTTTCCCAACACGATCGGAGACCCTAATTATAAAGATATCTAGAGGTGCCCTTGCCGCTGCGAAAAAGGGCTTGACAAAATTGGAAACGCTGTACCCAATCAAGACAAACAACTTCCTTTTCCTGAACTTGTCGGAGAAGAATCCTGAAACAGCTCTTAACGCATAGCTCAAGGCTTCGGCAGTCCCCTCAATCAACCCGAGCACGGTTTTGGTTGCTCCTGGGAGTCCAAGAAGAAACGTAGGAAGTAGACTAAATACCATCTCGCTTGTCATGTCAGTGAAGAAACTCACAAAACCTAAAGCAAAGACGTTTCTTCTCTCTGAACTTTCTGATTTTCCAAGCTTCCCAGTACTCAACCCAGACTTCCTCAGCATTGAGACTAGTCTCTCACACTCCAAAATAAAGCCTTTAATAGGTTATTCTTTCGGGTCTTGGCGACCTTAAAAAAGGGTCGGGAGCCATTCGAAACCTCGTCACGGTAGGGAAATCCCTGCAGATTTGCACTTTTCCCTATTCTGGTTTTCTGCACACTAATAGGAAGTGTTCAGAGCTTCCGACAACCGAAGGATGCGTGCAAGTTTTCAGCAGCAATTCGATCCACATCGCCCACTTTTCTTGATCCCTGTTTAGCCTATTTGTTTCTTTCCTGTGGTGAGAAGATAGGCCTTCCAGTCCTGCCAACTCCATTGCTTCAGTATTGTGGCTCTCAAACAGATCTTGAAGTTCTTCTGGCATGAACCAGTGTGCTGCAGTAAATCCTTCTCCATGTAAGCCCGGCATATAATCGCCAATTTCCCAATGGTGTCTGGCATACTTCATTTCATGGGGGAACTCGACCAGTATGCTCTTCAGAAGTCCAACGCGGCTGATTACCGAAACGAATAGTGGTGCTCCCTTTCCTGCAACGCGCACAAGCTCTGCAACAGCTTTTTCCCTTTGTCCAATGTTCAAAAGATGACACAAGGGACCGCCCAAACACAAGACAGCGTCAAACGTGTTTTCCGAGAAAATTGACAGGTCCTCAATTGACCCCTGAACGAATCTCTTCACATTCCCAAGAACCCCTGCTCTTTTCGCCCTTCTTTTGGCGAGTTTCAGCATTTTTGGCACAAGATCAAACAATATGATTTCATAGCCCTCTTTTGCCAACTCAATCGTGTATCTTCCCGGTCCACCCCCTGCATCTAATAACAGTCCTTTTCTCGGCAGATACTTCTTAAGAAAGTGCATAGTTACCATGAACTCAATCTTGCGGTAAGCATCTCTCTGCAACCGCCGCCATTCACCTAGAGCTGTGCTTGTAAACCACTCCTTGACCAGTTTATCGACTTGGTATTTGTCAAACTTCAAGACTAACACTCACGTCCACACATAGAGTAATAGACAATTTAGCTGTAAACTTATCTGCAATGACCGTAGGTATAATTTGATCTGTGCATCAACACCTTCATTTTCCTCCCCACACTTGCGCAGCCCAGATTTCGCGCGCTCCTGAGGAAATGTACTTCCCACATATGCTTCATCGCTCAATAGTGATTAGAGTGAATACGTCATCTAAGATTATAGGTTCGTCAAAGTTGATTTGGAAGGGATATTCACTAGAAAACCAAGATCAGATCATCATCGGTTGATGGAAGAATATGCAAAAGAGGGATAGAGATTGGTTCAGATATTCTCTCCAGCAGTTTCAGCTCATGAGGAGACGCCCCCGATTGCTTCGAAATCATCTACGAAAAAGAAGCAGAATGATTTGAAAATACTTCTTTGCTATTGGACACTACACTTTCCACATAAATAGATAAAGTCTGGTCCTCTCCAGCTTCACAGTGCCTTCAATGAATTATTGATAAGAATGCCCGGAGTTCCTTCAGCTTTCCAAAGATTTGCGTTGATTAACAGAGGCTTTAACCTATTGAAGAGCGGAATCTCCTAATGACTTAAGATTATCGCAGGCAGAAGTATGGAAAAGTGAACTTTGGTTACAGTGAGACGTCACACTTGAAGTGTGTCTTCTCTAGGTTTCAAATTATAAGTTACGGTAGGTTTAATAGAAGAGTAGGGTAAATCAAGGCGCTGAAACGTACGGCGTGTTTCCATTGACTTTCGGCCTGATATTTCCTTTAGCTGTATTGGTTGCCGGGATTGTTCTGTTGAATCTTTCTAGTGACAAGGCGGTTGAACATTCTGTCTTCATAGCTCTGACATTGGGTATCTCTCCCCTCATGATAGGACTCGTATTGGTTTCCATCGGAACAGATCTGCCCGAGATGGCCAATTCGCTTGTTTCGTGTTGGAGCGGACATGGAGACATTGACCTAGGAGATTCTATTGGTTCTTCCTTGACACAGATCTCCCTCGTATTGGGTCTTATCGCCTTCTTAGGCAGAGGATTCCGAGTCAAGAGACGTGAGATATTGGTTATGGGTGCGTTTCTGATAATTGCCCTGTTGTTAACTATATCTGTGGCACTAACCGGCTTTACGAGGGAAAAAGCGTTCTTGCTGATGGCTTGTTGGCCCCTGTTCATTTACATTATTAGAAAAGCCACAAGAAAGGATGGAGGCAAAAAGGAGCATGCTCAAGCCAGAGTTCGGACTGAAAGGCATTACACCCATCATTTGGCGATAGCAATTCTGGGTTTCGTGGGTGTAGCAATTGGAGCTTTTGCAGTTGTTCAGTCAGTAATCTTGCTGTCACAGCAGTTAGCAATACATGAATTTTTCATCAGTTTCTTTGCTCTTGCGATTGGCACATCACTTCCGGAGCTTGTAGTGGACCTGGCAGCCGTCCGTAGGAGACAGTATGAGATCGCAATAGCAGACGTTATTGGCAGCTGCATTGTGGACTCTACGATATCCGTTTCAATTGGTCAGTTGTTCTTTCCGACTGGAGTTTTTAGCGACCCTTCAGGTCGTTCAGTATTACTAGCTGCTTATGCAATACTCGTCTCAGCCATAGTCATACTGACCCTAGCGTTAAGAGAAAAACTCGACAGAAAGTCAGGAATTCTGTTCTTCACGTTGTACGCTTTTTCCTATGTGATGCTATATGTTGCCTGATTCCAGATGAACACAACCCAGCTTGAAGCTATATATATCTATCAACCGGATGTTTATGCTCGCTTTCATGTCTGAAATGCTACAGTGAAAGTTGAACTTCCTTCAATAAAGATATCGCTAACTCATTTGTCATACAGATAGACAGCTATTCCTTTAACAGAAGGTAGTTTGCCATTATTGAGAGTGTTAGAGGTTGATAATGCTCCATTCCCTTCAGACTTACCAAGAAGCTTTGCATATCAGTGATAGTAGTAAAGGGAAGCTGTCTCAGCTGAGCCAGCATTCTGGTGTAGGATGAATAGTCTTCGTGGAATGAAACAAAAGCCCTATCACAGCCCAAGCCCATTCCCCTGACAGCCATAAGATAGGCAGTAGAAAACTGCCTTTCATATTTCTTCGCCGTTTTCTTCACTTCATGGTATTCATCATCACTTAGTTCTCTCCTGTACCGGATAAAAGTGAAAGCCATGATGTCAAATCCCAGTTTTCCGAAGTTAGGTATCAGGGCATACTCTTTGATGATCCCGTTCTTCTCCAACTTCCTTCTGGTCTTGGTGACTGTAGGTTGAGACGCGCCAATCGCCTTTGCCAATTCACTATCGCTCTGCCTGCAATTCTTCATGAGTTCATAGATTAGTTTTCGCTCAATCTCCTTCATCTTCATAACTTTTCTCCCCTAAGTGTGGTTTACAAGATTCCCATCCACTGATATATATATGGTGTGCATATTATTTGTAAAGGATTTAATGTCTTACTTGTGCGCCGATCTGAAAAATTGCGAGGAACCTTTCACATATCCTTTGAACTTCAAGCCGCCCTCCGACAAATCATCTACTATTCTTTCCCAGGAGCAGCTTCACTTGTTTAATTGTACGCTTGTCTTTCAAGCTGTAGAAGACCCATTTTCCTTCGCGTCTATCCTTTACTAGGTCCACAGCTTCTAGAATCCCCAGATGATGAGAGGCTGTAGGCTGGGTCAGATCTAGTGCAACCATAATCTCGCATACGCACATTTCTCGTATATCTAGAAGCAGCAGAATCTTTAAGCGTGTTATGTCAGCAAGTGCTTTGAAGAACCGGCTTTGTGTTCTTACCATATTCTCATTTACGGTTTCATGAACGAGTTGTGTAAGCTCTGAAGCGTATTTTGAGACATCTTCAGAAGGGCAGATTCCAGATTTTACCAGACGCTCAAGTCTCTTGCTTATCTTTGGCTTTTTTTCGAGAACCATGGTATCATCATTAAGAAATTTTACATCAAAATATTTAAATATGTTTCGTGTTTCTCCTCATATTAACGAAGTTAAATATATGGCTCTATTCACTCGTGCTGATGGAGAGACCTAGGCGTGGTTGAAGTCAGTCGTAAGCTTGGCATCTTTGAAAAATATCTAGCAATATGGGTTGTTCTATGCATACTGTTGGGATTGTTTCTAGCACAATATTTCCCAGTCCTCAGCACCACGATCAACAATATGCAGATCGGAGGAATATCGATCCCTATCGGTCTAT
>CAYGAG010000086.1:0-6535 GCA_964347765.1 uncultured Candidatus Bathyarchaeia archaeon
GCGAAGTCGGCGGCGAAGGACTAGACTTCCAGTACTGCCATGCTATTATCAACTACGACTTACCCTATAATCCGATGCGAATTGAACAAAGGATCGGCCGTATAGACAGGTTTGGGCAGCAAGCAGACAAGATCATCATAGCAAACCTCTTCATAAAAGGAACAGTTGATGAAGAGATCTACGATCGATTATACCGTCGGATACGTTTAGTTGAAGACGGTGTAGGTTCTCTTGAGCCAATACTTGGAAAGGAGCTTGCTGATCTGCAAATGGCCATAGTCTCTGGCAGTCTCACGAAAGAGCAAAAAGACGAAATGCAGAAGCGCATAGAAGAACATATCGCAGCTGCCAAGATCGAGATGGAAAAATTTGAGGAGAGTCGCAAGGAACTATTGGGCGACGATTACTTAGCTGCCCCGCTCACCAAATTGTCAAAAGGCGACTTCGTTGCTCCGGACGATGCGCTCGCACTTACGGAGCTATGCTTATCCAAATGGGAGAAGTGCAAATTCGTCAAAAAAGAAGATGGCTGTGCAGAGATAACCTTGTCTACAAAGATTGCATCTGAATTGGAATATTTTCTCAGACGCCCTGGTCGCGAGGGAGGCTACAATGAACTATATCCCTTGCTCTCACAAAAGAATCCCATCCAAGTGGTATTCGACGGAAGCAACGCTGAAAGCCTGCCAAATCACTGGTTCCTATCGCCAACTGGTCACTGGTCACGCTTTCTGATCGACAAACTAGTCCGAGAGAAGGCGATACTCAAGACATTCAGCTTTCAACTCTCCGCCGAAGTTGGGCTTTCAAAAGGTGCATATCTAGTCTTCTTTTTCGAAGTCAGAATGGAAGGAATAAAAACGGAGATCGAAATCATCGGTTTACCGGTAGAAATCTCAAGCAAAGCTGTTATGAACACAGAGTTCAATAGTCTCGCAAGGGTTCTAGCAGGGGGCAAAGGCTACAATCATGATCTCAAACCGCCTCCAATAGAGCTCGACGCTTTTTTAGATGAAGCCAGAGAATATCTTGAAGACATCCTGGAAGAAAAAAGAAACACAGCTTCAGAAGACAACCTTTACAGGGTCGAAAGCAGAATAGCAGCACTAACAAGAGCAGTTGAGCTGAAAATCAGAAAACTTCAACAACAGATCGACAATCACATCATCAAAAGAAAGAGTGAAGGAAATCAACCTGATGAAAACTACATTCGTTTGACCAAAGCACGTATTGAAAAGGAAAAACTGCGACTTCATTCTCGAATAGAAGAGCTACAGAACCGGAGAGTTCTAACACTTGACCATAATCTTGCGGCAATTGTATACCTTAGGATTCAGAGTGATTGAAAATGGTCTCCACACTCTGTGACAGAATTCGAGAAGAGAACAAACAAAAATACGGAACTCACGTGAGTGTTTATGGCCCGGTTCTACTTGCAAATCTGTACAGCGATAGAACACATTTTCTTTACGAACTTCTTCAGAACGCAGAAGATGCATGCGAAAGAGCGAGAAAAAAAGGTCAAAAAGGCAAGTTTTACATAAGCTTCAAACTGTATCCAAATAGATTAGAAGTAAGGCACAACGGCATTCCCTTCGATGAGAAGGATGTAAAAGGTATCTGCGGAATAGTTGAGGCAACAAAAGACAAAGATACGCTCCAAATTGGCAAATTTGGTATTGGATTCAAGTCAGTTTATGCTTTCACTACTTCCCCGGAAGTGCATAGTGAGAAGACGATCTGCCATTCATGCATCAAGTGTGCATTTCGTATTCAGGATTATGTTCACCCATATCCGATCAACCTCAGAGAGGATGTACGAGCCGGTGAGACACTATTCGTCATGCGTTTTGATAAAGAAGTACGCGAAGTCGCCTATTCGGAAATCGAAAGTAGACTGAGAAATCTAGGTATCAGAACCCTCCTGTTTCTTAACAATCTTGAAGAGGTCTCTTACAAAACAGAATCAACCGCTGGCAAATATCTAAGGTGTTCTGAAACTGTAAATGGTGCAAGGCAAGTGTCTCTACACTACGTGGAAGAAGAGGAGAAACAAACCGAAAAATGGTTGATTCTGGATAAATCCCTAAGCAAAGACAAGAGCAGAAAGATGGAGATCGCCTTTTTACTAGCCAATGACTCTCAATCAAGAAGTGGTAGAATCATCCCTGCAACCAACGTGAAACTCTTTGCGTATTTCTCAACCCAAAAGGAAACTCACTTGAAGTTTCTCATTCAGGGACCCTACAACACTACGCCCGCCAGAGATAATATACGTAATGACGAGTGGAATCGAGAACTAATAGAAGAGACTGCGACACTCGTGTCAGAAAGCATTTCAAAGATAAAAGCACTTAATCTGCTCGACGTTGAATTTCTCCGCACTCTACCGATAGACACAGATCATTTCACACAAGAAAGCACGGTGTTCAAACCAATATACGGAGAAGTTAAGGAGAAGCTCCTTTCAGACGAGGCTTTACTACCGGCTTACGATAGAAGTTTCACTGTTGCAAGTAAAGCTTTGATCGCTAGAGGAAAAGGACTGCACTCGTTTCTTACTGGTGAGCACCTTGATACCTTATTTGAGAGGAAAGGAAGCAAGTGGCTTGATGAAAACATAACAGAAGATAGAACGCCTGAACTACGAAGGTATCTGATGAACGAACTTGAGATTGAAGAAGTCGATCCAGAGCTTTTTGCCAGAAAGTTCAATCTCGAGTTCATTAGTAAGCAGAGTGACAAGTGGGTATCATCTTTTTACAGCTTCCTCTTGACCCAGAAAGCATTATGGAGAGCATCTACACACTATGAAAGACCAGGACTTCTTCGCTTCAAACCCATAATCCGTTTGAACGACAATTCACACACCCCTCCTTTTGACGACGATGAGAGACCGATAGTATATCTCCCCCACAAAGACCCCAACACAAGAAGACTGTTCCCAAAAACTGTAAAAGACACAATCGTCCATGATAAAAAGGCTCGAGAATTCTTAAAAGCTCTGGGTATCAACGAACCAGACAAGGTCACAGCTATTCTGAATCTGGTACTGCCAAAGTACGAAGAAACCACCGCAGTATCGGAAGAAGATAATTTAAGACATTTCGAATGGATCTTAAAAACCCTCGAAGAATGCGAGGGAACCAGAAGAGACAAACTGCTACGGGAACTGAGGGAAACACCATTCTTATGCGCCGAAAACGCTTCAAACCAACAAAAAGAATACAAAAAACCAAAAGAAATTCACCTGGGAGAAGCGTACACCGGCAGAAAAGAGTCACAGATCTATTTTGATGGGAATCAGGAAATCTGGTTTCTAGACGAACGATACTTGGCTTTTAAGAGTGCCAAAGGAACACGGGAAAAACTCAAAGAGATGGGTTGTAATCCGGCGATTCAAGTCAGGTGCAGAAAACCGGACTATCTAAACCACGTAACAATCATAGACAATTGGGGTGATCATCGAAGAGGACTAGACGGATTTGACCCCGATTGTGAAGTTGAGGGGCTTGAACATGCACTCCAGAATATAACCGCTGAGAGATCCAGGATACTATGGCATATTGCAAAAAAACATTGCCAGAGCATTTATGGTGAAGTTGAATCTTCCACGAAACAATATTATGAAGGATCAACTAGACTGTTAAAATTTTCCAAGATGGGAAAGCTGTTAGCAGAATATTCATGGCTGCCTAGTCATGCAAGTTCCTCCTTTTACAAACCTTCTAAGATTATGTTATCCGAACTACCAGTCGATTTCGACAAAGAGAGTCCCGAAGCAAAATCCGCAGCATCTAAACTCCGTTTCAAACCTGAACTAGATCGAGGAATCCGAGGATTAATTGAAAGTACCCCAGATGAGGCCAGAGAAATTCTTCAGATATTCATGACTGCATCCCCTGAAATCCAGCAGCGCATCCTCGAGAGTGCACGCCAGATCAAAATGTCAAAGACAGAATTCAAAGGAATCGGTGGAACTGAGGGCACAGGCATCACCATCTCGGTTGCTCCATCTCCCTCTGAACTCGAGGATGAATTCAAGAGATCCCTGACACAGGAACGCCCACTGTCAACCTCAACCGAGAACAAAATGTGGACAGGTCCGACACCTGAAGAAGAACAGAAAATGCGAGAATACGAACGCGAGATAATAGCAAAACTACTGAAGAAGCCTCATCACATTGAAAGAAGACACAAGAAAGGGAGCATCATCAAAACGAAAAGAGAAGAAGAATCTATGCTAAGAGAGTTCTTACTTGAACAATACAAAGGACATTGTCAAGTTTGCAATGAAAAGCTAGATCTTGGACCAGATAAAGATCCTTATTTCGAGATATATCGCGTAATCAAGAAGCATCGCCTTTATGGAGAATGGAGCAATCAAGAATTCAATGTCCTTTGCCTATGCCCTAACTGTCACGCGTTAGTGAGCTATGGAGGAAGAGATTTACAAGAACTCTTCAATAAGGCAAAAAGAGTAGCAGACGGCGAGGAAGTTCGGGAAGAAGTAGACGAAAGAGGAGGAGATTTCTACATAACCCCTATAACTATTGCAAGCAAGCAAAAGGAACTTTTCCATACTTCCTTTCACATGGCGAAGATTTCAGCATTCGTCAAGATAATTGAGCACAAAACCCATAACGACGCGCACACACTAGCTGAAGAAGCATCTGTCTACGTAAGTACAGTTTCTGAACCAGAACCAGCCATCTACTCTACTGAGTCAGATTCGGGCACATGTAAAGGATGCGTGTGTCTCACCTGTCCCGAAAAAGGTGTGTACGAGGAATGCGGTCCCTGCCCCTGCTTCGGTTTCCCTGAAAATCCATCCAAAACGACTGCTTGCTACCTTCGCAAGAACGTATGAACCGAGAGACAGAACGTGCACGCCATGACTTCACCTTCATTTTATATGAGCAAACTAGCGGCGGAGTTACATTTGCTTTTCTAACAGCATTTTCTCTTTTGGCGTTGCGCGTGCGCCATTTTGATCGGATCTGTGTTGTAAGTATCTGAGGTTCTATGTGATCATCCTCATTCTTACTATTTGAAGATTAGTTATTGAAACTTCTCCCCACGTTTCCCCAAATATTCTTGGTATCTTCTTGCTTCAGTAATAACTTTGTCTAGATATTCCATTTCATACCATGACAAATGCTCGTTTCTGTCAGTTTGCAGATCTTTTAAATTCTTAGCGACCCCGTTTGTTGCCTTTCTAATCTTTTCTAGGTCAATCTCAAGATTCTTCACAAGATCAGTCTCCATTTCTTCATCTATTTTCGACCAAAGCCTGCCTAGGACTGCCTGAATTTGAAGATTAGCCATCATTAGTGAAAAATCAAGGTTTAACAATAGTTTGTGTCCCTTCAATTGCCATAGCTCAGATCTAGTGACTGTAAGCTTCTCCCTCGCTTCTGCAATAACGTTGATCTTCTCTCTTGTTACCTTAGGATTGAATCTAATTCCAAACGCGTTTGCTATTTGCTCGACTCGTGTTCCAAGTTGATTTGCATTGTTCAGGTAGCTGGATCCCAGTTTCCAGCTTATGAAGTTGGCCAGGTAGGATTGAAGGAAATCCGAATATGACCTTGCAGCGTATTCATATACTCGGGGATAGGTTCTCGGATAGAAATTATACACCTCAACATTCACTGTTAGCCCATATCGTGTGAGATTCCCAGACCCTTCGTATATGTTCGATTCCGAGGCGACAAACTTTGCATGTGTGTTCGGTTCTAACGCCACAACTATTCCATTACTATAAAGTTGACCGATCTTTCTGATGTGCGAGACTACTCTTTGCTGCGAAGCAGCAGCTTTTGACTGATTCCAGAGATTCTGGAGTACTGCATATGCAGGTAGTGGATTCTCTGCAATTGCTCGAGCAAGATCTACATTCTTTGACCCTGACAGACTATAGGCGCGAAGTAGGCGACCTCTGACAGAGAAATCCCAGAGAATGAAGTCTGTTGGAGGAGGGAGCAAACAGGCGACTAGCAAGTTTGAATCATTCTGCTTTTGGTTTATTATCTCATTCAAAATGCCCCCTCTGATGCTCAAGCCGAAGGTTCCGAAAAAGAGAAAATCACTGGCGGATGAAACTAGATTCCGAATTCTGCTGTAGAGCCTTCCTGAAAGTCTAGGTGAAATTGGCATAATCAATAATTTGTCTTCACTAGTGGAAAAGGTTTGCCGCAGCTAATTGTGCTCCCGTGAAAAATGGGAGTTTGCGGGGGATATCTCCACTGCGACGGTAGTTTCAACTCTAGACTTAGATAGATCTGGACTGTGTGACTTGCCATGTTGTCGTCGCGAGCTAGCGCCTGCTACGACCAGGCGAGGTCGAACCGGTCAAGGTTCATTACCTTGGTCCACGCCGCGACGAAGTCGTGCAGGAACTGCTCCTGGGCGTCATCACATCCATAGACTTCCGCCAAGGCCCGGAGTTGAGAGTTCGACCCGAAGATGAGGTCGACCCGGGTGCCGGTCCACTTGAGGTTGCCCGTTGCGCGATCCCGACCTTCAAACACGG
>CAYGAG010000087.1:0-6508 GCA_964347765.1 uncultured Candidatus Bathyarchaeia archaeon
ATGCGAAACCGAAAAGGCGAGATTACCAGTTTTCTTTGTTTCCAGGACCGACTGAGAGTTACATGACTTGTTACAGGAGGGAGCATTGTCGAAGTTTAAGCCACGTTTGATGTGAGTTGTTCCCACGTTCAAGAAAGCTTCACGTTAGTGTCCAGCTGTCATGGTAGGAAGCGGGACAACTGGGTGACACAGGTACGTGTGTGTTTCCTCATTCTCAGGATATTGAGATGTTGAGAATAGATGTGTAGAGATGGGAGTTGAATTCGCTTGCGAGGTTTATTATGTAAACCACTGGCTGGTTGACTCTACATTAAGAGCTATCTAGCCTGTTATGCGTATGTGTCTCTTGAAGAATCAGGCCTCACTGCGCGTTGAGCCTCATCCAACTGTATCTCGAAGCTATGTGTCTAACTTCAGTTTCTATTTCCTGTTTTGACGAATTTCTTTATTTCATCTATGTTCATGCCGGCTAATCCTAATTTCTCCATGGTTCTTCCGATCTTGAAGAAGTCTATGTTGAAATCTTTCTTGAACGCCGACGTCGCCAGATGAATGAATGAATCTATCATAGGTGTGGAGACGTCTAACTGTTTTCCGAGCGATGATAGTGGAACCAATCCTGTTGGAACGTCTTCCCAGATGTATCTGTGATTGATGGTTTTCGGGCTCTCAATCTTTCTGTAAGCGTACGTGTTTCGAATTGCTTCGTACAAGTCTGCTCCTTCAGAGTCGTATGTTTGGTGCAACCATCTTCTCGCTGAGATCGCTTCTACATCCATTGCTCTAGCGATTGCCATCCTCTCTTTGTCAACATCTTCTATGATAGATGCTGCGTGTTTTGTTATTCCTTCTGCATAGTATCTGAAATTGTGTCTCATGTCTATCCTAGTCGCATTGAGAATGGTCGTGGGAACATGAAATATTCCGCCTAGGTTGCCGAGGCTTGTTTCAAGAACGCTATCTTTTGGAGTAAATTGTGGATAGACATCTTTCAACAGACCCATCGCGTGCGAAGCATTCTTGGAAGGAATGGCAGCCAAACCGACACTGTTCTTTACGGCGAATATTCTTACGTTCCGTGGCTTAGTACGTCTGCATGCGTATATGAGGGTCTGAGCCTCTGCTATTGTTACGTCTGGTTTTTTCTTGCCTTCATAGTAGTCATTGACGATTTCGCAGAACTCTAGGGCTCCGAAACATCTTCCAGGATTCAGTAACACAAGTTGGCCATCTTTCAGGTAGGGAGCACATTTCTCTGCCATGTATCTGTGTCCTCTAGCTGGAACAGCGACCATGATTATATCCCTGTCTTTCAGTACTTTTTCGATATCTGAAGAGATTGTTTTGATCTTTCCGAAGATATATCTGAGATCTTCTTCTACTATTTTCTCAGTCTCGGGAAACAGCAGATGCTCATGTCTCCTTCCGAGTTTATGAACCTCCATGTCCGTCGGAAACAAATGCTCTTCTAAATCTGCAGTAAACGTGAGGAAGATTCCACCGGTTTGTTTGATCGTCTGAATGTTTTCAGGCGTTCTGTTGAAGAGAGTCACGTCATGTCCAATTGCAGCTAGATAAGCAGCTATTGCCCTTCCGCCGTGGCCTGCTCCTAGAACTGCAAATTTTGGCTTACTTTTCAATCATGATCACCCAAGATTGTCTTGACTCTCTCTTCTTCTTGCTGCACGTTTCCTGTCTTGACATCTATCACAAGGCAAGCACCATCTATCATCCGAGTACGTATTTTTCCCTGAGCATACTTGTTTCCCTTCAGATCTGGAGCGTCTAGAAGACCTGTTTTTACTGCTTTAGATAGGACGGACGGATCTGTCAAAGGGTCTTCTGAGTTCCCTAATGATTGGATGGCGCGAATCAAATTCCAAGCCTGTTCCTTCAATTCATGTTTTCTTGTTTGAACATCTGGATCTAGACTCATGTCTGGGGCTCCCATCTTGTGGTTAGCTATGACTTGTTGAACTGTTTTCGAACTCTCAATGACATCTTTAGGTCTGGCTATGTGATGTCCTTCACAAGACCCAACGACATGTACGATATGGGGATTCAGATCCATTGCAAGATACATGGAAGACGCCAATTGACCTTTCGCCTCGTCAGGGTCAGGGGGAAAACTCAACAAACCACTTCTGACTTGCCTATATGTCCTAAAATTGGAATTGTGTAGAGATTCGATTAGCTCGATTTTTGCCAGCATCTTCCCTAGATCCATCTTCGGCGAAGTTTGTGCAGGTGTGTTGAACATGTACTGCGAAACATAATGTTGTACGCCCATCTCTTTTGCGTTGTAGGCGGCGATGTATGCCATTGCAACTGCTATCGTGTCAGGCGCCCTTCTTAGGCTCCACTGGTGTGATTCGTTCACTTCTACTGGCATTCCTCTTTCAGCGTGCCACTTCATGCATCGCTGATTCTCAGGTATTGAATCTTCCAGTCGTCTATTGCTTCTTCCATCTAGTACGCTATACCACATTAATGGAACTGCGCACCATGCATTCTTTATTGTCTCTGCATACATGCGGGCCATTCTGATGAGATCGTTTGTTCCTGAGTAGCATCTCAGCAACGGATAGTTTCCGCATCGAGACGCTTCATATATCCTTTTCAGATCTTCATGTGTTCTAATTGGGACTCCGCCGTCTCCTTTTTTTTCAGGATCTTGCAGTTCTGGATGGAAGAAATACTCTTGAGCATCTTGGTCGGGACCAATCGAAATGACGTCTAACACTTCTGCTTCAGCTATCTTTTTGACTCCCTCAATTGTTTCTTCCAGGTCTGGTAATCCGAAATGATGGCGCAGGATAGGTTTCTTCCATTTAATCCGATCAACCAGATTTTCAGGGTATTTTTGAGGTGCTTTTTGTTCTTTTCGACCAATACAGTCTCTTACATAGTCTTCTGATTCCCCTCCTACGAAAATCTTGTCGAAAATGCCGATTCCTTCGGCAACTCTCGCTGTGGCTGAGGTGCCTCCGAAAAAGTATCTTCTACCAGTCAGACCACTTTTATCGATAGCATCCTTGAGTTGCGTTAACAACTCCTCGGCTGTCTCTGGGCTCAACCTATAGCTAACGGCAACGATATCAGGATTGTGTCTTTCAATCTCTTCGACAAATCTACCAACAGGAATTGCAGGACCAAGATAAACTGTCTCATGTCCTAACTCTTCAACGATGCCAAGGAAATTCAAGACGCCTGCAACATGAATATCCTTACCAAGAGATCCTCCTACTATTTTCATCATTCTTCCCCGTTATCATATAGGATCCATTGTTTAAAACATTGAATTGATTCTCATTGAATCGTAGGTCTATCATGTCATAGGCATATAGTGCTGGAGATGATCCTCCCTAGTTTGGAACGAGCATCAGCAAAATGCCTGCCTTCCAGAGTCTCCGCAAGATTTCTGAAAATCATCTTCAACTGGGCATTTGGAATACTCCTTCTAGCATGTGTCAGGATTGGTGCGTGGCGAATATTCACAGTCGCGTTTTTGGCAAGGCTTAATGCTGTAGTCACAGAAGTTGATTGATTCGTTTATGTCTTACTTCTCCCTATTGTCTAGCATAATACTAGCGGAGTCATGGCGGTTTCCCTTCTTTCTTGCATTGAAGACGCGCACGCGTGCCGACTAGCTAGTTCAGAACCAACCGTAGCAGCAAGACCTTATCTTCAACACGAAGCGCCTATTCTAAAATCCACTTGCGTAAAATAGTTTTCTAGCCTTCTAGTCCCAAAACGTGAACAGGCTTCTTATTATTGTTCATATCAAATCTTGCTCGTATATCCCTATACATCTTCAGCAATTCCCTTCCTTCACCACTCAATCCGTACAAGAAGCCCCCATCAGGATCATCCTTCTTGACAACCAACCCATTCTCCAACAACGTTGGAAAATACTTCCGAAACATCATAGGATTCAGGTTCGCCCTCTGCATAACATGAGTCTTCTTAGCACCACTAGAGATAGCTGCCAGAATATCAACCACTATATCATCTCTGCTCCTGTATGAACGAACCATCCCAACCCTCTATGTAATCGTCAGGCGAGGCACAGGCGTGCAACATCCTCTATCGTCACTAGTGTATTAAAGTGTTGTGAAAACATCTTCTATGATAGAAAGAAGGAGCAATTGCACCAATTGGTGTATCAATTGAAAAAAAAAGATGCGACAAAATCAGGAGTTCCTTTACCGTTCCAACAATTCTTCCATCGACATCCAAGCAAGGATTTATCAGGAGATTCAACTTACAAGCACTGGAAATTTGTATCAAGCATCAAAACACGCTCCACGAGTCTTCCTGGATCCGAATGCGCAGCCTCCTGAATATTCACCGTATCCACATACTCCGTGATATACACGCGATCAACCTTCTAACACTTTTTTACTTCGATTCTCATTCTCTCGATCATCAGGACCTGCACAAGTCCTCTCAGTGCTGAGAACGCCCAACAAATCTGATATTTCATCTGCAACGTCCACCAGACCAAGCCTTCCCAGCGTAGATACTTTCGGTATTCCCCCTTTGTCCCATCCTCTTTCTACATAATATTCATCAAGCATAGGTTTTATTTTGAATATCGCTCCTTTGGAAGCGCCGTCAGGTAAGGGCTCCTTCAAGAACCTTGCAGGCAAGCAATCATCTCTTCTTCTGATTCCTTCACGAACAAGATAAGCTCTTTCCAAATTCACTATTCTCTCGCCAATTTCGATCATTCCCTCTTCCGTGAAGTGCAATCCTGTTGCAGCTTCAGCGATTTCGGCTGCCCTGCTAAATGGGAGCAACTCCATATTCTCAGCCAAATTTTTGCAGACTTCCAAAGAATCAATCACCGCACACCAATTCTCACAGTAACACACAAGCTTGCCTTTCCCCTTACATTCAAGTCTCAAAGTCGCCTCTGGAACACCAAACATTCTCATACCTTTCTCCGCATCGTCGCTTAACTCCAAGAAAGGTTCTGATCTCAAGTGGTCGCCTCCTCTGCTTGCAACTGCATAGCCTAAACCGTAACCCTTCAGACCCCTTGGATCAGCTTGTATAATCTCCAGCCCCTTTACATGAAATGCCAATTCTCTGCCTCTCCCAAGCTTTTCTGCCGCTCTCTTAACTCCATCAGCAAGCAAACCTCCAAATCCTTCACGAGAAGCTATCTTTCTGATCAACGAAAGAATCACTTCTTCACATCCCCATTCCAAAGCGAGACCATCAGTCTCCTCCTCTGTAAGTCTCCCATTCTCATAGAGCTCCATAGCCCAAGCTATACACTCAGCCGTTGCAATCACATCTAGACCCAGCCTGTTCGCCAAGTCAACCGCTTTCAAAGCCACATCCAGATTTGAGTTACCTACTCGCGCTGTAAAACTACTCAGCGCTTCATATTCAGGACCTTCTCCGTGAAGACCAGCATACCTTCCTTCCTTAATCACGTAGACTCTGCTACAAGGGACTATACATGAGAAGCAAGCCCGGTTCTTTACATTGTATTCTCTAGCCAGTTTTTCACCACTCACCTCAGCAGCATGCTCAAACGTGGCTGAAGTGAAATGTCTGGTAGGCAGAAAACCAGATCTATCAGCAAACATCAGAATCCTAGTTGTTCCCATCGTTCTTCGAGGCCAATACTGCGGATGAACGAAAGTTTCCTCTTCTATTTCCTCAACAATCTTCAGAAATCTTCTAGGATGTGCGACTGTGATACTGCCTGTTCCTTTCAAAGCGACTGCCTTCAGATTCTTTGAAGCCATAACTGCGCCCATACCCGTCCTCGCAGCTGGTCTGGCCAGGTTAGCGAATATTCCAGAGTATAGAACACCGTTCTCAGCAGCAGGACCAATCGTTGCCACTTGAACTGTCTGGTTCCCCAAGTCCTTCCTTATCATCTTGGTTTTCTCATAAATATCTGCTCCAGTCAGATGCTCCGCATCCAAGAATTGAACTTCTTGGTCTTCGATGAAAACGTAAACTGGCTTTCGACTCTTTTCTTCAAGTATTATCTGGTCATACCCAGCGAACTTCATCTCAGCAGCAAAGTGCCCTCCAGCGTTTGAATCTCCCAGTATCTTTGTTTGAGGAGACTTCGCGCTTACGTTAAATCTTGCTCCTAGCGGAAAAACTGTGCCGACGAGTGGACCTGTGGCGAAAATAAGCTTGTTTTGCGGAGACAGTGGCTCAACCTCTTTGGGAATTTCATCATAGACCCGTTTTGAGTTGAATCCCCTTCCACCTAGAAATTCAGTCATCAACGATCTTTCAGTGTCTTGGATTTTTGCCTGACTCTTCGAAAGATTTACTCTCAGGATTCTTCCCGCATAACCATAGAACTTAGGCAATTATTCCCCACCTTTCTGAAGCTTCTTTAACGATCTGACTCAGCGATCTTGGCTGCTGCTCTTCCGTTTCAACATATGCCAGAGCTTTCACTGGGCATTTCTGGACACACAGAGGAGTTCCGCCACATTGGTCGCAGATCTGAGGAGTCTTTCTCTTA
>CAYGAG010000088.1:0-4130 GCA_964347765.1 uncultured Candidatus Bathyarchaeia archaeon
TTCTCAACGCCATTATAGGTTTCGTTCAAGAGTTCCGGTCTGAAAAGGCTATGGAAGCAATGGAGAAGCTGACTGCTCCGAGGGCAAGAGTGCTTAGAGGCGGCAGAGAAGACATGATTCCGGCGAGAGAAATTGTTCCCGGAGACATCATTCTTTTGGAATCAGGAGACCGCGTAGCTGCTGATGCGCGGTTACTGGAAACCATAGACTTGAGCATTGATGAGGCAATTCTCACAGGTGAATCCGCTCCTGCTGCTAAGAATATTCGTGTTCTGGCGGTTGATACCGCCGTAGCTGACAGAAAGAACATGATTTTCACTGGGACACATGTAACTTACGGAAGAGGGAAAGCGATTGTTGTATCAACTGGTATGAATACACAGTTTGGAAAAATCGCTGAAATGGTGCAAGTGGTTGAGAAGGAAGAGATACCCCTAAAACTTAGGCTTGACCGCTTTGCGAAGAAATTAGCAGTTTTAGTCGTTGTTGCAGCTGCAACAATACTTCTCCTTGATTTGGTCAGAATTGGTAGAATCGATCTTGAAGTACTCATGACATCTGTGGCTTTAGCAGTATCAGCAGTTCCTGAAGGATTACCAGCTATAGTGACAGTGACCCTGGCGCTAGGTGCCCGTGAATTGGCTAAACGCAACGCTGTTATAAGAAGACTTGCCTCGGTAGAGACGTTGGGATCTACAACCGTTATTTGCTCGGATAAGACAGGCACCTTAACCAAAGGTGAGATGACCGTGAGGAAAATCTTCGTTAGCAACCAAATGGTTGAGGTTACGGGAAGTGGATATGAGCCTCAGGGCGAATTCTACTTGGAACACAGGAGAATAGACCCAAACAAGGATCAACATGTTTCATTGCTTATGCGGATTGGAGTTTTATGCAACAACGCGAGTTACGACATGAAAGATGTTATTGGTGATCCAACCGAAGGTTCATTGATTGTGGTTGCAGCCAAGGCTGCAATACAAAAGAAAGACTTGGAAAGGCTTTATCCTCGCAAGAGTGAGATACCGTTTAGTTCTGAAAGAAAACGTATGACAACGATACATGATACCCCAGAAGGACGGCGAATCGCTTATGTTAAGGGGTCGCCAGAAACTGTACTTCGGCTCTGTGAACGCATCTACAAGAATGGTGAACAAACAAAACTCAACGACGCATTAAGAAAAGCGATTCTTAAACAGAGTGAGCAGATGGCTAGTCAAGCTCTGCGAGTATTAGCGGCTGCATACAAGTTCATGGATGATGATTACACAGTTTTCAAGGAAGAAAATGTGGAAGAGAAACTTGTTTTTGTAGGTCTTATCGGAATAATTGATCCACCCCGTGAGGAGGCGAAAGAAGCAGTTAGGCTATGCGAGAAGGGAGGAGTAAAAGTTGTAATGATCACTGGAGATCACAAATTAACCGCAGTTACAGTCGCAAAGGAACTTGGAATAATGAAAAGCGGAAAAGCACTTACAGGCGAAGAACTGGACAGAACAGATGATGAGGGATTTAAGGATGTCGTTGAAGATATCTCTGTATTTGCAAGAGTTTCACCTGAACATAAGCTTCGTATTGTCAAGGCACTGAAAAGCAAAGGGAACATCGTAGCCATGACTGGTGATGGAGTCAATGATGCGCCTGCACTCAAGCAAGCAGACATAGGCGTGGCCATGGGCATCACTGGAACCGATGTTACAAAAGAAGCATCAGACATGATTCTCTCAGACGACAACTTTGCCACAATCGTCAATGCCGTGAAGGGGGGAAGAATTATCTACGATAACATTCGCAAATTCATTCGATTTCTTCTTGCACTAAACTTTACGGAGCTTTCTCTAATCGGGTCTTTCGCTTTGATTGGTCTTCCCATTCCTCTGCTCCCAGCGATGATTCTGTGGTTAAACCTTGTCACAGATGGACCTCCAGCTATAGCTTTGAGTATGGATCCACCTGCCGAGGATGTGATGCAGCGACCTCCTCGCAGTCCAAAGGAAGGCATAATGCATGGAATGATGACTTTCATACTTGCCTCAACACTTATTCAATTAACAGCTGAAATTGTGGGTTTCTGGTGGGGATTCGGAATTGCAGGTTCGGTGGAGAAGGCTAGAACCATGGTTTTTCTAGTTGCATGTTTCTTTGAACTGATTGTTGTATGGAACTGCCGATCAGAAAGACGCAACGCCTTCAGAGTGGGATTTCTGACGAACAAATCCCTATTCATAGCAGTAATCATATCTATTTTCTCGACGTTGGCAGTAGTATATGTGCCACCACTACCAGCTATGTTTCAAACCGTTCATCTGGACATGCTTGAATGGTTCATTGTCATATCGCTTTCCCTTCTTGGTTTCCTCGTAGTTCCAGAGATTTTCATGCAGAAACTTTCCTTAAAAAAGATAATTAGACAGGGGGAGACCTAAATAACCAAGAGCTTACTATTTGACATGGATGGAATTCTGGTTGACACTGAACCAATTATGGCAAGGGCAGTAAAACTAGCTTTAGCTGATCAAGGGCTTTATCTTGCTGAACAAGAATATTATGACCATTGGACCAAGAAGGGAAAAGGCATTCTAGATTTCATCGCCGAAAAGAATTTTCCTATAGATGTCAATAAATACAGAAGTACGAGGAACACAATATATTTTGACTCCTTGAAGAATAATATCCCCCTCATAAGCAGAGTAAAAGAAACTCTCGCTGAACTATCTAAAGCATATAAGCTTGGTCTAGTTTCATCATCCAACGGAGAATTCGTGAAGTTTATATTGAAATCTGCGGGTATTGAAAAATACTTTCTAACAATTATTTCTTCTGATGATGTAAAGAAGGAAAAACCAGCGCCAGAAGGTTTTCTATTAGCAGCAAAAAATCTGCAGACAGAACCAAATGAATGTATAGTCATTGAAGATTCGGAAAAGGGCGTACTGGCAGCAAAAAATGCTGGCATGAAGGTGATAGCGATTCCAAACGAATATACAAGAAACAACGATTTCAGCCGTGCAGATCTTACATTAGAAAATATTGGATTTCTCACTCTTTCAAAAAAATGACCCTATACTGCATATTCAGTAATAATATACATTCACAGGCGATTTGCTTTAATGTCGATCGATCGAATCGATCGATTCTAGAGCTTCCCTTGTCTTCTTAGGATAAAGAGAATTAGTATGGCTAGAACGACGGAACCACCAATAGTAGCCATACCGAGGGGAGTTTCGTAGAATTGCGGCTCGGCAGCAGCGTCGATATTCACCCACGAGCTCCAGCCGTGAAGATTGCAATGAACCCTGACTCGTAGGGACTCATATTGTGTGTTTCCGATATCGTGGGTATAAGTGAAAATCGTGCTAGTCTGAGGATCTAGGTTATCTATCCGGTCAAGTCTCTCATTTACCTCAACCTCAATCACATCTATGAAATGGGAATTTGAGGGTGAACCATGTCTTACCTCAATCTCCAAATCCGTATTACTGTCCTTTTTCACAGCTTCAATATTCTGTACATCTGGCACATCTGCAAGAACGATGGTAGCTGAAGAAACAGAAATCATAAACAAGATCACGATGCTCAAACATGATGCGTTCTTCATATTCATCCACTCGTTCATGAAACTCGATCCCTTCATCAATATTGAATCCCTGTGTGTTTCATATAAGATTTCTTATCTGCACTTATCACTACTCACTCGTCATAACACAAAAGTGACGAGCCCATTCATCACCATAAATCCTAGTAGTGCGACCGCAATTACTGCGGTGAACTTATGTTGATTTCTTTTGATTTTCTTGCCAAGAACCGATGTTCTTTTCAAGAATAGTCTGCCACTTGTGACTGACAATAGAATGACAAGAAGAACGGAAAACCCCATCTTTCCGTGAACAGATGGCAATCCTCTTGATTCATAAATCATAAGTGAAACTGCTAATGTGCTCAAGACTAAAGCCGAATACTGAAATCTGTGATGCATCCTGAGCCTATGCTTATTGGCAAAATAAGACCCCAAGATGAGCATAACAAGAGATATTAGCTGCAGAGTTGCATGAATCTGGTAAGTCTGAATTATTACGGGCCAATCTCCTGAACAGTTCCCATTCAATATTATTTAGACAATATACAGTTAT
>CAYGAG010000088.1:4140-6505 GCA_964347765.1 uncultured Candidatus Bathyarchaeia archaeon
GAGACCTAAATAACCAAGAGCTTACTATTTGACATGGATGGACTCGCGAAGAAACGAGAAAGGCTAATCGGAGACTATCTCCAGATATTCGAGAATTTTATCCCTTATAATTCGCAGCTTATCACCGCGAACATCACAAAAATCCAGCTACTAAAGGAACGTTAATGCTGCCTGGAGGGGCAAAAAACATGTTATCTATCTCAAATGATCCGATCTTTCTTGGATCGATCGATCGCCTCTAGACCGAATGATCTTGGCCAACTTATACAAGACCAAGCCTACAACCAAGAAGAACGAACCCGACAAGATTACAGTAATATCGAATTGCAGAACAAAGAAGAGGCACGTTACGAGACCTAGGAAGCCAGTTATGGGAAATCTGCCCACATTCAATGGAACTCGAAAAGGCCTTTCCACTTCGGTTCTTCTGTAACGTATGTATATCAGTGAGATATTCACGAAAGCAAAAGTGATGAAAGCTCCAAAGCTTGTCAATGCCGCTACTAGCTCTAGGTCTCCGATGAACAGGAATAGTATTGAGGCGAGCATCGTGACCAAGATCGCTAGACTTGGTGTGTCTTTCTTGGGATCAATCTTGGAAAGGAAATTTGGAAAAGCTCCTTCTTTCGCCATGCCATAGATCATCCTGGAACCTACAACTAACATGATGAGCACAGTGTTGCTGGTGGCAAATAGTGCTATTATGGACATTAGCATGAAGGCGTTTTCACCTAAAACCTGAGAGGATGCGAAAGCCAGAGGTGCACTACTTTCGCCGAGAATCTGCCAATCGGCCAGATTGACAGAGACAACTGCCACCAGAACATAAAGGAAAGTTGTTATGAGAATCGACAGAACCAGAGCCTTTGGAATTGTTTTCTCTGGTTCCTTTGTTTCTTCAGCTATGTTAACTATGTCTTCGAATCCCAGATAAGCGAAGAATATCAAGGCCGCAGCGGAAAAAACTCCGGAGAAGCCGTTGGGAGCTTCAAGCAGATCAACTCTTCCAAGATTCCCGAGACCAATTGCGATAAAAAGAATTAACCCGCCTGCTTCAACAAGAGTGAAGAGAATGTTCATTCTGGTCGACTCTTTTATCCCTGAGAAATTGATGTATGACAGAAGGAATATTAGAACCACCGCAGCTAGAATTCTTGGGAAGCCGAGAAGTCCTTGAAAGTAGCCCGCGAAACCCAGAGCTACTGTCGATACGGATATTATCCCGGTCAAGATTGTTAACCAGCCGACCATGAATGATAAGATTTCGCATCCGCAGGCGATCTTCACATAGACGTACTCAGCAGCATCTTTGGGAAACACCGAAGAAAGCTCAGCATAGCTTAGACCCGTCAAACTAGCAACCATTGAGCCCAGTATGAAGGAAATCCAAACAGAGTTACCAGCAATTCCTGCAGCCTCCCCAACCAAAACGTAGATACCAGCCCCAAGGATTATGCCAACTCCCCAAGATGTTATCGCGAAGAGTCCTACCTCTCGTCTCAAGGAAGACACTCCATTCCGAAAGTATCACCAAAACAAGGCTATAAAGATTAGACCAACCAACCTTTCAGAAGGTCTCATTCGATCGATCGCTGTAAGTACAACATTGATGTAAGGAATTTGCTCATGTTTCTAGCTGCGAATTTACCTTGGCTAGAATGACTGATAAAACCAACATCGTGCGCGCTAAGCATAGGCATAGAGTTCTCCATGTTGAAGACGGAAAGATCATTCACGAAGATGTGACTGATAAGAAACGAAGAACATAGCGACACAGTCTCTTAGCACTTGTCTCCATCAGTTAGACGCGTGCTAGAAAAGGGATTTTCCGTTGGTCATCTGATCTGCAAGTTTGTTATGCATGTTGGGGAATCAGGAGATGTTGTAACAGTTACTTCCCCTTCAAGTTCTCCAATCACGACGCGAACATGATACGTCCCGTTCAATGGGAGATAGAGATCCATGAACCCATTAGAACCTGTAAAACCTGTCCCCTGCATGACGAACAAGCCATCAACATCTTCAATCGAATAATACACTTGAGCGTTTACCATTTCCGCCTTACAAGCCTGAATGTGATAGTAACAGTCATGAGTATCATTCTGGTAAGGTGCAATAGAAATGAGGTACCAGCTCTCTGAAGCCACCACATGATCACCATCCTTCCATCCGCTTAGCATTGACTGGGCTGCAACTAGACTCAAGTTTAGTTCTGTCAATTGTACTTTCAAATTAGAGACCTCTGACTGAGCATGCATCAGATCAGATTCTAGCGTGGAGACCCCAACTTGATAGATGACAAAGACAACTCCGTAACCAACCCATAGGCCAGCAATGAACCCGGCTAAGACTAGAAAGGTGATCC
>CAYGAG010000089.1:0-6474 GCA_964347765.1 uncultured Candidatus Bathyarchaeia archaeon
TTTTTAAACGTAACATGCCGTGGATTTATTGCTACCCTTAGGGTCTTCTTATCCTTTGCCACTATCCAATGGAACGGAGCTGCACGAGGGTATCCGTCCTCATCGACCGTAGCGATCACAACAGTTGTAATCTCTGTGTTCAAGAGGTTAAAGGCCTCCTGAGGCAGTTTGCCACCAAGAATCTTTATGGGCACCACCATCACTGGACTAAGGCTTGTTCACTTCTTACATAAAGTCTTTTTTGGATGGATGAAAATGCGCTCTACGCTGGTAAGATTTCCGTGAGGAGTCTGGAATATTCCATCCAGCAAAACTATTGTCTTGGGAGTCCAAGCGATGATGAAATCTATGAAATGTGTGGTTTTGTGTATTTGTAGAGAGGGGAGATTGTTGGGGGAATCGCATCTATATCTCCTGAGATCTCGGAGTGGTCAATTTCTCAGAACCATTTCATGGTTCTGGATCCGCATATAGATTGATGCGCGCGCCATCATTCCTTCTTAAATGTCTTTTTCGCCTTTTACTTAAGGCTGAGAGATATCTAGGCTTCTGGCGCGCGTTGCTCTCCTTTCTCCCCTCTTGAGAGTGAGGTATGCATCAACATCCTTAGTAGAAAGGATGCAGGTGCAACTACCTCGTCTTTTTTCATTTGAAACATAGGATATATTTCTTGTGTCCAATTTTAGAGGGCAATTGCATCATTCGATAAATTCGCCGACTTCTTTGGTTTGAAATCGCTTAAATCTGTTATCAATCGTGACCTCACATGTTTCTTATGATTATGTTGCTTATTCTGTTTCTAATATGCGGTTGGCTGTCTTATGGTGTATGTTTCACGTCTATTTCGATTCCGCCAACAGTTGCTTTAAGAGTCACATCAAAATTGCTTCCAGCAGGATAGTTGTCCGACTCTAATAGAGATTCGTCCCCAGAAAACCCAACGTTCCTGTTGATATCTATTGCGCCCAAGGAGGTACTGGACGCGACTTTGGATCCAATGTTGCCCCGTATATCCAATGTGAAGTCGATTCCACCCGTCGTGGCTTCAACATTAATCGTGACATTGTTTAAGAGTTCTTCATCTTGTTCGACGTCTAACTCGATCCCTCCCGTTGTAGTCGCTACGTCAAGCGTTGTGTGCTTTGTCACGTTTACGTTGTCCCAAGAGAGTTGAATGCCTCCCGTTGTGGCTTCGATGGAAATGTCGCCAGTAATCACTGTGTCCTGCTTCAAATCAGCCTCAACTCCGCCTGTCGTTGCTTCGAGGCTTAAACCACTGAGAATTACACCGGCTTGAGCATCCATAACTATCTTTCCCACACTTGTCTTAACGTTGACGGTCGTGTTCATAGAAAGGTCGATCCGAATGTCACATGTAACATTTAAAGATGAATAACCTGGCCAACTCCTGTCAGGGACGTCAATCTGCGAAGTCACTGTGAGAACATTGTCAACTGTCGTATCGTTTGCATGGAAAAACTGGTCAAGTACGTTGGTTGGGACAAAGACTCCAACTTTTGCTGTTGCAGACGCGCTAAGAATGATCGCTGGTGACTGCCATTCATCTGTAAGGTCCTCAAACACAAGTCTGACGTGTGCGACGTCTGCAGTGAAGGCAAGGTTTAGTTTATCCACACCTATCTGTTGAGGAACTGAATGTTGACGTTTAACATCCACTGGTCGGACAGGCATAAAGGCAAAGACAACTATGATCGCTGCAACTACGGTGACCACTATCAAAGTGATGGCTATGATTGACAATCTATTCAGCGGTCTTCTTACATCTCTTTTTTCCGGTTCGACTACTGGCGGTTGGGTTGGCGTTCCACATGACGGACAGAATTTCGCGTCTTCATCTACTTCAAATCCGCACTTCGAGCAGTAAGGCAAATCATCACCTAGACATCAGAATCTTACTGCAATTGTATAAAAGCGCTTTGATAACGGTGTTTGAAGAATGATCTGAAAGGTTCAGTTCTTGTAGGGGATTTTTGGAATAGCTTAAATCCAATTTCGTGTATTGACTAGCTTGAACTAGATTGAGACTATGGCAAATGCCGGCTCTAATCGGAAGCTTACTCCTCTTTTTATCGGCGTTTCTGCCTATGATTCATGTTCAGCTCATCTTATCGTTTTCGATAAGGCTTATTGACGTGTATAGTTGGCTTCAGGTTGGACGCTCAGCGCCCGAAGAGGATTCGCAGTGGTCGGAAACGCTTTCTACAGTAGAAATAGGACTCTTTTTGGCTGCGATACTGTACCCTTTCTCTGTCGTCATCGGATTTGTCTCTACAATTACTAGTTCAAAGATGTCAGTAGTCGCAGGCATTATGGGGCTGATTCTGTGGCTAGGCTCCATATCAGCGGTTCTGATGCTGAGGTCTTCAGTCTCTCAGATGGCAGGTCCCCTTGGGCCAACAGTTTCAGGTCTGATTAAGATAGGATATGGCGTCTACGTAGGGATGTTAGGCTCGATAATATTGGTATTTTCTCATTTTGCGGCCTTCTACGAAGGAAAGGTTCACTCTCGCCTTGCCAAGTCAGATAGTGTAGACTCTTCTGTATTGTATGGTTATCATCTCTAAATTGCCTTATGACCCAAGTTGGACACTTATTATCAGTTCCTTTCCCTCGTAGTGAAAATCTATGATGTCTGGCACATCGATGTGGAAAGAGACATCTCCTTTCAGAGTTCCTCTGATCTCTGCTGTGCGGCAATAGTAGGCGTCGCAGTTGGGGAACGTAAAGTCTAGCTCTCCTCTTCTTGCTTGTACAGAAAGACTGTAGTTTATGTAGTTGGTGACGACGATGTATGAGCATTCATCTAATCCTTTAAAGTCCAGATGGTAGGACCAGTCGTCTAGTTTTTCGAAGCTTAGATCTTTTACGTCAAGATTTATCTCTATGGAAACTGGTTGATAGATTGCTAAGATATAACACCATTCGAGTTTCTTAACGGAGAAATGTCGAAACATTTGGCAATACGCGTACAGCCATGAAGGGTCTCCAGGAAATTCGATTTCGAATATTCCTCTTCTGAAGTTTCTGGCAGGTATGGCTATATCATTCAAGTCTATCTTCCCGTCCTCGTTGATGTCACAGCAAGGATTGAAGTCGAAAACTGCTAAGTTGCGTGCTATAAGGCTTATGTCCTTCATGTCCACTATACCGTTGTAGTCCACGTCTCCGTATGTTCTAAGCGTTTTCAGGTTGTTTCGTTTGATCTCAGTGCCATCGTGAAGTTGTGTTGGCGGCAACATCAGTTCAGTTCCTATCATTACAGGCCCAGAGCCTGACTCACACAGCAATATATTTCCAAAGTACACACAAATTAACGATATGATCAAGACTGTCGCTGATTCAATCTTCTTATCTGATAATCCCGTTTTCCCACCTCCCCTTTTTACTTGTCTACTATCACGTACGTGAGAGCGAATATAAAAGCTATGGAATCATTTTCTATTCTACCACTGTAGCTAATTCATTATGATGCCGCAACGCTGAGCCAATATCTGCTTGAGTTTGAGATTTCAGAGGATGAATGGAAGTCTTCTGGCGGACAAGGTTGGCCATTTCGAATTTGTGATGCGCGCTCAAGGAGAAGTTTGATCGTGAAGCCTATCATAGTTATTTCTAAAGTTTATCCTCGTTAGGAGCACGCACGGGCAGCAATGTATAAGGTTTTTGAGTAACTGAGAGATATAAACATAGACAAGGTGATGAGGCTGAAAGAATGGCGTGCCCGTATAAGGCCTATGCTTGAGGGGGATTTGGAGGCTGTTTCAGAACTTGTGATGCTGGCAAATCCGCACGCAACAAAGGATGAATATCGAGAGCATGTTGTCGACGAGTTGAGGGAGAATCCTGATTTGGCCTTTGTTGCTGTTGATGGGGAAGAAGTTGTTGGCTACGTACAGGGAGATACTCGAGGTCTGATGACAACTGTTGAAGATCTAGCGGTCGCCACGGATTACCAAAGAAAAGGCATTGGTAAGCAGTTGATGAGCGCTGAGCTAGAAGCTTTGAGGACAAGAGGTGCAGAGATAGTTATGGCAGAGGTCCACCATCAAAACGCACGAGCGATTCCTTTCTACTACATGCACGGTTTCAGGATCAGCGGGTGTCTTCAGGATTATTTTGGAATAGGTCATGATGCGATCATCCTAAAATTGGTTCTCATCTGAGCGGACTTAGCTCATAAGTCTTGACATGGAACCCATGTGCTTACTGTCTAAGTGCTCGTACCGACGGGCAAGAGGTTCATTTTTCCAACGGCTTCAGGGACATCTTTGGGCCAGATGAATATGCGGTTGTATGGTTTTACCTTGTAATAGTCTTGGGGGAAGAAGATTTCTCTCGTAGTCATATCTACGCAATAGCGAGAGATCCATTTTGTCTTCTTGCCGCTAGCTAGTCTTTTCTGCAGCTTCACACACATTCGAAATTCATAGCCTGCAAGCGTGTTTTTGTCAGCCCAGAAGCCTTTCCTGTCAGTGTAGGCTTTCTTTGCATCTTGTTGAAGCATCACTAAGTCAACCATTCTAGGTATGCTCGGATAGATAGGAAACGATGCTCCCCATCCAGATTTCACCATAAGCAGGTTGAAAGTTGCCCGGTCTCTGCGGGACATGGTTTTTCTCTCCTTGGCTGTATAATACGGAGCAACATAGGCTAGAAGCCTACCATACTCATCAAAATGTTCATCAGCAGCCCAGATGAACAGGGACCGTTTGGTGCCTTCTAATTTCTTATCCAGAAGTTTCCTGAAAGCTTCTGTTGCCTTTTTACCTTGCTCTTCTTGCAGAGTTCCAGCCTTTCCTGTGGCTAGCTTTGGGCAAAGATAATCTCCTAGACCACGGCTTATTGGAGCTTCTCCCTTGTCAATCCACTCAGCCAATTGTGCGAGATTTGCATCTTGCTTGGAAGGTTTCTGGTTACTTGGGTAGTGGACTTCTGGAGTGTCGATACTTAGCATGCGTATAGACATAGTAATGTAAGGCGTGTCTCCATCAGTCACCCTTACGAATTTCCTTCTGCCTTTCTGATCTACTTCTTGACCTTCAGGATCCCAGAAAATCTTCACAGACGACATAATATCCCCGATCCATTAACATATGGGCAGATATTCTGTTTCCTCATTCCGCTGTGAGATCTCAGATTATCGCTTCCGGGGCATTCTCGTTCACTGACTCTGTCCATTTCTTGCAGCCATCTTTTTGCTTCTAGCCTTCGCCGCTTACAGCTATCACTTGTCAATTTAGAGCTCTCAGCCTCCATCCGTATTCACCATTAGTATCTTTGTAGATTTCTAATTTCGATTCGACCAATTCAACCACCACCTTTCTTAAAATGATTTATAGTATTATAAAACATTTTAGAAGTTGAAACAGAAATGAAATGGGGCAGTCTGTGATCGTAGGGCTGTCACGAAGCAAATGGTATGTCCGAGGGCAGAATAAGAAAGAAGTGAAAATACGACGTGTATATGATCATTTTGTCTGGATCGAACTTACTAGGAAGACAAGTCCGAAGTAGATTAAGATTGCACCAAACAAGGCGATTAGAACTCTATACCACTTGAGCCCAGCTACTTTCATCCCCTTCTTTGCAAGATGGGCAGTTGCGATAAGCCAAACATAGTCCATCCACACATGACAAACATACATCAAGAGAACGCCAGCAAAAGAAGCAAACTCTAATGAGACGATAATAAGCTGGGCTCCAGCCGTAAGCCACCAAATGATGAAGAATGGGTTCAGACCTGTGAAAGCTAGACCTACAAGGAGTAAACGCTGAGAGCTTCTCTTATCATTTTCTCGAAGGCTACCTGATTTAGGCTTGGCGGAACCATAGATCTGCATTGCGCCAAAAGCAATTAGAACAACACCTCCAGTAACCCCAATCACAATCTTCACCAACTCGCTTGTGATGATCAGAAGTCCAAACGCCAATAGCATAACAAGCGTCAACTCAACCAAAGTGTGCGCCACAGAGAAAACAACTCCACCTTTGGCTCCAAACTTGGAACCTTCTGCAAGATTCGCAAAAAACAGCGGGCCAGGAGCCAAAGCTCCTGACGCAGTCACAAGAACGACAGTGACTATGAAGTCCAGAATTCCCATAATGAAGTAGAATTCTCGATCTGAATAATAATCTTTAGCGGTTCAGAGAAGACCAAAGTGTAGATGCTCCATGTCCTGCGCACGTCAGAATCCTCTCGGATCTGACTGCACATACTTGGTAAGCGGTTACACAAAATGCTCTTAGACAATGCGAATGGCAATTAAGACAAATAGAGATATCGATGGAAAAAGGATAGAAATGAGAGTATCCAAAGATCTCGCTTTCGTTTTCACAAAGGGTATGAAGAAGGGCACTTCGCTAGTGTAGTTTTTATAGGCTTCTCCATGATTCTTAGATAGAGACAGCTCCTCTATGTGCGCTAGGATGATGTAGGCGAGCAGTTGAATGAAC
>CAYGAG010000090.1:0-648 GCA_964347765.1 uncultured Candidatus Bathyarchaeia archaeon
AATTCCAGTGTGTTCAAAGTTTTGCCCAGAATGTGGAGCCGACTTAAGACCAAAAATAGCGTGCATTGGTAGAGATTTGAATTGGAGAAAAGACATAGGATAATGGCAAGCCTCGTCAGCATTATTCCAACTGTTATTGCAGATCTCTTCATGCTCTTCGAAAGACTCCAGATGTCTGCTGGAGTGCCCTTTTTCATAGATGCTTTGCTAGTAGGTATGAACATGGCTTGGTGGCCTGTTGTTGTGCTTTTTAACTACATTATTTGGAAAGGTAAGTTGATCTTAGGAAAAATAAAGACAAATGAAGGAATAAACAAACGAGTATACGCACTGAGGAGGAGGTTTATCGACTATAGCTCCTGGTGCAGTGAGCTCAGATTTCTGTTCGTCAACCAGTAGAAAATCCTTGAACTCAGCTAGATCGTCTGCATCTTCAGCTCTTAAACCCTAGGTCTCGGGTCAACTTCCGACGGATCAGCCGCTGAATAAGGCATCTGCTCTCGCCGCCCTCTCGGTTAATTAGCTGTTTTGACGACGGCTGACGATTGTTGGCACGCGCAGGCAACGGAAATACAGATAGACAGAAACCGCTTATCCCCCCCCCCGGGGGGGGGGTAGGTCGCTTTCAGGGTTGACAATGTGGGACAT
>CAYGAG010000090.1:741-6403 GCA_964347765.1 uncultured Candidatus Bathyarchaeia archaeon
AACCATCAGTTTCTCTTTGCTGCTATCGCTGGCCTTTGCGGTCTTTACGATACCTGTAATGTCGAAAAATCTTCAAAACACGTTTGACGAAAACGGTTCCAAAACCAGAAGCAGTCTGCAGTTCGTGCCCGGCGAGATTCTAGTGAAGTTCAGACAGGACGTGTGTCTTGACTCAGATGGCTCTGAGAAAATTACTGGATTTGGTCCTGTAGACCTGCTGAATGAACGCTTTGAAGTGACGAGTATTTCGAGGGCTTTCTCCCGTAGAACAACCGTCTTCTCGAACGTCTACAAGATCAAAGCGCCACAGGAAGTGGACGTCCTTGAAATGGCACAGCTTTACTCAGACCTCGCAATCGTGGAGTATGCGGAGCCTAACTTCATCTACCAAACCTTTGTTACGCCGAATGATCCCGACTACTCGGAACAATGGGCACATGTCAACATGGAGTCGGAACTTGCATGGGATATAGAAACCGGCGAGCCAAGCACAGTCATTGCAGTCGTAGACACAGGCGTAGACTGGGATCACCCAGATCTAGCAGCAAACATCTGGAACAACACAGATGAAATCCCCAACAACGAAGTCGACGATGACAACAACGGCTACATCGATGACGTTAGAGGCTGGGACTTTGTTGATGTCCCTCCTGAGATTCCCTACTTTTTCCAGCCCGCTCCAGGAGAAGATGGAACAGAAAGGGACAATGATCCTATGGATTTCGACGGACATGGAACACACTGTTCAGGCATAGCCGCAGCTGTGACCGACAACGATGTCGGCGTCGCAGGCATGTGTTGGAACGTTCAGATCATGCCTTCACGTGCAGGATACAAAGCAGCAAACGGCATGGGCATCCTGTTAGTCGAAGACGCTGCAGCCGCCATCGAGTATGCCGCGGAAAACGGTGCTGATGTAATAAGTATGAGTTGGGGTGGCTACGGTATTTCTGAATTGATCAAGATTGCAATAGAATACGCTTATGACCAAGGCGTCGTCCTAGTTGGCGCCGCAGGAAACTCCAATTCCAGAACGAAACATTACCCTTCAGCCTACGATCAGGTTATTGCAATAGCCGCAACTGCAGAGAGCGATGAGAAAGCCTCCTTCTCAAACTATGGATCTTGGGTTGACATCTCTGCTCCAGGAGTCAACATATACAGCACGATGTTCAATGACACCTACGCCTCTCTGAGCGGCACATCTATGGCCACGCCTTTTGCAGCCGGCCTTGCCGGACTTATCTTGTCAAAAGACCCATCCTTCACAAATGAAGAAGTCAGAAATATACTGCGGAGCACCACCGACTCTGTCACGTCCACCGTGCACATCGGCCTCGGCAGAATAAACGCGTACATAGCGATTCAAAGAGACACAATCTTGATAGCAGATTTCAACTCTTCTCTGGACGACACAACCGTTCACGGAATCGCAGACGTTACTGGAACTGCAGATGGTCCGGATTTCCACCATTATGAAGTAGAATATGGGCTTGGAATCTACCCTTCTAGTTGGACACGCATCGGATCGATACATTACACGCCTGTAGCGGACGGCACTTTGGCTACGTGGGACACCAGCTTAGTGACTGACGGAGAATACACAGTAAAGCTCACGGCAGTCGCGGTTGACAGCAACGAAACGGTTGACATGGCCGTTCTCACCGTGGACAACTCAGACCCAGCATACTGGCCTTACTTGACTGTGCTGGCAGAGGATCAATATGAAAATTCCTTAACAGAAGCAGACGTATACATTGACGGCGATTTAGTCGGATACACTGGCTCAGCTTTCAAGGTGTCGATGGGATACCACGAAATCTTTGTGAATGATTTCTGGGAAAGCGGATCAACAAGCTACAGGTATGGGTTTGCCCATTGGAATGATTACACCAGGGACAACAAGACGATAAGAGTAGTTCAAAACACAACTCTCACAGCCTATTTCGCTAAATGGCACTGTCCAGGCGACGTAGACGGCAACGGAATCGTCGACATTTACGATGTCAACATTGTAAGCGGCGCGTATGAAAGCGAACGTGGCGATCCAGGTTGGGACTCAAGGGCAGACTTGATTCGAGACCTCCAAGTAGACATATACGATGTTGTCATGGTCACAGGAAACTATGGCGAGGAATATTGGTCAGATCTTAGAGTGAACGCTCAGGACCCATACGGCTACCCACTCAGAAATCTAGACGTCTGGATAGATGGTCAACTCGTAGGCAAAACAGGCTCAACCTTCACCGTACACCCAGGTCCCCGCGAAGTGCGCGTGCAATCTTCATTCTTTCTAAAAAATTGGCTATACACATTTGATCATTGGGAAGACGGGTCCACACGAAATCCACGAATCGTAGCCCTCGACGAAGACAGAACCGTAACTGCCCACTACACAAAGATCTACTGGCCATACCCACCACCAGAATAGAATACAAACACAAGCTCTCTACCTCCTCTCTTTTTTTGGAATGACAAAATGTTACTCAAGTTTAGCCAAGGTTGACTCAATGCTTCTAAACCTTAGTTTTTCTAACAGCTTCGGAAACGCGTTCTTTCAAATCCCTGTCAACGAAAGGTTAGGCAGCTCGGCATAAAGATATTTGTCAAAGCTCTCAGCGTGTTTGGGATGAAATCCAAGTGAGTGATCGTCGACGCTTCGACGAAAAAGACCGCTGAACCCTCCATTTTCTAAGCATGCCCGCGGGTTAGCTATTTCCGAAGAGCCAAGATTAGCAACTCCAATATTAAAGAGCCCTCATTAAAAGAGAAGAAATTCAGTCGCACTATATTTATAAATCGGCTTTTAAATGGCCAAGCACATGCAAAGCATCGTTTAAATGGCAAAAAATCCCAACTGCTATTCTTTTTTGTGGAAAAAACCTTATAATAGCCCGTTGCCCACACCAGGTGTGATCAAGATGAATCTTCACATCATGAATTGACCGGAGGCGTCTGATATGATTCAGCATTACAATCTGATTGAGGGAGAGTTTCAGCATGTAATCCTAGACGGATCAGCCTATGAAGTCGGCAAGATGCAAGGAGAGATTCTCAAGGACAATAAAGAAATGCGCACACGCATTGAAAAGACAATTTCGTCATTCCTGACCCAGCTAGGTCTTCCTTCATCTCAGAAACCTGATCTTAAGAAGATGGGATTCCAAGATTTTAGAGAACTGCAGACTTTCTTTGAGGAACACTGTCCCGGACTGAACGAGGAAATGCTAGGATTTGCCGACGGTCTTGGAATAGAAGTTAGTAAGCTGCCTTTCTACGCCGCCAACTATCACGTTCCGAAAAGTTGCAGCCAAATGGCAGCGCTTTCATCTGTAACAAATGACAAACATGTCTATGTTGGAAGAAGCTATGAGTGGATTCACACAGAAGAAGACCTCAGGCTGTGTACGACAAGAGTGAAGGGAAAGGCCAAGCATATTGGCTTTTCAATATTCTTGTTTGGTCGCGCTGATGGGATAAATGAACATGGTCTCGGCGTATCATTTACTGGTGGAGGAATCTTTGGAGTCCCATTTAAGCAAAAAGGGTTCCAAAGCCATCTGGTCATCCGCTCCATACTAGACAATTGCAAGTCCGTCGACGACGCAACAGACCTAATTCACAAACTACCTGTATCGGGCTTCTTCAATCTCTTAATCGTCGATAGAAGCAACAACGCTGCTTTGGCGGAGTTCGCAGATGGGACTTGCGCAACTAAGCGGATAAGCAACGACTCAATGGATAAGAGCCTATTCTCAACTAATCATTACACTCTGACTCATACAATGAAATTCAATGAACATAACTGTGGAATATTAAAGAATTCACAGAAACGCTATCAACTAATTGCCTCAGCCTTGAAGAAAGCTGAATCAGAAATCAGCAAAGAAACTCTAAGATCAATCCTGTCCAGAAAATTCCCAGAAGGCGTATGCGACCACTACTACACTAACTATTTTGGCACTATTTGGTCTATGATATTAGACTTGACATCTGGAAAAACGGAAATCTGTTTCGGTGCACCAACACATAATGAATGGCGACCATTCATCCTTGATGAACCTGTTGGCGTTAAAGAGTATCAGGCAACCTTTCCAGATATTAAAGGCAAATGGCCATACTGAGACGAGTAGAATGACAGGTTTGATATGTCGAGAATCAAATCATTATTAAAAGCGTCTTCTATCATGACTTGAAATACTCTTGATATACTGTGTGGGCCATTTCGACTTAGGAGAAGATTCTGATGAGCAAAGGCACGTCTGGAAAAGAGATGAGCGAAAAGAACGGCGTCCCCAATTCTGAGCGTTACACGATTTTTCATGCGTTGTTTGAGGCCCTGAAGGAGAAGAAGGACACTAAAAAACACTAACCTCTCCTATGAAGCTCTTTCCGGTTCTATTGACAAACCATCGCTTTGACATAGCTTGACAAGATGCTTTTCTATTTGGATCGTCACATCTACACTTGCCATCAGAATTGAAGAACAACATTGGCTACTGGCGAAGACGGTTTATGGAGGATCTTACAGCGTCCACAGTTCTTTTTAGAACCAGTTGAGCTGCTGCCTGTGACGGCCAGCCGCCTAGCCCGCAATCTGGACCTGCAAAAGTCATCAGTTCCCCATACTTTTCTTTAGCTGCGAGAAACCTTTTTCTTATCATCTTCACGGTTTCGACCAGTTGTTCGGCCGTAGGCTTTGTTATGCCTTTGTCATGCAGTTCTGCGAGTATCGAGTCTATATCGGTTCTTGAGATTCCTACTCTGATCTGTTTGTCCGTTTTCTCAAGCATTCTTCTTGATATGTTTTCAATGTTTTTAGGTGAAGCTGCGTATTCGAAAGAGAGGACATCGACGTTTTCGACCTCTAAAATCTCTGTAGCCTTTGCTGTGGAGTGAAGATGTATATGTTTGGAGGCTCCTGTAAAGTTGAAGGCCTTCTCGTATATGTCGACAAGAAGATCTCTCTCATCAGTTACGCTCTGAAATCCAAGGCTTGGCTCATCCAAAGCCACTATTTCTGTCTCGACATATTTGGAATTGATGATTGAGTTTCTTGCGAACGATCTTGTGTTTTCGGCGAACATGGAGAGAACGTCTCTATACCCAGTGGTTCCGACTTCCTTCAGATAAAGTTCGAATGGTCCAGTGACGCAGACGCGAAGCAACAGTTTGCCACCTGTCTTTTCGCTGAGCTCTCTGGCTTCTCGGCGGATCACCTGCACTTCGGGTATCACCGCATCCTTTTCGTCCATCAAGTAAGTGCCTTTGTCCATCGCGTCATGAATGACTTCGGCAAACTGTCTGTGCATGTCGTAGTGCTGCGGATAGTTGATTACATCCAGACCCGCCCCGAGTTTCATCAGGAAAGAATCAACCACAACCTGATAGAAATTTTTGAAGAGGAAAGGGTCTTTTGTGATATCTCTCCCTTCAAGAATCCCCTTCCTAGAGGAGGAATAAGCTTTGTCAAAAGTTTCTCTGGTAAGATAGGAAGGTAAAGGAAAACTTCCTATGTCATCAACTAAAACATTCATGGGATAACGTTGTCTCCAGCCACGAGTTAAGAAGTTTCCAGATAGTTATTAAGAATTTCCTCGAATCGACATGCGAAACCGAAAAGGCGAGATTACCAGTTTTCTTTGTTTCCAGGACCGACTGA
>CAYGAG010000091.1:0-338 GCA_964347765.1 uncultured Candidatus Bathyarchaeia archaeon
TTCAGGAAACGCCGCGTTACAACACGAACGGCGATGCCTGGGTTGACGAAGTATGGATGAACTATGATTTTGATACCACGTTGTCTGACCGTTTTGTTGTCAATTGCACTGAGGATAAAGCCATCAATATGTCCAGCTACATATGGGTTGAATGGACAGCTCCCATCCTCGAAGACACAACTTACGGAGATGTTCAAACGCCAGATCCAGAACTTGGCATAATCTTCGAGTACGGAGCAGAATCAGGAGTTTTGCAGCCACCTTGGGACTATGTTGGGCCTCTTGGAGGCGGTTCTAAGCCCTAATCCTATGTCAGCGTCGACAGTTTACTCGCCAGA
>CAYGAG010000091.1:352-6403 GCA_964347765.1 uncultured Candidatus Bathyarchaeia archaeon
TCACATAACAGAATGGAATTCTACATGAGTTGGTGGATCTGGTTTCCGACCGGGTTCAAAGATATGGTGAATCAGTGGGCCAATCTAGGCGGAATTACGGAAAACTGGGGTCCTTCCGATGACTCGTACATATATCAAACAACATGGAGATTTATGGTGACATCTTCTGGAAGCATTATTATATTGCATCGAGAGTTGGACACTTCATCGCATGGACATAGCAGTGGTCAATATGTGCAGAATTATTATGAGGAATGGGTTCATCTTCAGCTTTACGCGAGATTCTCAACCAATGGAACAGGCATATACAGAGCATGGTTCAACAACAACCTTTTCATAGAAGAGACTAATCTAACAAATGACCCTGCGGCAGTTCTACAGCCGGGCGAAACGAAGGTCAATGGTGATGCACCAACTATGGAAGTCCAGCTTTATACAGAGACTGACAACAATGAAATATGGTTTTACGTAGATGATATAGTAGCAGCTACGGAAAAAGTTCAGGAAACATACGAGGTTCATGACGAATAAGCAATCTGCTTGAAGCTGATAATCTTTCCACTAAGACCTTCCTCAACGCAGGGTGTTTTCACTTCATGTCTATCGGGCAATTTAACGGAGAGCTACTAAGCGTTTTGCGGTCTGTACTTCAAAGGAGTGCATGGTTTGCTTTTCGTAAGCAATACATCGAATGCAAAATCTAGTTTGTTATTGTGGACGATTGCTGATGCCGTATACATTCAGTATTCCATTGGAGTAAAGGTTATTTAGATAAGGAAGATCATCGAATTTTCCAACATTCGGTCCATAAAAGTCCTCCATATACGTATATGTAATCACATGAGAGGCCTTCAAACGAATGTCTTCTGGCAAGTTGAATTGCGGGTTGATAAACCACTCGGAGTATCTGATAACCAAGCCGTTTCCATATCCTGCAACTATAAGATTCGCCACTTTGTCAACAACAGTATATCTGTCCTCCGCATCAGAATCGCGCATCCAAGAGTTCAAGGATAACGCTTTTACGGAAATGCTATCGCTCACTCTGGCAAATGTTCTTGGATGCATTGCACCAGCTATCGGTCCGACTAGAATCATTATAATAATAGTCCCAATCAGAACCCCTTTGAAGCTCAATTTCCTTATCGATTGAAATGTGCGTATGAAGAAGAGTGCAGAAAAAGCCCCCACGATAATATATCCGAATTCGAATGCTCTGTGAGAAATAATGACACTTAGAAGAGGTGATGGAAAGAAGCGAAAAAACATAGCGCCTCCAAGAAGAGGAATTAGAAACAACGTCAGCGAGAGAAAGCTTAAAGATAGTTTTTCTCTGTTGAACACATAACGTAGAAAAGCGACCCCAGTGGAAATTGCCGCGATTCCTGTTCCAAGCCAGATTATACCTTTTTCGTACGGTACGTACAGTGGAAGCAACTCTGAGAAAGTCAGTTGCCCAGGCAGCAAAACCCCAAAAAATGCCTCAAAAACAAATCTCTGGTGTGAAGCGACAATTGCCCAAGCAATAAACGTTACCCACGACAGAAAAACAACCCAACACAATAGAAAAAACTGACTTGAAACTTTGACGACCGCTTCACCCTTAAAAGAGCGCGCAAGAAACAGTGAGGTCAGGAGGCCCAGAAAAACATACGCAGTAAAATGATGAGTCATAAACAATGTGAACACTGAGACAAAGCCTATCAAAAGATGCTGTCTCGTTTTTTTAGTCCTAGAACTTACATACATACCGATAAGGAAGAAAATCACTGCAAACGTCTCTTTGTGAGGAAACAACATTGCACCAGGTGACGCCAAAAAAAGCACTGTAGCCAAATATGCTACGCGCTGAGAGAAGTAACCTCTGAACCATCTATCAACTATTGGAGGCACAACTATAGCTTTGACAACAAACAGATATTTCACAACGACCAATAGAGGTATTCCTGTTACCAACGATGTAGTAGCGTAGAGAAAATTCGATACCGGATACAATCTATATTCAGACCCTAGGCCCCATTCCACCGGGCTGAAGGGCATCCATTGAGAATCGGCGATTATCTTGTCAGTCAACCTATAATCGGCTACAGCATCTTCCGACGAAAGAAGCTGAGAACTATCAACTGCAGCGAATTGCAGGTGAATCATCAACGAAAAAGAGAGCAGATAAAAAAGACGAAGCTTTGTATGTCCCCTCCCAAAGGCCACTTCACACACCACAGGCATGGAAACAAGCACAAAACTCAGCCAATAGACTTCCACAGGAAGGGCAAATCGGAAACGGAGGTTCAGGGCATACGCTCCAAAAAAAAAGTAGCCTGCCAATATGGAAACAAGCGAAAGCGTGACTTTACGACTCAGCATTGATGGTTGCCCTCTGTGACTCCAAGAGTGAGTTTTGTATTTTTCCTATCAGGAATCCTTTGAATGTCACTCAGAGTGTTCATTAGGGGCGCGCTCAGCTTCAACTTGCACAAAGATCGTTGTACACCTTCTCGATTTTCCTAATAACAAGTTCTTCGTCGTAGACAGAGACAGCCCTCTCTCTAGCATTACGTCCCATTCTCTCTCTCAATGAGACGTCACCAAGTAACTTGATAAGTAACTCCGACATTCGTGCCGAACTCTTTGGAGGAACATGAAAACCTGTCACTCCGTGTATTATTGCATCTTTAATTCCTCCCACGTAACTCCCAATCACGGGCTTGCCTGCAGCCATTGCTTCTATTACTACGTTCCCGAATGGTTCGCGAAGAGACGGCAAAACAAAAACTTCACAGCCAACATAAATACTTGGCATAAGTCGATTTTCTACGGCTCCCAAGAAGAAGACGTTGGGCAAGCCAAGATTCCTTGTCAAGCTCTTCAATTCCATTTCTTTAGGCCCCCTACCGACAACTACCAGTTTCGCTTCAGGGATGTCGGCAATTACTTTGGAGAATGCTTGCAGTAGGTATTCTATGCCCTTTTCTTCATCTAAGCGACCCACAAAGAGAACTACAGGTGGAGTTATTCCCCACCTTTCTTCTAAGAGGTTCATCTGATTAGGCGCATAGAGCCTCGTATTGATTCCATTTGGTATAATCTCGATTTTGCTTTCCTTGGTTCCCATCAATTTGAGGTGGGACTTTATGTTTCCACTCAAAGCAATTATCTTTCCCGATTGCAAGAGAGTATAACGGGCTAGTGTAAGACTGTCGTATAAGTACAGAAAGGCCTTGATGAGAGAGGGAGGTAGATCATCATTGTGTTGGGTCAAAACAAATGGGACACGTTTGGCTCTGGAAGCTATAGCACCATAAAACGACGAAGAAGCATAGTAATCATGCGCGTGGATTATGTCAACCTTCGTCTTAAGGAGAGACGTGATAAGTTTCGGTATGACCGGCATGATGCCAATCATTGGACCTGAATGAAGTCTATGAATTACGAACCCCTCGTACTCTTCAGTTTCCACTCCGATTCTTCTATTCGCTGTTTCTTTTTGCCAACTCTCTTTGTTGGATGTGAACACAACAACTTCGTGTCCCAGCTTCACGAGTTGTCGACAGAGAAAATACTCGTAAGATCCATAATACCTACTTTGGAAGTAGCTGGTTACTTGAGCTATCTTCATGTTAACCACGATGAAGCATTCCAGGATTAGCTTGACACCTGTCATGTCACAATCTTCAGATTACCAACGTAAATTGAGCCAACCGCACAGTTCAAGTGCCGTGAGATAAGGCAAAAAGCCTTTCCTTTTGAATCTGTGTCCAAGAATCACAAGACAAAGATGCGCTATTCCGCCAATATAGCAAAAGAGAGCATACGGATCGTTTCTAATGTACTTCAAGAGGAACGAACGCTGTGCCAACCCATATGAATGGCACGTTTGCTCTAGAGCAGGAAGACTGTCCCGATGCTGGTGAAAAATAAGTGCCCGTGGATCATAGACCGCTTTGTATCCCGCCTTGAGTATTCTGTAGACAAAGTCAGTGTCCTCAGAACCTGCTGAAGACGTTCCAGGCCCCAGCCTTTCATCAAAGAAACCGACTTCGTAGAAAACAGTTCTTCTGTAAGCTATATTGTTGCCATAACCCACTCCCCATGGCGCTGGCGTGATTTCGTTCAACTGCTTAGAGAAGATTCTAGAAAGCATTCTTGGGCTCTGAGACCATAATGAGATGGACTTCTTATTGAAAACTCTTCTTTGGGCTCCTCGGTCAAAGGCTGCTAGCTCTTCGAACAACTGACTCAATTCATTCGAAAAAAGCGATTTCGTTCGACCGGCTGCACACATCACCGAGGGATCGGTAAAATTTTGTGTGAGCAGCCTGAGCCAACTTCTTTCAGGAATGCAATCGTCATCAGTTGTTACAATTATGTCGCCTTTGGCAGCGGCTATTCCTATGTTTTGTGCAAGACTTTTTCCTTTTCTTCTTTCAAAAATGTATCTGGCGTCTATGTCATAAGCAATCTTTTGATTTCTCAACCGCTGGTCATGCGAAGTTGATCCATCAACCACAACGATTTCGTAGTTGGGATAATCTAGACCTGCCAGCGAAGGGAGACATTTTTCAAGATATTTGGATCTGTTCCTTGTGCAAATCACTATTGAAGCAAAAGGCGTGCAGCCGTCGTCCTCCTGTTGATCAGCAAGCCTTCCCTGATGAGCAAGTTGCACGTTCTATCCATCCAAAAGAAATAACTCGTCTTGACTTCCGGGGTGGAACTTCATTCCCTGTTCTCTTCTATTAGCCTCTCCTGCGCGATTAGTATGGAAGTTGATATCAACACAACCCTGCGAGGAATCGTACTACTATCCAATCACCAATGACCATTACTCACGGTGAAATCTTCATCAAATATTCGTATATCCTTCGACCTATAATCAAAGGAAGATATTCTGTTGCCGCCTTCATATTTTCCACGGAAGCATTCTTCTGAAAATCAACATCGTCAAGAACATATTTAATAGCTTTCGCTAGTGCCTTCTCGTCCCCCACCGGAACAAGAATGCCATTGACGCCCTCTTTAACTATCTCAGGAATCCCTCCAACATTGGTAGCAACCACGGGTAACCCACAGGACATTGCTTCAACAAGAACACGGGGGCTTCCCTCACTCAACGAGGGCAGAACAAAAACTGTTGCCTGGTCGAAGTAATCTAGAATCTTTGAACGTTCGTCGATCCATCCAGTGAAAGAAACACGATCGCTTAGCTTCAGACGTTTTGCTAACAGCTCCAATCTTCTCCTCTCGGTACCATCTCCAACAATCACAAGCGACTCCGCCTTCAAGTAAACCATAGCTCTGATCAGAAAGGATATTCCTTTGATTGGAATAAGACGACCAACCGAAATTATCTCCCTATCTTTTCTCGGGAGATTTGTTCGAATATGGTGAGGAAGTGAAAGAGGGGAGGGTATAACCACCGTATTCTTTGCTCCAAGCTTTCTGGCTCTATTTTCCACATCTCTACTTACACAAATTACTCCTGAAGCGATTCTGAAAGTCACGAGAACCGCAATCTTGCCCATAAGTGACTCGGAGTGAATTCTAAGGTCGCTGCCAACTGCTCGAACAATGAACGGCTTCCTAGTCAATTTGGCGGCTATTGCCCCAATCACCCCAGAAAAGTAAGCGTATTGAGCGATTATGATCCTCGGTCGAACTCGATAAATCTCTCCAATCATGCGGGCAATCCAATAAAAACCTTCAATTGACCTGTACGGGAGCTTTAGAAAGATGTAGCTGAGCCGATCAGGAATATACCTATACTGCCAATTGACTTTTTTGACATCTGTAAATTGCAGTAACGCTTCGACAATAGACGATACATTAGGATCACTAAAAACTAATACACGCATTGTTGGAGTCCAGCTATACGTTCTTCTGTCTTGGCTATGCAAACGCGCACGGGGTACCATGACCTGCCACGACAAGCATATGCTCGGCACCGTCTTTGCAGATTATGTGATTCCCGTTTGCAAGTAGAAATATCGATATGCGTCCGTTGCACTCTGATAAAAAAAGCTGGACGATAAAGGCAATATTGGCGTAAGCCTT
>CAYGAG010000092.1:0-241 GCA_964347765.1 uncultured Candidatus Bathyarchaeia archaeon
TCCAAAAAATTCTGGGATACCGGACTCATCTCATCCTCCTGATAAATGTGGAATTGGTTCTCGATCAGACGATTTCGATACTTTCGGGATGAGGCAAGATGCTCTCGTTGACTGATGTTCATGTACTGGATGGTCCTTTCGGATGTTACTGCACTGGTCGTTATTGCGTTGAGGGGGTTGCCTCGTCCGCCCATCACATAGGTGAGGTCGACGGGAAGCCATCCCCATGGTGGAACATAGA
>CAYGAG010000092.1:251-6358 GCA_964347765.1 uncultured Candidatus Bathyarchaeia archaeon
CGCCCATCCGTGCCACGCGATGTGCTTCAAAACGGACGTTACGGTGCCGTTCCAACTACTCTGTTGGTCTGTGAATTCCTGACCGTATATGCAGCCTATTTGGAGGAAGGCGGGGATTCCGAGGATTCTGCAGAGCGTTATGAAGAGAATGGCCTGGTCGTCACAGTCTCCCTCTTCATATAGGAGGGTCTGGTTGGGATACAGGGGGACCTCATGTGAAATCTTGGGGTTGTCTTGAGGAGGATAGTCAATGTTGTTCCAAATCCATACAACGAGCTCTTCCACAAGCGAGAGAACGTTTGTCTCGCTACCCGCTATTATGTGAGCGGTCTCGTTGACCATCGGATCGTTAACCTGCCAGGTGTCACTACGATTGCAATATTCATCTCTCAAATCCTCGGGGATTTCTGTGAGATTTCCTGATTCTTGCTTGTTGAGGTATGGAATCGATCGCGGTTCTGATTCGACGTTGTAGGTGACTGTATAGGTTACGTTTTCACCAGGTGTAAGCTGCGATTTGGGAAGCTCTAGTAGAGCTATTGAGTTTCCATCCTCGTCGGGTTCCGTTATATCAATGGAGCAAGAAGACTCTGTCAGATACACTGTCTGCCACGTGTTGTTCATGAACAGGCTGATTGCTCGATCTTCCTCGGTGAGATTCCAGATGTTTGTCCCATTGTTAAAGAAGGTGACGGTTGTCTGGATGACGTAATCTACATCCGATAATTCAGCTCTCACTAGATTAGAACGGTTGAACGTTAAGGATGCGATCAGCGTAAAGAGCGTCAAGGCAACTGCAGCAGTCTTTCTCAAAGTTTTGATTCTCATATCTCTGTTCTTCCTGTCCTCAAGGCTTCGGTGACGATGACGTATACTAAGAACACGACATTCCTGTCTTTAAGTTTTAGTCCAAACCCAAATGTATGCATGCGCCCAAGCTTATTCTATCAGTTGACGAAATTTGATAGGTTTGTTGACGGAGAAATTCAATGGACCACAACATTGATCTTCGTTGATCATGAGAAAGTGCCTATGCCATAGGCGGGACAAGGAATCACGGAGAATGCAGACGAGGCTTCTAACCTTCTGTGCAATATCCGTGTTGTTATGTTGCTCGCTGTAATTCTTAAATAAAGCATCAGACTATTTATCTTGAAAGCTCATGTCTGGAGTCAAGGCTAAGGGTTCAAAGCCTTTGTGTTTTCGGCCGCTCTCTGTCTAATCAGCATCGGATGCCTCATATGCTACTCATTGCGGAAGGAAACATAGCCGCCGTGTGGTGACTAGTCGTTGAGTCTTCCCCTCGGCATCTTCCTCTTTGGCGTTGCCTTTTTCGGTTTTATGGCAGTAGTCAACGCTTTGCAAGCCTACCAAAAGAGGGAAAGGGCATATTACTTGGCGGCTATGGTAGGTTTTCTAGTGCTTCTTGCGTTTGTTTTCGCTTTTCTTAACCAACCTATCGTCGCGCTTGTTCTTGTGGTTTCCACAGGCATAGTGAGCATCGCTGGATTACCAAAGTTGCTAAAAACACAGGAGCGCGAATTGACTAACCAACTGCGAGAGGTGGATCTATCAGCTCCGTTGAAAAGAAGAGAGTTCCTAACCAGCAAAGGGTGGCTAAAGCTCACATCTAAATGGGGCTTATGGAAGACAATGTGTCTCTTCTACCTCTTATCGGCGGGGATCATCGGGGGAATATTCCTCAGCTTAAGCACGTTTTATAGCTTCATAACTATAGGATACATTGTGAGCTACACGGTCATATTTCCAATTCTTACCACTCTTATGTTCTATCGGCAGTTCAAGAAAGCTTTGGAGAACTGCTCTTTGGACAATTTGACGGAACCTTGAAAAAATCCAGAGTTGAGATGTTTAGTCTGACAGTTTCTGCTTCGGAAAAGAAAAAAATGTGGTCGATTCACCACTTTACTCATTTTAGTCCATGTGCTTGTGAGACGTTAAATCCTGCCCGAAATCTTTTTTCTTCATAGTTACGTCTTCGGCTCGGCTATGGTGCGTACATGCTAGAAATATTAAGTCTTATCCCAATGTTTTTATTATAAATCAGGTGCTCAGAGGATAAGGGGGCGCGAGTTTTGCCTCAAAAACATGTGGCCTATATCGACGTCAGATTTTCCGTGCACGCAACCGAAGATCTGGATAAGGTAATCAATGCTGTGCACAAAGTTCTTCCAGCCGATCACATCGATGACATAGCTTTTAGGAAGAAGGCGCTTCGGGGTCACTATGGGAACCCTATCACGCTGTTTGATACGAGAATGAAGAAGAAAAGGATAGTTGAAGCCCTTGTAGACCATCTCTTCTCCAGTCTAAACGAGCAGGATAAAGAAAGCTTGCTTAGGGAGATCGATCAACATGTGGAAGAAGGCAACCTCTACATCAGATTGGATAAGCAAGCCGCCTTTCAAGGAGAAATGAGACTCTGCACATCTGATCCCATTCGTGTGCGTATTCGTTTCAGGAAAAAGAGAATAGAAGACATCGTGAAGATTTGTCAGGAACTGGGTACGTGACTATGAGAAGATTCGCTGATCTTCACCTTCGTCCGTCCATCGAGGATCGTGATCAGATAGAGAGGATGATCAGCAAGTCGTCTGAGCTTGGATACCAGATGATTGCCATATCCCTTCCACCAAACATCACCCAGAGCAAGATTAGTCGACTAAAAGAGATCTGTAGTGATGTGAACTTAGATCTTGTTACGAGAGTAGATTTCAGCCCAAAGACTTCCAAAGAGCTGCTTCATTATCTGCGTCGCCTTAGGAGAAGATTCGAGATCATATCAGTGTTTTGTGACTCGAAGTCGGTTGCGAGGCAGGCAGCCAAGGACCGGCGAGTTGATCTCCTGACTTTTCCGGCTACTAAAATCTATAAACGTTTTTTTGATCATGCGGAAGCAGAACTTGCTTCCAGTGCTTTGTCGGCTCTTGAGATAGAGATGGCGCCTCTCATTTTTCTAAAGGGTTCTTCTAGAATTCGTCTTATCTCAAGGCTTCGAAAGGAGTCAGCCGTAGCCGAGAAAGTTGGGGTTCCTGTTGTGCTATCAAGCAGTGCAACAGATGAGTATCTCATGAGAAGTCCTCGGGAATATGCTGCCTTGGCTGGCCTTTTTGACATGGGTAGTCCAGTTGCCTTGCGTGCTCTCTCGGAGATTCCCTTCTCTTTGGTTGAGCGGAATAGGGGAAAGCTGAGCCCAAGCTATGTAGCTCCGGGCATTTGCGTCGTGAAGGAGGGGGATTGTTGCCGAAGGGTGTGAGGAGACGTTATCTAGCTCTTAAGCTTGTTAGTGATAGCTCCGTGAGCCGGGAAGGTTTGATGAATACGATCTGGGATGCCGTAATCCAGCTTTTTGGGGAATACGGTGCCAGCCAAACCGATCTCACTTTAATCAGATACAGCTCTGAAAGAGATTATGCAATTCTTCGTTGTTCACATGGAGCCCTAGAGATAGTGAAAGCGTCAATAGCTTGTATAACGGAGATTGAAGGAAAACCAGTTGCTGTTCATGTCAAGAGGGTTTCTGGAACGTTAAAAGCTCTTCTCAAGAAGAGTCAACCTTAGCCCCTAGGGCACACACAACCACACAGCAATGAGCTAAACTCGGAGCAGCCTCAAATTACCTCTCTTTCAGGTTTCTAATACTCTCTGTTTCGACATTTTCATGCAAAGTAGAAAAAAGAAGGGGGAAGTCTAGGATTCCGAAAAGTCAGTTTTTGGCGCACTCGCCCTTTTCAAACAGCAAGTAATGGTTGATTATCTCGCCCATGCCTGCCTGGGCGCACGTGTATGTGTGGAGACGCCAACCATTCCTTTGCCATTCATCGATTGTTTCGGCAACGTTTTTATGGTGACCAACCTTGACGCATTTCCATTCTTTCAACTTGACTTCACCTCTTGCACTGCTTCAGAGTAGAACAGCTCGCAGCTATTTGGTTTTCTGAAGATTTTGTTCCGTATATGTCGGTGATGCATGTATGAAACTTATTTAGGAGAGTGTGTCTCTTAATAGTAGGTTGGGGAAGGTTCTGCTGAAGTTTCTACGGGTTGAAATTGGAATTGCACTAATAATTGCACGCTATTTTCTAGGTTTTGTCGGACTACCCCTAATTCCTCGCTACTCTTTCTATGGTCTCTATTGGAAGGGCTATTTTCTCCCAGGATGGGTAGCTTTCTTACTCCTTACTGTCGGTTTTTTTGTTCTGTACATCTTTGACAGAAAAGCCTTCTCAGATCGCATAAAAGGTAGAATACTCGCACGTACCTTCATAGTAATCCTTAGTGTGTGGTTAGTAATAGAAGGGATCGGTTTTGGTATCCTTGCTAGTTCCTTCGATTGGTTCAGTGACTATGGAACTGAATTCTATATTCCCAAGACTTGGGAAGAAAGGGTGCACCAACAACTGGCATTTGCCATTTCTATATTAGGACTTTTTTCCGGAGGGCTATTGTTTTTTGATGGGCTGGGTGCTCCATTCATATTTGATATTTGGGCTCGTCCTCTACCTTCAAAGCAAGGGATTAGCTTAGAAGAAGCTCGGAAGAAATATCCCAAAGACTTGTTCGATAGATATGTGAGGGAGTATCCTCATAATCCTGAGGGAGTTTTGGAATGGCACATAAACAAGAAGGTGAAGGAAGGCAAGACAAGAGAACAGGCAATAAAAGAACTTATGCATGTGTTGTTGCATTGAATCAATTAAAGAAAAAAGGGGATTTGTGGTTTATTTTCGTTTGCGGAATAGTTTCATTCCTTCTAGTTCTGTGACGTACTCGAAGCCTGCTTCTATTAATTGTGTGGCTTCTTTGATGTTAGTGGCTGTTTTGCAGTGGTATTCATCGTTCTGAATGGTTTCTACTAATTGAGTGTACATTAGGGTCTGTCTCAGGTCTTTGTGTCCTAGTTTCGCTTTGACAAGTAAGAGGTCTTTGGTTTTGTGGTAAAGTATGCTTGCGTAGTAGTGTCTGAAGTCGTATAGTCTGATTTGCTTGATTGTTGGGTCTTGCAGTTTCTCTGCTAATGCGTTTCTTAGCCTTCGATAGCTGTCTCCTATGTAATCGGGGTTTGCTGGAAACAATCTGCTATTCTGGTTCAAGCCTTTCTTCAAGATGTATTGCTTCAGCATGTTAAGGGTTTTGGATTTCAGTTTCAATGCTCTGGGATTACAGTGTTTTGCGCTTGTTATGTTCACTATTCCAGTTTTTAGGTCTATGTCTTTGATTTGTAGCCATGTTAATTCTATGGGTCTTGTTCCTAAGTCTTTGGACATGGATAAGAATAGTGCCATTGAGGGTCTCGCTCTTGCTATCAGCATGTCTAGTTTCTCGGTGGTTGGTATCTTAGGCAACTTATAGTAGCGTTTGTAGAATGGCTTGTTCCATTGCTGATTTACGGAGCGCATTAGGATGTCGTAAGCTTCTATGAGTGTCTCTTTGTATCCGTTTGTGCATGTTTTGTTTGCTATGTAGGTCTTTACGTTTTCGGGGTCGTGCAGGTTGCAGTGTTTCTGTAGGTGTCTTAGTCTTTTTCCTACTGCTTTGATGGTGGTGTCTGCGTAGGCGTTCTTTTTCATGAATAGGAGAGCGTTAGGTATGTTGATGTCATAATGTTTATTTGTCTGGGATGCTGTTGTAATGTTGGGGGATGATGTCGCCGTCCCAGACCGACAGTGAATTGGATGAGGATCTCATGACGAACAGACCCCAAAGCCGTATCATAGACTATTTGTCTCGTTCCAAATAGCTGCCAGCTTCATTTTGCATTGCAGATTCACATTTTGTCATTGTTAGAGGCAAAAGATTAAATGGTCTCATACGTTTGTGGGATAATCCGTTTTGTTAGATAGTGGTGGCAATCGTGCAGAAGAGAAGGCTTGGGAGAACGGGCTTACAGGTCTCGGTAATCGGCTTTGGGGGCATTCCCATCATAGCGCTCTCGCGGAAAGAGGCGGAGAAGGTAGTGAGGTATGCCTATGAGAAGGGGATTAATTATTTTGACACGGCGAGAGCCTACGGAGATAGTGAAGATAAGATGGGAGCCGCATTGAAGGATGTCAGAGATGACGTAGTAATCGCAACAAAGACTCATC
>CAYGAG010000093.1:0-6310 GCA_964347765.1 uncultured Candidatus Bathyarchaeia archaeon
CCACCATACACCTGGTCGCTTTGGATCTACGAAATCACAATTGCACACCATGGGGCACTCTTTGTGGAAGATAAACCTGAAGAGATTGGCGGAATCACGAAGAACACTGGAATATAAACTGTCAACTGCTCTCTTTCGCTTCCAATGGTGGTTGATTTGTTTCCTAATCGGACGATATGGATTCATGAAGCATCTCCTCCCTCAGAGCTGATTTTGATACTAGAGTTCCATCGCTCCTTATTTTGCCACTATTTTTTATGGCAACGTTACTAGTCCTACTAGTTTACAGAAGGCAGTTGAGAAAGCGCATACGCTTGGAGTAGGGATGTCATTGTCGTTGCCCTCATTGTTCCCATACTGCCAAAAGGTTCTGAACTGCCTTCGTCTTTTCTGAGGTTGGGTCCAATCTGTATAGGTTGATTCTTCCATATCTTCTGTGCTGCAAAAGACCTTCACTTTCTAACATGTCCAAATGCTTCTTCGTCGTTTCATAGTTTGCCCCCACCCTGCGAGCAACCCCGGAAGTGTCTAGCTGTCCCAGCCTTGTGAGGACTAGAAGAATCTTCATTCTAGTCTTGGAGGAAAAGACATCTTCAACCTGCATGGCTCGCTGACAAGATCCAGCGTAAAAGACTGTTAAAAAGGGAGTGGTGAAACAACCTTTCCATGTAGGAGAGGGAGAGATAGGTTAAAATGCTCAAGCAGTAAGAAAATATGCTATCGTGATTGATATTGAATTGCTTATCCCATGCATCACAGCTGAAACAGTAGTATTTCCACCAGTCTGCTGCCATACATACCCAAGAACAAAACCTGCAGCAATTACGGGAACAACCGCATAGAGAGTGCTAAGACCGTGCAAGAGCCCAAAAAGAACAGAGGCAACCAACAGACCCTTCATCTTTCCAAACGAGTTCTCAAAACCCTTTTGAGCAAAACCTCTGAAGGCTAACTCTTCACAAGGTCCAACCAAAGCTAAATGGAAGACGATTAAGACAACTAGCTGAAGAGTGTCTCTAGGCATCACAAACCTTGCATAATATTCCTCCATTGGGTCAGGACCGAAAACAACTTCCTCACCAACGGAAATGCCTAGACCCATTAGATAGAGAAACACTGCAAGAATCGAAACAATAGCCAAAGTTCTAGAGCTTGTCCTCTTCAATCCAAGCTCCTTTAGACTCGCACCCTTAGACCTAGCAAATAGAAGTGTAACGCCTAGAATAGTGAACTCATTGATAGGAGTAGCTATGAGTGCCCCTGGAAAAGGTGAATCTAGATAGTCTATTCCCATACCTAACAATATCAACTCCAGAGTAATAGTACTCAGAAAGATTCCACCAATCAAGGCAAAATAACAGGACAGCGCCAGCTTTGCTTTCCACTCAGACAGGTTTTCATCTCCTCCCATTTAGCTTACACTAGCTTTGCGTCAGTTCTTATGACTTATGGAAGAAACTTTGATCAAATCTATAAACCTGTGAGCCCGCCATACACAGCGAGTGTTACTGCTACAGCTGCTACCGAGAATTGTAGACTTAGCCTACCTGTTCTTGAAAGCGCAAAATGCTTAGCGTATCCATTAACTACGTTTATCACAATAAGAAAGGAAGTGGTTCTTTCACTTTAACATATGTTGAGTGGACATTCGCGCGCGCGAGATTTCAATGAAGGAGGCCGCAAAGCTTCAGTGTCCAGAATGCGGTTCAGAAAAACTCTATTGAAACGGTCTCCGCTGCTTGAGAGACGGAAGAGAGATTCACAGGCATCCAAGCCGTTCATGTGGACGACGTTTTTCTAACCTTGAGGTAAAGGTAGACATCCTCAAAAAGAGTCTTGCATTTCCTGATTCGATACATGATCTTGGAAAGCTTGATCCTGTCGACATCCGTCCCCGTCACATAAGACTCGAGAATCCTTCTCTCTCGCGCGGTGAAAATGTACTTTCTCATGACTTCCAAAAAATAAGGAAAACTATAAATTGCTTACGTCCAATCATGGCGAACCCCGAGTAGGCGCCCAAAATGGCGCGCACGGTCAATCTTCACTTTCACATGATGCTAGGAGTTGTTGACCTTATGAATCCTATCTATCGTGGGGGACAGAGGCTTCCAACGCTTGGTTAAATGGCTCTATCAGTTGGCATTCTGTCCTCAGTAGCAACAAGCTTGTTACGGAAGTTGAAGCAGTTGGGCGGACAATAGGGCATTATTTCATTTGTGACAGCCTTTGCAGCTAATGTATATGTTGGAGAACATCTTATACTCCATATAATAGCAGGTGATATAACGCGATGAGTACTGTTCGTTCCACTAGTTTTCAGATGGAAAACTCTTTCTTAGTCAAGATTTGAGTTCATAACCCTTACTTCTAGGCGAATAAACTTAAACCATGAGAAAATATGGGTCTCTTAGGCGATTTTGCTAAAGGCTTCCTTATAATGACAGTTGCTTTATCGATTTTCCTTATATTCGAGTTTGTCTACATGAAACAAATCGCACTTGCAACGCTATTTCTCATTGGTCTCTTGATTCCCCTCTCCATGATAGGTTATGAATATTTGAAGAATCGGAAGAAAGAGAGAACTTAGTCAAGGATTAAGACTTGAAATGTGGAAAAGCTATTCCTGAGCAAAAAAAGAACCCTTTTTAGAAATCATGAAATCGAGTGATACCAACCATATTCTCTGTAGATTTTCTTGCCATCTTTTGACATGAGAAAGTCAATGAATCTCTTGGCTAATTCTTGGTTTTTTGAGAATTTTACAACAGCCACTCCTGTGCTTCTATATACTTGAAGCTCTTTTGGTAACTCTACGACTTCCATGGTTTTCACCCACAGCTTTTTAAACGCATCCCAACCGAAAACAGCATCCACCTTCTTCCCATTAATCAAAGCCATTACTGCTCCACATCCATCTGCAAAGTCAGTAGTGTTTCTTCTTATCTGATTAACAAGTCCAGCTTTGCTTGAAATATCATCCCACACCCCCAGCAAACAGCCACTGATAGAAATTCCAACTTTAACTCCTTCTTGAGTCAAATCAGATAATGACCTTATTTTCTTCGGATTTCCCATAGGCACAAGAATTGCAGATTTTCTATAACCAACGCTTCCTCTTGTGTCTCCAAAAATCAATCCTTTTTCTTGTGCATCATCAAGCAAAAATTCAGCTCCACATGTTAATATGTCCCCCTCCTTTGACATCACAATATCTGCGATAAGATTCTCAGCTTTCCCAACAGTAAACTCAAATTCTGTTCCGATTCTATCTTTAAATTCCTCAGCACATTTCTTGATAGGTGGAGCTACTGCACCAGAGGAATAAACGTGTAGAACATCTCTATCTAACATGATAAGGTCTTCTTTTCATTCTTCATATCTGTCTTCTGCTCAAATAGTTTTTCTTCCTTCTTTTCTGTTTGTCAAGGTTATACTCTGATTGTGTTAAATCTTACCACTCTTCTAAGACACTGGACTCACTCTACAAGGCTCAGCTTCATGACGTTTTCTTTCTAGTGCGGCAGGAGCTCTAAAGGAACTTGTTAAACTTATTCCACCCACTGCGAATTTGATCAAGAACAGTGAAATTGTGGAAGTTCCCACTTCAGAGCTTAAAGTAGGCGATATTGTTCTAGTTAGGCCAGGTGAGAAAGTCCCCATAGATGGATTGGTCATAGAAGGCGAAACATCAGTCAATGAAGCCATGGTCACCGGAGAGTCTAAGCCAGTTGGAAAAAAGAAAGACAATGAAGTTATTGGAGGAACCATAAACGTTGAGGGCGCCATCCGAGTTCGCGTAACAAAAACAGGAGAAGAAACCGCAATCGCCCAAATAATAAAGCTTGTTGAACAAGCCATGACCTCCAAGCCACGGTCCCAGAGACTTGCCGACAGAGCAGCAAATTACCCAACTCTGATAGCAATCTTTGCAGGCGGAGGGACATTCATTTTCTGGTTCGGGATTGGAGCAGGCAGTCTCTTCGCTTTGACCCTAGCTATCACGGTCATCGTGATCATCTGCCCCCACGCTTTGGGCTTAGCCATTCCCGCTGTTACTTCGATATCTACAACCATGGCTGCTAATAGAGGGATGCTCGTTAAGAACGCTGATGTTCTTGAAATCGGCAAAACAATTGACACCGTGATGTTTGACAAAACCGGCACCCTCACAAAAGGGGAATTCGGCGTTACAGACATCGTTAAGTTGGGAGACTGGAGTGAGAAAGAAATCTTAGAAAACGCAGCTGCCATAGAGGTTAATTCAGAGCACGTCATAGCAAAGGGAATAGTCAAGAAAGCACAGGAAGAGCGTCTGCGAAGCAAAAAAGCTGAAAAGTTTGCGGCAATTCCAGGCAAAGGCGCTAAGGCCATTGTTGACAAAGAAGAAGTATATTTAGGCAATGCGAACCTTGTGAGGGATTTGAAGCTAAATCCTGAGGAATACGGAGAAGCTAAATCCTGAGAAATACGGAGAAGTATTTTCAAAACTCTCGTCTCAAGGTAAGACTGTCATTTTCGTCATGACAAAGAAGCTTCAAGGCTTGATCGCTATGGCCGACCTGATAAGGGACGAATCTAGAGAGGCAGTGAAAACTTTGAAGGCGCTTGGCGTAGAAGTAGCTATGCTTACTGGCGATAACAAGCAGACGGCCGCTTATGTTGCCAAAGAGTTGGATTTGAACACGTTCTTTGCTGAGGTTCTTCCTGAGCAGAAAGCAAATACAGTAAAGCAATTGCAGGATCAGGGGAAGAGAGTGGCGATGGTGGGCGACGGCATCAACGACGCACCAGCGCTGGTGCAAGCAAATGTTGGCATAGCAATCGTGGCTGGTACAGATGTTGCTGTGGAATCAGCGGATGTCGTTTTAATCAAGAATGACCCTAGAGACGTTGCCAAACTAATCAGCCTCAGTAGGAAAACCATGCGCAAAATGAATGAGAATCTGGTGTGGGCAACAGGCTACAACGTTCTGGCAATTCCGGCCGCTGCTGGAATACTTGTTCCCTTTGGGATAGTTTTGAGGCCAGAGGTTGCCGCTGTAACCATGACTCTAAGCTCTATAGGCGTGACGGTCAACGCCCTCTTGCTGAAGAGAGCAAAGATATAGGCCCAATGGACGAGAAATCATTTAAGGATATAGTTCAAAGTCGTTGTTGTGGCGTAAGTTTTAGGGACGACTAGGTTTCCATTCCACTCTCTAACTTAGTGCACTAAATCTAGGCTTCAATGAAAGCCTACAAGTGGAATCCCAAATGCAATACAAGGATGGCTATAGACATCAGAATTCCTAGTCCAGCTAACAGCACAGCTCTTTTTAGTAAATCGTGTTCTTTCAATGCGCGCGCGCATCCTCTTAACTTGCTTTACCGCTCACTGAATATAATTCTAACGCTCGTTCATGCATGCAGGTTAACGCAGCCAATATGGTTTTTTTATTTCTTCAAAGGCGTGGATTGCTGCTACGATTCCCTCAGCGCATGCAGTTGCTATTATCCTTACTTCTCCGGTAACGTCTCCAGCGGCAAAAACACCGTTGATATTGGTCTGTAGGTTTTTGTCGACCTCCACTGAACCGTCCCTTTGCATTTTGAATCTATTGTTTTTCAGAAAGTCTTTAATTGGCTCAAAACCTATCGCTATAAAGAGTTCATCTGCACCTATGACCTTTTTTTCACCTGTTCGAGAGTTTGTTACTAGGATTCTTTCGAGTTTTCCAGACCTGGTTTTCAGGGTACGTGTGATCTCTGTATTGTATAGGGTCTGTGTTCCCAGATTTTCCGCGAGTTTGACAGTTTTCTCCTTTGCCTTGGCGTATTCGCGCTTCACAAGAATAGTCACGTCTTTTGCTATCTCGCTGAGTTGTACAGCGGTGTCGAAGGCGTGGTCCCCGCCTCCCACAATCACAAATCTCTTTCCTTTGAACGTTCTAGGGTTTTCCACTTTATGGTGGATGTTTGGACCAGTGTAGTCTTTCAAAACTTCTAGTTTTTTGGGTACATTGTATAGTCCCGTGCATAGTATGACCCTTTTTCCTTGGTAAGCGCCATGTGTAGTATTCACTTCCATGAAATTGTTCTCCCTTCTTTGTATCTGTAATGTCTCTTCATCCATCTTGAACTCGGCTCCAGCGTTCTTAGCTTGCATGAACAGCATTCGACTGAGTTCTTTGCCAAGTATCCCTACCGGGAATCCTGGGTGGTCTCTTATGATTTTGTCAGGGTAAAGAAGGGTGGGCAAGCCTCCAGGTATGTCCTGTTTTTCGATTACGAGGGTTTTCAAGCCTCTATGGGAAGTGTTTGTTGCAGC
>CAYGAG010000094.1:0-6304 GCA_964347765.1 uncultured Candidatus Bathyarchaeia archaeon
AAATCAACACCGCGTACCCCGCTCCCGGCTAACCAACTCCCAATAGAGCCGCTCAACAAACTTGACTATGAGGAAGCAGGCTACTTCGAAGACGGTGAAGAACCCATAATTTTATGGGAAGATGATGAATAAATCGTATAACATTTCACACCTTCAGACATTTCTTCGGAACAATGGAATACCACAAGACAAAAGACCTTCTGCATGTTCAGCAGAAACTGGGTCACAGAAGCATACTAAGCACGATGATATACACGCAGCTGGTAGACTTTGAGAGCGACAACTACCACGTAAAAGCAGCGAGGACGCTCAAAGAGGACAAAGAACTGATTGAGGCTGGCTTCGAGTACGTCACAGAAAGAGACGACGTCAAAATCTACCGTAAAAGGAAATAGACGCAATCAAGCTCAAAAGAATCGAAACCTACTCTTCAAATGTCGAAACCTTCTTAAATAAGGAACGTTGATATGAACTGTAAATTTGAAGGGTGAGGCTTATGTCCAAACCATTCTACGTTAAATTAGAGATTCCGAAGGAAGTCGCAGATGCGGCCTATGAAGCCCTGCAAATAGCAACCAAAACAGGTTCAGTAAGGAAAGGCACAAACGAAGCCACAAAGGCTGTCGAAAGGGCTCAAGCAAAGCTTGTAGTAATAGCTGAGAATGTTGATCCTCCCGAAGTGGTGGCTCACCTGCCTTTGCTGTGTGAAGAGAGAAAAATCCCTTATGTGTTTGTTCCGGACAAGGATAAGCTCGGCGATGCTGTGGGCATAGAAGTCGCTGCGGCCTCAGCTGCTGTGGTGAAAGAGGGCGAAGGTGAGGGCCTTGTCAAGGAGATAATAACCCGAGTCGAGAAATTGAGAAGAGGAGCAAGTTGATGAGTAAGGAAGAAGCAGCGGCTGAGGACCTCATACCAGCAGAGATCATCCAAGTCATTGGACGTACCGGGGTGACTGGCGAGATTGCACAAGTTCGAGTTCGCATTTTGGAAGGAAAGGACAAGGGACGTATTATAACTCGCAACGTGAAAGGACCGGTACGCGTTCAAGATATTCTAATGCTGAGAGAGACTGAAAGGGAAGCAAAGAAGATAACAAGATAGCACAAGATTTGTTCTTGGAAGTGTTAGATGTGCCCAGATCTCGAAGTTGTTCATTCTGCGGCAGTGGCTTTCCGTCCGGTACTGGGACAATGTATGTTAGGAATGATGGAGCCATCTTGTGGTTTTGTTCGAGCAAGTGCAGGAAAAATTCTCTGAAGCTTCGGAGAGATGCCCGTAAACTCAAATGGACTGAGTATTTTGGTAGAGAAGAGAAAGGTCGGGCCTAGACTAGAGATTATATTAATATCTCAGGCAGAATATCCTAAACATTAACTGCAAAAGGCGTGATTCTCAATCGAGAAGATGTTACGATTCATCTTTCTGTGTGTCTGGATATTTTTCCCGGATCTTCGATACTGCTATTTTGGCAATCATTGCGTTGGAAATGAGCATATGTTTAACTTCTAGAAGATTAGCCAATTCTGCTGGCTTTTGGTCTTGGGTGACAAGCAGCAATTTATGTTTTTTCGCGTATTCTACTACACTTTTATCTGTTGCTCCTTGCAGTCCCACTTCCTGAACGGTCAGGACGTCCCAGCCTAGTATTTGAAAATACTCTTTCAAACCTGCGTACATTTCATCGAGTAGAAGCTTCAAGCTGATGGCCTCTTTCGGTTATTCTCTGCCACAACGGTTTGTTGTGGATGCAACCTATGTCTGGCGCCATCACATTTCCGTCGAAATAGCTGTAGGCTCTGGCGCGGCATCCTCCGCATATGTACTTGTCGGGACAGCTTCCACATCCCACTTTTCTGCCGTCCACCAAGTAGTCTTCAAGCTCTTCTCTTGTGCGAATTTTCCACAAAAGCGGGTGGCTGTCCCATATTTCCTCAAAGTTGTCTGATAGTATGTTGCCCAAAACAGTGTCTTTGTTTGTTGGAAAGAAGACGCATGGTTTTATGTCTCCGTTTGGTTCAATGGCGCAGTATAGACGGCCAGCCCCGCATCCACCGAGAAAGTTTGCCACGTTCTCTACACCCTGTTGTGCTGCGTAGTGGGCTTCAACCATGAATTTTTCACCATGTTTCTCTGATAGTTCTCTTGTTACACTTGCATACTGTGGACATGTGCTGAAGAATCTGTCCACCTTAGCATCTGACTTACCATGTCTTAGCTCTTCTTCTTTCGCCTTCAAGTACAGTGTTATTATTTCTTTCCCGATAGTCTCAAGCACGTGGAGGCGTTCGTCTGGTGTCAGGTCTAACCGTACATGGGCTTTCGCTCGTCCAGTAGGGATGTAGTTAAAATGCATGAGTCTCACACCTTTTTCCTTGGCTAGTCCGATGATATTTTCGAGTTCAGCTACATTGTCCCTGTGTAGGACTGTAGCGATACAGGTGTCTATACCTTCATCTAGGCAGTTTCTTACACCTTCCATCGATCTTTTGAATGCTCCAGGTATGCCTCTAAATCTGTCATGGACTTCTGGTGTTGCTGCATCGACACTGACTTCCATATAATCTACACCAACTTCTTTGATTTTCCTCGCAAGATCCTTCGTGATCAGAGTTCCATTGGAGGCTACACTTACATAGCCTAAGCGTTGCTTCGCGTAGGCTGCGAGTTCGAAAAAATCCTTTCTAACCAACGGTTCGCCTCCACTGAAAGAAAGGGCGGGCAACCCTATGCTAGCGAGATTGGAAAGCTTGTCCAATACTTGCCTTGCTTCATCTGTAGATAGTTCTGGCCGTTCTTTTCCTCCAGCATTCTCATAGCAGTGTATACACTTCAAGTTGCATTTGTAGGTGAAATCCCAAACGATCTCAAACGGGCCGGCTGGAGTGAAAGGTATCCTTGCGCCGTATTTTTCCAAGCCTTTCATCATCAGGCCAAAGCCTCTAAGCCAAGCCTCTCCGTATTGGTTTCCGAGAAATTGGCTACGCAGAAAACCCATATCCATATGCAGTAGGCTCATCCCAAGCCTGTAGAACGGGGTGGCTACCTTGCTGCTAGTATGTTGACATGCTGGGCAAAGGCCAACAGGAGCCCCTAGGAAATGCTTCAGGGAGTTAAGGAGCAGATTACCGTCTTCTGGGCATTCTTTGTCAAAGCGGCTGATTAGAAATTTTAGCATAGGATTGACAGTTGCCGAAAACAGGACGTTTCTGACAGTGTCAGTCTGCATATTCGGATCACTCTGACGGATATGCATGTCCAGCCATTAAACATAATAGTTTTTCTCTAGAGCGTGAACGTTGACAAGTGTATCCTGCTGTGATATATTTCTGAAGGGAAAGAACCGATTTATTAAGATATACGATATCTTTTCGTGAAGACGAGGATGAAACCGTGAAAATTCGAAGAAGGAAGAACGTGAAGACGAAAAAGCCAGATCTTCTGCGGATGCCAAAACATGAAAGGGTCAAGTTGATCAGAAAGATCAGAACAATGATTCGTAAGAAGATGAGTGAGGCAAGATTCTGGCAATCAATGCTCGAAGTTGACAGTCTTACACTCAATGGACAGACAGTTCTGGACGAAACCTAGTGACCAGGATTATTAGAAATCGACTATGAAACACCTAACATTTTCGCTGCTTTGCCCCGCACTCTGAAATCTGTTGCTTTATAACTGCAGGTTAGAAGAGGTCGATCTGATATGTTCTTTTGCAGGCTATATTAGACGTTGTCGGTAGAGCTGTTTTGCGCGTGGCCTACTTCTGATCATTGATACACATTAATCGATGCAAAAAAGGGGGAAATAGGATTTGGCATATAGGCATCGATCAGCCGGTTGTGAATGTTATGGTCAGTTTATACGGTTCTCCATGCGCTAGTGAGTGGCCTTTCTCGTATATCGAATAGCCTTCTATGTATAGATATAGAATCGTCGGATATTCCAGAATTGCTCTTTCAGGGGAATTCCAAGTGGCACCGTCGAAATTGTAGCCTTCATCCCAATAGATTATCATGTCTATGTCAGAGGTGGGATATGTGCGCCAGTCTCTCATCCAACTCAATGTGAGTTCTGCGGACACTGTGTTCTCTGGTATGTCGATCTGCATCCAACCAGTCCATTCGTACTCTCTGATGAAGCCGTATATCTTCACATCTGACTTCTCTGTATGGCCTTGCGATCGACTGATCTTGATGTGGCATGAGATGCTATCGTAGCTTGTAAAGTCGTTTTCGATTATTATTTTGACATATCCCGGTTCGATTGGTGCAAGGCGTGTCATTGCGTCGTAGTATATTCCTGTTACATCTCCAGTAACAATTGTCTCGTAGTCGTCTATATAGAACGTTGCATCGTCCCAGACATTGGCAGTCTCTATGAAGTACCAGTAGCCCGACCGCTTGGCGCTTTGTATGTATACCTCAAAGCTGTTCAGGCCAAGATCGATTCCTAGGTCAAGGTTAGTCATTTCTAACTCTATGTATTCTGTGTGTTCGTTGACCATGAAGATGAACTCTTCTTTGTAGCCTGGTGGAAGATCAACAATATCGGTTTCATATACTTCGTCAAATGCTAGGTTTCGGATCCATTCTGCAAAGCCAGCGCTTGGTGGAAACGGGTTAGGTATATCACCAATGGATGGATCGTTCACCAAAGAGCCCAGTGCATTATAAGCATTCAGGAACCCTGCTCCCTGATCATATTTGTTGTAGCCTGGAAGCCATTCAGCATCATCAATAAGAGCCTGTTTGTAGTCTTCAGGTGTGGCGTCTGGGATGAAAGCTTCGGCGTATGTGTTGAGCAAGGCTACCGCTGCTGAAACTGCTGGGCAAGCCATAGAAGTGCCTGAAGCCCACCCTAATCCTTGTGGGTTAGACGAATCAGGCATTGCTGACAGTACCATCATGCCAGTGGCTGACAATGTCGGTTTCAAGCGACCGTCTGATGTGGGTCCGCGGCTACTGTAAGCGTAGATTTGAGGTGTTTCGCTTATGAATAGGTAGTCACCTATACCCAACGAATTGTACACGTAGTCCCAGTACACGCGTGTTTGAACCGGAGTTGCCGCTGCTGCGACAGTGATGGCTGTGTTCGCAGTTCCTGGACTTCCAGTGGTCATCGCAGCTGGACCGTCGTTTCCAGCTGAGCTTACCAATGTTATTCCGTAGGAGGTTATGATATCTACCAATCGATCTTCTAGGTCTCTGCCATCGTACATTGTTGGACCACCCAGACTCATACTAATGACGTCAACGTCGTAGTCCCCACTAAGATGCATATCTAGTGCATGCTCCATTCCACCAATAACATAGGATTCTGGAACACCCGCCCCTGTGTGTGGGAACACTTTGATGCCATAGAGATCTGCTGCTGGAGCCATGCCTAGAAGCCAGATCACCTTAAAACCAGGTGCGTAGGTAGGCAGTGTCATTCCACTGTGGTATTCAATGCTTTGGACGAGTAGACTAGTCTCAGGCATAATTATTCCGCCGGTGCTGGCAACTATGCCCCCAACATGGGTTCCATGCCAGTGGTTGTCAGGGCTACTCCATCCTTCATAAGGTCCGCCAACATCTGGGCTAAGATCAATGCCGCCAAGGATGCTGGAGCCTCCAAACATGAAGTGGCCTGCCCACAATCCTGTATCGATGATGACAACCAAAGAGTCTTGGCCGTAATCGTTAGTAGTATACCAGACAGGCTCAGCCCCCATCCTAATCGGGTTCCAGTAGTTGTTTGGTTCAATGCCTTCTATCATCTCGACAGTAAGAGACGTTGTTTCATACTCCGCTAGATAAGCTGATGCCGTACGCGCCTTAACGTCCATTTCACCTGCGTCCAGCTCAGACAAGTCTGGGATATCTGTTGACGGGAATCTTAAATCATCTTTGAAGATCTTCACTACGTACTCATTTGCAACCAATGTTGGGATCTTGTCGGCTGGAATAGAAGCAGCAAGCCCTTTAACATACTTGAACTTTGAGTTCACCTGTCCTCCCAGTTCGAGGATGCTTGCCTCAACACTTGTGTAATCATCTGTACTTGTTGTCACTAGAATATCCATATCATGGCTAGTGTCTAGACTCCCAGCTAAGGCGCTTGATATCTTCGCAAGAGGTGTATCCGCGGGAACAAATGTGAAGACTGTGAATAGCGACAAAGCTAAAAGCAAAGTCAAAGCTGTAGATCTTAGTTCTTTCTTCATCCTTTTCTCTCTCCTCTATATTTCGGGTATACCCACAATTGTCTGATGGTGAATATAGGTTTTATGGAGAGATCTTCTATGTAGGGCGCGCGTGGAGAAAGG
>CAYGAG010000095.1:0-2533 GCA_964347765.1 uncultured Candidatus Bathyarchaeia archaeon
TCTATGCCTTTAGTGGCAAGAACTCTTGGAGAGCGGTGAAATAACTACAAAGTACCATAACTCAGACAACTACGCCTGGTAAGATGGTCTTCGATGGAAGCCCTTGAAGAACCCATTTGGGGGAACAAGTAAAAAATGCTACACCAAATCCACGAATTATGGAGGTTGAAGAATCAAGGTATGCTATTTGGGGGGATAGTTGCGGGTGCCCGTGGGCACTTCACAAAACGCACAAATTCTGAAACTTTGGAATTAATAGATATATAATACACAAAGCGGCTTATAATATCAAGAGAAATCGCATCATCTGACACTGATTCTCCGGTGTTTCCACAATTTCGGCAAGTTTGTTAAGAAACAATCAACATTATGGTATTCAGAACCGCCTATATAAATAGAGAAATTATTAGCGATAGGAGTATCGTGCACGGACCGTGTTCCTGATTCGTACCCAACGGGAGGAATATCGGATTCAAGGCTCACACCCAAAAATCTTTTTTTTCAAAAAATCCTTAATTTTTAAAAGAATATTTCCTTGCAGGACAGATATTAAGGAGTATAATTAGCACATTAGCTATATTTTGCAACCATGAGCGAGGCAATACGGTTATTAATAGAATGTTCCTGTGAAGTTGCTCAGACAACAATAGGAGCGTGTCATGTTGGCCAACGAGAAAAGGGACTATTCATTTTTTTGGCGGCTTGGGGCTTTTATTGTTCTGGCTCTGCTTGCAGATCTTTGGGCGAGTTACCACATTGGCGTAGGAATAGCTAATCCGGGGTGGCTAGGTGGTATCGTGCTTGTCCTTGGCACACTGGGCAAATTTGCAGGCAAGCTGCTCGAAAAGGCGGAACAAGAGTCAATCTGGGGTCGAGTCCGGGCCATACTCAGAAATATTTTTTCAACACCAGTACTCATTATATGTGGCCTCCTAGTTGGGATTGTGGCTCTCACTTGTTCTTCGATAATCATCATTCCAGAGGAGCATGACGAACGTTTGACAGGTGATATAATAGGCTTGGATTCTTTCCATGGGCCGAAGGCGTTTGACCAAAAAGGGCTCGTACGGCTCAACGTCACCACGAATCCCTTTGGGCGTCCTTTTCAACTGATTGTCGAGGGCTATTTGCCGGAGACTTTGTACGTTTACCCAATTGTGGGAGTCAAGGTAAAGCCTAGCATAGATCTGCGTCGATCACCTTCAGTTCTTTTTCGGCCACCGTGTTCAGCTCTCAGCTCTCTGGAGAATGGAGGAAAGATACTTATCTGGCGAGCAGACACAATGCCACGGAGTCTGATAGCGGAAGATAAAGGCTATCGCGGTTCTTTCTTGCTAGGAAGAACACAAAGCCTTCCAACTTCGTATGTGAGCCGCTGGGAGTTGGAACTGAAAGCAGCCTCCCTACTTGAACAAGATGTGGCCCGAACGCTTTTGGAGTGGCGTAATCCCAAAGTCCTGAAGATCGGCTCCAATACGACGCTGACTCCAGGCATGGTTTTAGAATCCGAGGTCCAGACACGAGCCGAAAAAATCAAAGCGAAAGCCACTGTGACGCTAGGAAACGAAAATCTCGTTGATGTGCCAATGATAAAAGTGGAGGAATAAACATGATCACTCGACGAATTCCTTTCTTCAGAATTCTAATTCTAGCTGAATTGCTGGGTTCCGTCCTGTGGGCAAGTGACAAGCCCGCAGTGACTGTTAAGTTCTTTTTAAAAGAACCAGAGTATAGAAAAGAATATACAGAAGCGGAAATCAAAACGCTGGAAGAGGAACTGTCCTCAGTTATCGCCGGTATATTCGAAAACCGCTTGGGATTTCTGTCTTTCGTCACAAGCCCTGGACCCAGTTACTCCCTGACTCTCGAACTAGATCGGAAAGACACAAATGGTCCCGGTCCTTACTACGAGGTGGGATTCAAGGTAAGGATGGAGGGGCCTGAGATACGACGTAAGACTGGTTACTGGGAAATGTTCCGTCCTCGAAATAGCTATAAGGCTGCATTGGGCGACCTCAAAGGTGCGGTCTCGCTAAAACTGACGTTACTGGATGACCTAGCTTATGCGAAGCTAGTCGAGGACTTTCTAGGGCAAGTGCCCATATGTTGCGAAGACACGAAATTGTTGGCAGATCCTCTTGGTTGGGTCCTACCATACACTCGGACGGATCTATCGATGGATTGGGGTAGTCAGCTTTCTATCGAAAACTTGCTTCCTACGATAGAAGCAGGGCCAGTTGGGTGGAACTTCAGGGCGGTGACAAAAAAGCCTTTTGAGTCCCCTGGAGACGAGACCTATCACAAACGAATCCTCTGTGTGGCGGTCCCGGGGGATACTGATCCCGATAAACTCAGGCAGTTTTCTGCAAATGAAGTCTCTGTAACTAAGTTCTATGTTGTCGAATACTGGCGCTTTGCGGAGTCTCTTGAGGGAATTGAGACTCCAGATGATGCCAGCCATTAATGATAGTGAGGGTTTGAACCATGATTTCAAGACAATCCCTGATAGCGATTAGCATTCTGGCGTTTGCTG
>CAYGAG010000095.1:2543-6108 GCA_964347765.1 uncultured Candidatus Bathyarchaeia archaeon
CCCGTGGCTTGATGTTTCTGCACAAGCTCGTCAGCGGACATTCCGATACGAGGATGCGAAAAAAATATCGTCTGAGGCGCAGGTGCTACAAAGAAAGGTTAGCCTACAAAGAGCAACATCCTTGCTGCAACAAGGCTTGGAACGATGCGGCAGAGCCGAGGAAACACGGCGGAGTCGCTCGCTCTTGAACTTCACTATGGGCTATCTTTACCAACAGGAGGCCTCCCGCAACCCTAAAGAGAGGGACATGCTACTCAGAAAAAGTGAAGAGTACTACCGGAGTGTCCTGCAAGAGCAGCCTAGCTATGAAGCAGCCGCCCGAAATCTTACACTTGTCTACCGACAGCTCGGCGAAAAAGAGAAGGCGGCAGAACTCCTGTCGGATGCCGTCGACAGAGGGGCAGACAAAACGGGAAGTCTCGCGATGCAGCAAGGAGATCTTTACCGGGAAACAGGAAGTTGGAATGCGGCTCTCAAGGCCTACACGGTAGCGGTAGAGAAATCCGATTCTGACGTGCCGCGTCGCCGGGTAGTTGAGGTGTACCAAAACTTGCCCGCGGCAGAAGCTCAAACACTGCTTTCGGCCTTGCCAGACTGGGAACTGCAATTTCCCAGAGTCGTAAAGAATGGTTATGAGACCGTCGTCAAGAAGGCCAGGGGAGACTATGGACATGTAGCCGAAGAGTCGCTTCTACTATGGGCGGACTTGCTAGCGAGAAAGAACCAGATTTCTCTGGTGAGTTTCGACAATATGCCGGCCCAGTGGGGTCCGGCTACCACGTTGCGCGGTTGGTTAGAATATCTTGACAATCCATCAGATCCAGAGCGACCTTCTCCAGATATAGGTTTCGATCCCGCCAGTCGTCATGTGTTTGCGCGACTTGCCTTGGCCGCTGGTGCCAGACATCTCAGTGCGGGTAGACCAAGGGCCGCAGCGACGGTCTGGGAGTCTGGACTGGAGGTTGCCCCGCGCCTCCAGGAGTATGATTCCCTTCGCCGAGAGTATCAAAGCTTCAGCCTCGTCCGGTCTGATTTGATCACCGAGTTGGCCTTCCTCTATTTTCAACACCCAGATGTTGGGGCCGGTAGCGAGCGACTCGATAAACTAGCCGATTTGACAAACGAGTTGTTTGACATTAAGGGAGATGCCTACCAGTCGGGAGACGTTGAGGCGATCCAACGGCTTCACACCGCGCTTGGCCTCATATACGTCAAAATGGACGAATGGGGACCCGACAATGCCCCTGGAAACGCACATTTCCAGCTTAAGTATGCCATCGCAAACGCGGACGAAAGGGAGAAGATAACGGGCTTTTACCAGCCTCTGCCAGAGCTTAAGAGCTTCCTTGCGGGGGGCCAGAGGAAACTAGGTATGCCTCGGGAAGCAGGATGGAACTACTTGCGAGCGGCCCAAGGGTACCTTGACATAGATCAACTCGGCAAGGCCAGAGAGATGCTTGAACTCGCCACCTCGTTGGATGCTCATAGAATACACGAAGACGAGTTTCAGCAAACAGAAAGAATCCTGCGAGCCAGGCGACGCATCGCGAGAGTTGAACGGTCCGCACTAAATCTAAAACAACTCCAGCGTGAATTCGCCAGAGGAACAGATCACGACTGGATCTATCGGGATTCCCGTCCTAGCTGGACCACATCGTTTGTCTCGCGACAGCGCTTTAAAACACTCTCCGACTTGGCGATTCTAGCAAAGAGCCCCAGAGGATCTATACGATTGGCGGTTAGGTATGCCAGAGATGCATTTGGCAGCGGACTAGACCACGTTGTAACCCTTATAGGAACACCTGACCTCACTCGGCTTGAGGAAATTGTGAAGTTGTGTCGAGGAGAGGGGGTAGTAGAAGCAGTGGCGGAGGTTCGGAGATCGCGACCACCGCAGTTTGATGGGAGGATCTGGCAGCTTTTCCTCGAAGAGGAATACCGTCCAATGTTTGTTCTTGTTAGAAGCGAGGATATCCCTAGCAGTTATTGAACTTGGTCTTTGTTAAAAGATATCTGCGTGCTTGCCCTTTGCGGTGCGCTGCGCTTAAATGCGTGTTATCTAATACGCTTGAAATACGAAGAGCAATGAATGTATTTGATACCTAATACAATTTAGAGATTTTTATAAAGACATTTTTCACGACTTTAAATTTATATCCATTAATGAGGGAGTCAGAGAAATGAGTAAAAACATTTTGAACTACCAACATTCGAAGATTCTCTCCTTTTGCTTCGTATGTATCTTGATGCTTTTATCCGGGTGCACCGTAAAGCTAATAAGCAGTTACGATGAAACAACAGATAAGACGGTGACTGCCCTTCAGAAAAAGGTTGAAAGCTTCTTGATTACCCTCGAATCGATAGAAGGATTACCTGAGTGTGAATATAAAAATCATAAGAAATTCTATGACGAAGTAAAGATTGAGATTAGTGCCATCGTAGTTCGGGCACGAGCAATACCGGACAATGAAATTACAATAGAACAGGTGGAGTTACTAAAGGATAGCCTGAAAAATCTTGAATCACTACATAAAATATCCTGCCTATCCAAGGATCAAATTGAACCTCTTCGAATCGCTTTCAACTCAAGCTTTACTGCAATTCTCAAACTCGAATTTGCGAAGAAAAGGGGCGAGTCCCAATAATCTTTGCTTGGCCCACAAAGTCTAATAATGCTTTTCTGAAAGAAAGGAGAATTATCGTGAGTTTGAATACATCGGAACTAGCTATGAACATGCTCAATGCTGCTAAGGAAGTTCTATCTGAAAAATGGCCAGATATTAAGGATTACGCAGAAAGCGAAACAAAAAAGCTTGCAGAATCCTTCGTAATGATAGAAAAGCTTAAACTGGTAGGAAAAATTGATCAGGAGCAGGCGAGGCTGCATTTCGAGATTCAGAAGAACGCCACACGGACTGTATTGTTGACAAGCCAAGGGCTTGGAATATTGGTTGTAGAACAAGCCCTTAATGCTGCCTTTTCTGTTGTTAAAGATACAGTGAATACGGCCCTTGACTTTGCTTTACTCTAGCATTCTTTTAGGCAACTGGGTCGTGGGTTCATAGCGGGGGCGCGTTTCGAACATACGACCTGTCAGCTCTCCAGATAGGACTAACATTTTTTTTACTATTGTGCCGATCGACCGAATTTGGTAATTTGAGGCGTACGTTCGCCGATAGTGCAATGAATGGTAAAGGTGAAAATGATGTCTGGAAAAGGGACGACTCATTCAGAAAACAAGAGATGCTGCCTTGGATCGTGCTGATGAAGACTTTATTTTCTACTGTTACAAGAGTCGAGAGGATTTGGAGGATAGTTACTAACTTTCATCGCGGGAGATGTACAAATGAAAAGGAAGAAACTACCAAAGCGCGGAACAAGTCTGTTACACGGAAGGAATGCGGTTATATTATTGATGCTCTTTGTGTCATGTACAGCTATACAGACGGATGATGATGCAATCAAACTAAAGAATGACACTATGATTGTGGTTGGCAAGAGTAGTAGTAGCGAAAACCAGGCCTCACTTTCCACCACGAGCATAGTCCCAACCGACTTGCGGTGC
>CAYGAG010000096.1:0-5905 GCA_964347765.1 uncultured Candidatus Bathyarchaeia archaeon
TGACTGACAACGACACCAGTACCATTAGAACCATCACCAAAATCCCACAAGTAGCTGACAATGACGCCGTCAGGATCATAACTAGCAGAAGCATTGAACGTAACAGTCTCGCCAGTGTAGACTGTTTCAGCAGATTCTGTGAAGAGGGCAGTAGGAGCCTGGTTCAGCACTGTCTTAGACGAGAATGTAACATCGGTGGAGCCATCATCATCTGTGATCGTCAAAGTCACTGTGTAGTTGCCATCATCAGCATAAGCATGACTGACAACCACACCAGTACCATTAGAACCATCACCAAAAATCCACAGGTAACCAACAACAACACCGTCAGGATCATAGCTAGCAGAAGCATTGAAGACAATCGACTCGCTGGTATACACGGTAACCGCAGATTCGGTGAAAGATGCGACAGGAAGCTGGTTCAAAACTGTCTTGATGGCGGTACTGGAGTTTGTGACACCATCATCATCAGTAACAGTCAACACTACGGTGAAGTTGCCATCATCAACATAGGCGTGGCTGGACACAATTTCCGTAGCATTGGAGCCGTCGCCGAAATCCCAGAAATAACTGATGATCGACCCGTCAGGGTCGTAGCTGAGGCTTGCATTGAACGTGATGGACTCGCCTGTATAGACTGTTTCAGCAGATTCGGTGAATATGGCGATAGGTGCGATGTTCAGGATGGTTTTGGTGGAGCTTGTTGATGTTTTCGCTCCGTCGTCATCCGTCACGGTTAAGGTGACTGTGTAGTTGCCATTATCGACATAAGCATGATCGACTGCTATTTCCGTAGCATTGGAGCCGTCGCCGAAATCCCAGAAATAACTGATGATCGACCCGTCAGAATCATAACTGTTCGATGCATTGAAGGAGATAATCTCGCCGTTGTAGGCAGTTGAGATAGATTCGATGAAAACTGCCACAGGGGGACGGTTCAGAACAGTCTTGGTAGCTGAGGTTGAGGCTGCAGCGCCATCGTCATCGATAATAGTTAATGTAACAGTGTAATTGCCATCATCAGTGTAGAAATACTCTGCTATCAGTCCGGAGGCGTTTGCTCCATCTCCAAAGCTCCATAAATATGAGACTATGCTTCCGTCTGGATCATAGCTGTCAGAGGCGTTGAAGTACACGGTTTCGCCGGTCGAAATTGTTGTTGCTGACTCGGTGAAGGAGGCTACAGGGGGACGGTTCAGGATCGTCTTGGTTGCCGTCACACTATCATTTGCTGCGTCGTCATCGGTGATCGTCAGAGTCACTGTATAGCTGCCGTTATCAGTGTAGGCATGTTCAGTAGTAACGCCAGAAGCATTGGAATCGTCACCAAAATCCCAGAAATATGAAACAATAACACCATCCGGATCGTAGCTAGTAGAAGCGTCGAAGTTGATGCTTTCGCCTGTGTAGACAGTGTTGTTGGACTCGCTGAAGGTTGCCGATGGAGGTTGGTTAAGTACTGTAACATCTGTAGAGGTTGTGTTGGTCAGTCCATCATTATCGGTTACAATTAGCACGACTGTGTAAGTTCCGTCACCAGCGTAGGAGTGAGTCGCCACCTCGCCAGTTCCATTGGCTCCATCGCCGAAAACCCAGAAATAACTGAGAATAAAGCCGTCTAGGTCGTAGCTCGATGAGGCATTGAAGGTAACGAATTCATCGGTGTAGGGATTTTTTGGGGTGTAGGAGAAGTTGGCTATAGGGGGAGTTCCCCAAGTGTGTAGCAGTGCGCAGTCTATTTGCCAACTATCCTGGTAGCTGTCTCCTGTTTCGGCTGTTGCTTTGAATCTGATGGTGAATGTAGAAGCCTCGAGATAATCTGAAACGGATATGTTGTTCCACCCGTTAGAAAGGTTGGTGAACAAGGTCTGCCACGCAGATGAATGCCAAACGTCTACCTGGAGATCTTCTGCCCCAATGATTCCTCCATAAACACATAGTTCTTCATTTGCCCTTGTATGATTCGCATCTATCCATTGCACTTCTAAATCTATCTCGTAATTTGGTTGTGAGTAAGTGACATTCAGAACATCAATTTCGTAAACGTAAACAGTTATCCCACCCCCAAGTTTATCGAAACGAATTCGAACACCTTTGATTACCTGACTGGTGAATGTAACATTAGTCCAAGCCGATACTGTTGGGTCTCCATCAAAAATATTCGTCCATTCCACGTTATCTGCCGTTATCTCTATTTCTGTACCATTGGCAATGCTATCATCAAGAAAATACCTAATACTATCCGAGATTGAGATGGTTGGAACCGTCAAGATAAGCCAACCTGAAGTTTTGGCTCCTCCAGAACCGTCCCAATAAGCACCAGTTCCAGTATCCTCGTCGTAAGCCAGAGGCTCGGTAAGCCAATCATCACTTGGATCAGATGACGATTCTGGGCTAACCCACCCTTCCGATCTTAAACTGCCTGTATCTTCTTCAGTTAAGGTATCGTACTGAGAATCTATTGCTTTTTCGCTCTCGAAGTTACTATGTGTGCCTTTATCTGCACTGGAATCTACGTTAGAGGTATTGTTATCCACATAGTCGTGCTCTTCTTCCGCAGCTTGGACGGATGGGGGGAAAAATCTAGGAAATATCAAGAGAAAGAATATGAGTGTAAAAATGGTTAAGCAGAGCAGGGAGGGTGATTTTCTTCTTGCAGTCAAACCTAATCTCCTTCTCCCCTATTTTGAGGATCAAACTTCAGTTTGGAACTGTATGAGATTGCAGTGAAGGTTCCGATGGTCTCCGCTGTCTTGTTTAGGCTCAGGTCTCTCCCTTCTCTATTGAGCGATAGTGAAATCTTTTCATACAGGCTAAAAAGGGTTGTGGAATTGTCTTCTATATGACTATCGATGATAGCATCTGCTGAAATACTCATCTCTGTCCATTGCTAATGGGTAAGGAAATAGTTTAAGGCGTGCTTCAAGGGAGAGAATATTACGACGTTAGGAACGTAATCAGTCCGTTCCATATTCTATCATCTTTTACGACGCTTGGCATGAAGACTTTTTTTTCTTCGTTTTGAGGTTTTGTATTTCCATAGAAGTGTAGCTGTGATAGATGCTCCTGCTGTTAACGCTAGTATGCTTGTCCAAGGAGGCTGGCCTTCTGAAACGACTGTAACGGTCAGCTGATCTGTGTCAGAGTTGCCTGTAGAGTCTTTGACGATTAGAGTCACATAGTATGTTCCAACTTTGGAGTAATTGTGTGTGGTTATGACACCCGTGTTCATTGTTCCGTCGCCGAAATTCCATTCGTAGCTTGCGATGTCGCCTGTGGATTGACTTGCGTCGAAATGTACGATTGCTCCTAGGTTAACGGTCTGATCTTGACCTGCATTTGCGCGCACGCGTAGTAGGTCGGATATATCGCCGTAGGGTGACGTGGAAGGATATCTGTCCCTGTTTTCAGCGTCTATTATGTATGGATTGTCCCATATCTGGTCGCTGCCTTGTTGGTTTTGATCTGGGCCTTTCTTCTCATCGATGTCGAGATAGTTGTGCCAATAGTTGCCGCCTGAAGGGTATCCGTTGTCCCAAAGGCTTGCGGAGTTGTTGTCGAGCCGAACAGGAGTTGGGTTGTTGGCGATGTTGTTGTGGTAGAAAGCGTTGGAGGGAGAGTTGGCCAGCTCTATGCCCAGCAGTTCATTGGTTGCTATGGTGTTCTTAACGATTAGGTTGTTTGGCGAGCTTGAGAGCCACATGCCATGATAATTCTCCACAAGATAGTTGTCAAGTAGGGTGTTGTTGAAGGAGTCGGATGAAATGACTATACCATGCCCTCCCGAGGCACTGTTGGTGGCACTGTTGTTCACAATTGTGTTGCCGTTTGAGAAGGCCAATGAGATGCCTACAGTGTTCAATGTGAGATTGTTGGCTTCAACTATTACGTCAGATGTACTGTAGAGAGAGATGCCGTGCCCGTTGTTCGTAAAGCTGTTTTCCGAGATTTGGTTGTTGTCAGAAGTCGCGAAGACCCCGATTTTGCATTTTGCAATATGATTGCGTGTTACGTTGCATCCCTGTCCTGAAATCTTGATGCCTGCGTATGAGGTTCCTGCCTCACGCGACGTGTTCAGAACTTTAAAGCCTGTTAGCACAACGTTTCTGCCATCTAGTTCGATAATCGACCTGTTCTGTCTGAGACCATCGACAATCGTGTTCTCTTCGCTTTCTCCGATAAGGGTTATGGATTTGCTTACAGCTAGGTGTTCGCGGTAGATTCCGTTGTGGACAAAGACTGAGTCACCTTCAGCTGCAGCATTTATAGCCTCTCCAATCGTATGAAAATCTGCTGCGCCGTCATCATCTACGGTCCAAAGCATCGACTCTGCCCAGGCGAGGTGTATATCTGAGTGGAGATTTAAGGCAGTTACAAAAAGCAGTATGGTAGACAATGCAAACATAGTTGCTTTGGGCTTTGAGAGGTTCTTCACTGTTATTCACGTTTGTTGCCACTGTCTATCTTAGTTGAGAAAGGATTGCGGTGCTCTAATAGTTTGTTAATCTAGAATTAACAATTCTGTAAGGAGAATCCCCAATTTTATATAGACGTAAATCTTGTGCCAATGGCAAATCCTCTAGAAATATTAGCCCTGAATGTGAGTTTGGGTCACCAGAATTTGCCGAAGTCTTTTGCAACTGTGGCTATGTCTCTCATATCGACTTTTCTGTCCGGGTAGCCGTATTGTCCTGTTATGTCCGCTCTGGGATCCCATCTATCGTCGCCAGGAGTTGTACCGAAGGCTTTGGCTGCTATTGCTATGTCTCGCATGTCTACTCTTCGGTCGCCAGATAGGTCGCTTATGAGGGTGGTTAATATCTGGATTTGAACGGATCCTGCTACGGAATGGTCATAGTTGAAGTGAAGATGCTGAATTGAAGAGCCAATAGACATGCTGCGGCATATTGAGGAGTCGTCAACTAGGACGGCGAATGTGCCGTTAAGCAGTGCTCTTGGTATGGAAACTGTGCAGGAACCTGCAGTGTATTGTGTACCAGAAGCGAGGAAATCTATCTTCTCAAGTGGAGAATCGAAGTTGAAGTTTGTTATGGTAGAGTTGCTGAATATTGTTATGTTATAGGGTGTCCCATGCGGGGTGACGGTGAAGGTGTACAGGTTGAATCCTGCTTCTTCGATTTGTATTGTTCCATCATGTGGTTCGAAAGGCATGGGTTCGTTTGCAGCGTCGTGGATGTATGTGCTGCTTAGAAATGAGAAGGCTGAAATGCCCGGTGAGAGAGCTTGAAATGTGATGGAGCAGAGTCTTCCTGATCCACTTACGCTAGCAGCCGACCAGATGCCGTGGAAAACCTCTAACGATCCATTTGGGTTGTCTATCTCGAAATCGAAGATTGTCGTGTATCCTGAGAAGATGTTATCAGCAGGAATGAACACGTCTGTGCAGTTTATGATGTGCGGATTGAAGCTGAGTGCCATTTGCCAATTATTTAAGTTGACAACGTTTGAGATTGTTATGTTCACAGTGAAGATTTGGTGTGTCGAACTGTAAGCGTATCCTGGACTTGTGGAAAGAACTGCATCATCGACCGATGAGACGTTAGGAGATAGAGCTGTTGTCATCAGAATAGAGAGGATGAAAAGTGTAACTAGGATGCGCATCTGATTCATTTGTGTCTCCCCCTTAGAACTAGATGTTCTCATACTCTTATAGTTTGTTCCTTCTTGACAGACTACCATTCTGACCAAAACCTTGTTGCTCTGAAAGCTATGTCCTTCATGTCAATGATATTGTCTGCTATTATGTCTGCTAAAGGGTTCCATTTCTCTGAGGAAGGAGTGCATCCGAAGAGTATTGCAGTTGGGCCTATGTCTTTCATATCAATCCTGAGGTCGTCGTTCATGTCCCCTGGCATTATCGGGTGCCCTGTCGCATTTGTGTTTC
>CAYGAG010000097.1:0-5861 GCA_964347765.1 uncultured Candidatus Bathyarchaeia archaeon
TGAAAGAAAAGCGAAGAAGAAGAGAATGGGAAAGCCTATCCAGTAGTTCTTAATGTTCTCTCCCCTTGCCAGTAGCGGTATAGATGTCAAGAAAAGAAGCCCGAAACCGAGAAGGAGGAAAAATGGAATTGCTTCAAGGCCAATAGCGACACTGAGATCGGTCAACCAGGTGCTGATTGATGGTATCCAGCTGATTATGTTTGTCGCCACCAGAACCAAGATGAATAACCCGAGCCAGACAGCCCACCAATCTTCGCTTTTCCATAAAGAGGAAAATGTGTGACCCGATTTCTCACCCATGCCGCTCCATCCAATGTCCGTAGGTACTCATCTAAATTCCCATTTCTACGTTATTAGTTCTTCGGCATAAATGGCGTGCATGGAATCATCAAGCGAACAGATCATCTCTGCACACGCGCGCACATCTGGGATGACGATTGATTACAACAAGTCCTAATTGTTAATCTTATACATTCCAATTACAACCTCAAGCGCGCGTGCAATGGCTTTTTATATTGACTTTCTATTTTCTGGCTCTAACTAAGGGACAATGCATGCACGATGTAGATAGCAGCCCGAGGATCGTTTTGTCAAGATTCGGCAGGGTTACACGCCGAGAAGTAGCCTACATTCTTGAGATTGTGGAAGAGTGTTACAGTAGACTTGAACCTCATGAGGTTGCTCTGGTTGACCTTTATGTTTTTGAAAAATCATCTTCTTTGGATGCTTTTATGGGAAAGGAGACGAAGGAAGTTGGTGTTCTTTCCTCATCCTTTGACGAGCTGTTCTTTGCAATGCACGATGCTTATCGAGGAACATCGCGCATCATTATCTGCCTCGAAAGGATGAAGACGTTGCCAAGTCTGGTTAAGGTGGGCGGAATCCGACATGAGATAGGGCATTCAGTTTTGCATGGTAGCTTACTCTATTATCTTCTCTCGCTTCCACCAACACTCTCAGATCTCATGAACCGTTTCAATATATCACGCCAGTATGCAACCAACCTACTCTATTTAATATCTATAGCAGTGAAAGACTACGAGGTTACTCGCCTACTCCACGCGCGAGGCTATGTTGATGACCAGATAGCTTATGCGAAGCACATGCTTTCAGTTACTGAAGAAGATAAACTGGCTTGGGAAATGTCAAGGGGGAAACCATTAGCTGAGATTCTCTGCTTAGTTTCACGCTTGAAATCTGCAGGTTGTGTCGCACCACTTTTGTCAGATACGACATTCGGTGAGGATCTGAAGACCCTTCTAACAGAAAACTTACTCAACAGATCCATAGATCTTTCTACGTCACAATTTAACATGATCATGGAGGCTTTTCTATCCTTAGGCACTGACACCCTAAGTAACATTAACAAAATGGCTCGTTTAGTCGTGGAAAACATAATCAATCCCCTTCTTCTGAGGTAGGTTGCGCGCGCGATGCATCGAATAGATGATATTTAAGAGCAATATCTAGAGCGCGCGAACAACACATTTATGAAATCCATCACTCTAGTTTCATTGGAGGTCTTAAGAGATGAACAGAACTAATGTTCCAGCCTTAGTTCTAGTTCTCATACTTCTTTTCATGTCCGACGCGCGCTACAGAGGAAATCTACAACAGACCATATCCCCATCATATCCCCCACCTGTGAGCATGAATAAATCACAACAAGCATCAATTGTTAATATTACCCAATTCAATTACTACCATAATTACACTGAGATTATGGATACCCTACTCCACTTGAACGAGACCTATCCAGGAATAGTTGATGTATTCTCCATCGGCACAAGTTGGCAGAACAATCACATTTACTGTATCAGGTTGACAAACAAGAGCATACAGCATCCCAAACCAGAAGTGCTCTTCGTTGGATATCACCACGCACGGGAACTCATCAGCGCAGAACTACCTCTATACTTTGTTGTGAAAGCGGCAACCAGCTATGGGACAAACGAGGCAATCACACACATTATAGACCATTGCCAAATCTACATTATTGTTGCCCTGAACGTAGACGCATTCGAAGCCGTGCAAGAAAACGAGTGGTTCAGAAAAAACGTTCATCCATTCGACGAAGATGGAGATGGATTGCTCGACGAGGATCCGCCAGACGATGAGGACGGAGATGGATACATAGAAGATCTTTACTTCTGGAATGGAGCGGACTACGAGTTCATCAGAATGGAAGGTGTAGATGACGATGAGGACGGCTTATTGAATGAGGACTGGATCGGAGGCGTCGACCTAAACAGAAACTATGGCTTCAAATGGAACGCAACAGTTCAGAGCGGAAGCCCCCATCCAGAGGCAGAAGATTTCCGTGGACCCGCCCGGTTTTCTGAGCCGGAGACACAGGCATTAAGAGACCTCGCCTTGCAACATGATTTTCAATATGCTGTCAGCTTTCATTCAGGCCTTGACGTCATTCTCTATCCCTGGGGATACACCACTGATCCAACAGCTGATGATGAAATATTCAGGGAGATCGCAAACAGCATGTCGATTCTTGTGGGTTCACCGTATGAGCAGGCGGGTCAAATATATACGACAAGCGGGGCCTTGGAGGACTGGATGTACAGCAACAGGAGTACATTCGCTTTCACTGCCGAAATATACAGAAACGACAGTGCATGGCAATATGAACCAGGACCAGACCCGAACACATGGTGGGAGAAAGGAATCTTCCAGTTCTTCAATCCTGACCCACTGCATATAGAAAGAGAGGTGCAACGATGGCTGCCTGTCTTCTCCTACATTGCAGACAGGGCAATAGCAGAGGCTTTCGATGTTGCCATGACGAGTATAGTTTCAGCCAAAACCGTTGTCGGAAAAGGATTCACAGCGAATCTGAGCTTAACGATTGAGAATCAAGGTGCTTTTACGGAAACTTTCAATATCATAGTCTTTGCCAACACAACAGTCATAGCTACACTTCCTGTTACTTTGACAAGCAAGAACTGCACAACCACCACACAACGCTGGGACACAACAAACACCGCCAAAGGAAACTACACCCTAAGTGCCCACGTGCCCCGTGTCTTGGGCGAAACCGATACACTTGATAACAACCTTACCGATGGCTGGATCATAGTTACCATTGCAGGCGACGTCACAGGAATTGAAGGATGGCCAGACGGCAAATGTAACATGAGAGACGTAGGATTGGTGGCACGATATTTCGGCCAATCGGTGCCTCCAGCACCAGCGAATTGCGACATAACAGGACCAACAACAGGGGTGCCAGACGGTACAATAAACATGAGGGACGTAGGAACAGTCGCCAGACACTTTGGAGAAACAGACCCGTAAAGCGTCAGGATAGTTAAGAGTGAAGCTTGTCAAGTCAAAATCCATGTCGACCACCTAAATTATCATGTTCAGAAAGTCTTAAAACATCAGTACATTCTTCGATAAATCATGGAAAAAGGAAGAAAAGAGATATTCAGAGTTCCTTTTTTTCAACATCAGGCATGCGTTTCTTTAGGAGAAAGTTGGGTTGCTAGTGTCCACGTTATTCTTGGTCATCTTCACCTTTCTGATTGTGTTTCTCATGACTCTGAAGCTGCTCAGACTGGAGGTAGTTTCTGAATATGATACCGTGCTTCTAGTCCTAGTCTGTTGGTTCTTTTAGGCTTAGCGATGGATTTCGTTCATGAGTCCGGTCACGCCTTTTAGGGCGTAGCATTTGGGGGGAGAGTTGTTTTCATGCAGATAACCTACTTTGAGATCTATCCGAGACTTGCCGTGGCATCTCGATTTGTTCTCGGGCTTACAGAAGTGGAAGGAATTGAGCGACAGTTCACAGAGACTCTTCCACCATGAACATGAAGCTTGCAGAACCATAGGTTCAAAACTCATGAAATCTATTAGCCTCTACCGTTAGGGCTCGTATAACATACCATATGGAGTTGCCCACAGATTCGTAAAAAGCCATCTACGCACGTTCTGCCTATTCGCCTATGATCTGCAAGACAAGGTTTCTATTCCTGCTATGGACGTCAAGTTCTAAGAAGACTATTTGCTGCCAAGTGCCCAACGTGAGTTTTCCATCGATGAACGGGACTGTTAGGCTGGGTCCTATGATTGAGGCTCTGACGTGGGAGTGACCATTGCCGTCATGCCATCTTTTCTCATGCTCATACTCCAATTCCTTGGGCGCTATACGTTCCAGCATGTTCGGCAGGTCCTCTAGCAGTCCGGGCTCATATTCAATCGTTGTCAAAGCTCCCGTAGATCCTGGCACGAAGACAGTTACAGTGCCCCTTTCCAGCTTGCTCTCACCCACGGCCGCCGCTACTTCATGTGTGACATCCAGAATGTCCCCTTCCCCCCTCGTGCGCAACGACAAATTCCTTGTTAACACAGCCAAATCTAAACCCTAAATATCATCAGACGCCATCTCTATATAAAATGGCATCCCTACGATCAATTGTCGTACAGCTGACATCAAATCAACACATCTCCTATCATCCGATCGATTCTTTCTGTAATCTTTACGTACGTCCCAGAGTTCTCCTTACGTAAAATCTGAATTCTGTCTTCATAAAAGCGATAACTACTGAAATGAAAAGGTGACATATGGAATCGAAGATCCAACAGTACATAGCCCATCTGAGTCCGAGCGGCATTCAAGAAGGTTGCTTAAGAGGTTTTCAGTTATTTGAGGAGTTCAGCGGACAAAACATCTTCGAAACGCTTAAAGAACGTAAAGCTCTCGACCGCTTCGATCTAGACACTCAGAAACGAGTTGAGAAAGAGGTAGAGAACTTCTTCAACTGGATTAAACAAAACAAAGGTCTCCCACCCACAGTTGCCTACTACTACGCGATAAGTCTCAAAAGTATTCTTGTAGGACTTCCGATAGGCGTTGAGATTGGGCTTCTTTTCGGCGTAGTCTTAGAACACATGCTCAACACGTGAGTTATAATCTCCCACGCATAAATGCAAGCCTTTTCAAGCACTTCTCAACCGTGCGGATATACGCTAGTTTTATTAAAAGGCTGATAGAAGCCATGACAAAGGGATTAAGATGAAGACGAAAAAAGAACAAGAAGAGATGCGAAAGTTGAAGGAGATGATTCAAGAAAAACCTAGTGACGAAACCGTAGAGCAGATTCTTGTAAAGTTCTGCGCCCGAAGCGGCGTTTCGTTAGAAGAATGCAGGAGATACTATAATCATCTGGTCAACTCAGGTGAGATCGAAGAAAGCTAGAAACGCTTGTAAGGTTATCTCTCAACGCGTTACGCCTCCCTGAGCAGTACTGCAGCGCGGAAAAAGCACTATGGAGAAGGGTATGATGTTTTGCAGAAAAGATATACTGCAGAACCAGCTGCAAACCAAAAGCGCGGGACAGGTTAGTCTTTTCTGGAATCGAGTGTCTCCGACACGTCTCGTGTACGCTTGAATACTTCAAGTCACGTTTCTTCAATAGGCTTCCGAATACCCGGATAACTCGGCGCGCGCTAAGTTTCCAAATAATGTGTTTAGCAAATAACATCTATAGCGCATAAATGCTTAAGTGCTAAAACCAATACGTCTATAAGTGTTCAAGCACACAACATATTGTATAAATAAGCAAATTTAAGATGATGGAAGAAGGGCGGCAAAAGCAAAAGTAACACTTTGCATCAGACAACTTTGCAAAAGCCAATTTGCTTATTTCAAAAAACATCTGGCTCACGCGGGTGCGTGCTTAAAGATTATAGAAATAAAAGATGGTGGTTGGTGATTGAGATGGGTCGAATCAACGTGTGGCTCTCTGATGAACTCGAAAAGAAGCTCAGGTTCAAGACCATCGAGAGATTTGGCGGGAAAAAGGGTGACCTTTCCCGAGCTGTCGAAGAAGCCGTAAAAACATGGG
>CAYGAG010000098.1:0-5641 GCA_964347765.1 uncultured Candidatus Bathyarchaeia archaeon
AATGGTTAAGAATGTCGAAGCAAGATGTTGCTTCTGTGAATTTGGATCCAGGGGTCCTAAGACTTCCATACTCCCCGAGCGTGGATGTAAGAAGCTATGTGAATGTTGCTCACCTGATGGAGAAATATGGTTTGGGACCTAACGGCGCTCAGGTGATGGCCGCTGACTTGATTGCTGATGAAATCGACGAAATATCGAAAGAGATCGAGGATTTAAAGTCAGATATCGTTTTGGTGGATACGCCTGGTCAGATGGAACTATTCGCTTTCAGAATCAGTGGACCGTACATAGCGAACGAGCTTACAGAGGAACCTAAAGCCACAGTCTATCTGTTTGACGCTGTCTTCTCAGCTGACCCGCTCAACTACGTTTCGAACCTGTTTCTGTCGGCTGCCGTACACAACCGTTTCCTTGTTCCTCAAATACATCTTCTGTCTAAATGTGATCTGCTCCCTCGAAAGAAAGTTAGGAGGATCTTGGCTTGGTCAGCGGATGGGGAGGCATTGGAAAATGCGATCGAGCAGGAACTAGAAGGAACAAAGCGATTACTAAGTAGAAATATGATGCATTCAATATACGAGCTCGGGTTAGAATTCTTGCTCGTTCCAGTCTCTGCTAAGACGAATGAAGGAATGATAAATTTCAATGCCGCCGTAGAACGGGTATTGTCAAGAGGGAGAAGATACACCTGTTAGGAGCAGTCATCGATGAGTGTCCAAGCTGCTGCCAAAGTGCCATATTGAGCTTTCAATGAACTATCAGCGCTTCCTATAACGATCACATCATTCTCTTCAGGTTTGAGAAGTTGAATCATCATTCTAGCGGCTTCCGGGATGTATTCGTCGATGTTATCGCCCACAGAAGGAATCGTCAAACGATTCTTTACGAACAAGATTGTTGTGGCACCTCTTGCACCAGCCATTATTGCCGCGTCGCGCTGTTTCAAACCAGATCTTATCATGTCTCCCCGCGTCTTCACTAGTATGGCAAAACTGTAATTCCCAAAAGCTAGGCCTGTCTTTTCCAGCTCAATTTTTTTACTGAAAGCCCGCTTGTACTCGTTCCAGAGTCTCAATCCTTTGCCTGTGAGAGTGCAACCTGCTCTTGTGACCCTTATTATTCCTTCCTTCTTCATTCTATTGATGATTGTTCTTACTACCCCTTCGCCCAATCCCATTCTTTCAGCCAGCCTGCTACGACCTATTGATTTGTCAGATATGAGTTCTAGGGCGTATAAAGCATGGAACACTGAGAACGTCGCCGCTGGTCCAGGAGCTGTCTGCTTGACAAGCTTATTCATAGTCCGTTTCAGGGTTCTTGTCACTTTTTCCACAAGAATATGTTGGACCGTAAAGTATTATAGCTATTTGTTGAAGAAGTCAGCAGTATCACATTTCGACCTAGAACATGCTCCTCTTTGCATAATATTCTCTTACTATGCCGGCAGTCAAAGCGATCAGACCCACAGCCAACAAGTAGATGAGAGGATAGACGAAGACTGATAGCATGGCCTCATAGGTGATTGTCGATGGCAGTTGAGGAGAAAAGAACACTGTAATCCACATTATGACAAAAGTTGAAACGCAGCCGACGCCTAAACCTACGCTGAGTCCATGGACGAAGCTGCTCCTATCTTCGGTCATGTTGTTGGACGCCAGATTATGCAATAACCCTTTTTCTTCCGGCTTCTGCATAGCCCTTTTTTCTTCGTCTGTGATGAAGAATTCTTCCGGCTGTTCTACGGTCAATGCCTGTGGTACCGTTACGGTACTTTCATCTGGATAGTCTTCTTCCTCTTGGTATGCGTCTTCTTGGACCTCATCTTCCGCTTCCATGGTGCTCACTTTTTTTGTTCTCTTGTATAGTAGAATTAATAAGATTATTCAACTGAGGATTCTTATTTAGAATAAGAATCTGAGATCCATGATACTACTGCTTCAGACAAGTTTCAGGACAAGTTTTTCGATTGCGTTCTTGACTTTTCCATTCATCGATGTTTCTAGTGTCGAACTTGTGTTTTCTTTTCCATAAGCCACCACGATTGTGCCACAGATAGAGGTCTATAGATCTTCTCCCTAAAGACTCAAAGACAACGATGGCCTCCCACAATTTTACGCTCTTGAAGATAGTAACATAGTCAACGACCTTGTAGAAATCGGAAATAGGCAGCTTTTGATCGGTTTCTGATGTCATCCTTACTCCTCCTCTGAAATCGGCTTTTGTGTCTTGCTGCTAACTAGTCTCTTGGCTTTAGAAGATTCCACTACTAAGTACGTTGAAGTTTGTTCCATTCTCGTTTATGATTTCCACGGTGGGTTCTGAGACTAGGAGGTCCATATGGTTCTTTGAATGATTCTTTCCTTCAGGCATATCTGTATTGTTGCCGAATGCTATGTGAATCGTGCCGAGGATCTTCTCAGCTTCTAAGAACCCTTCTACAAATCTAGCCTTCGGATTGATGCCGAAGGCGAATTCGCCTACAGTATCCGACCACTCATCGGTCGCTAGGGAAGTCTTCACTCTCTTTAGCACTTCGGCGTCCGCAGAACGGACCTCTTGGGCTTTGCCCTCTTGGATCTTTATCTCCAGTGGTGTGTTCAGTGGTCCTATGCCTCCTATAGCCATGTCGCACACCAATCTCCCTTGCAGGGAATTCTCGACGGGAGCTACTATGACCTCTCCTGTGGGAAGGTTCATCCACTTCATTGTCTTCCAGTCAAACTTTGTGTCTGTGAAGAAAGGTCTTCCCATAGCACTTAGCGAAAGCTGCGTTCCTGCCGCACTGGTCACCTTGACTTTGGCGGCTTGACCCAGTCTTTCGATTAGTCTATCTGCGAATGTCTGCATTTTTCGATGTTCCTCAGGTGTCAATGCTAGTGCACCGGCGGTAAGCATGTCCAATGTCACACCAGGACAGTGACCTAGACGTGCTTCTCCTTTTGTCTCCATCTTTATGAGTTCTATTCTAAACGGCGTTTCTTCCCGGATTCCGCGTAAGAGGTTGATGTAGATATCCACACCTTGGTCTGCAAGAATCTTCATGACTTGAGAAGAAACCTCTTTTCGGAAAACATTTTCATGGGTTTCCAGCTGGATCAACCGAGTCTGAAGGCCAAGCTTTGAGGCTCCTTCGGCAAAAGCCTTACCGACATCCATCTTTCCAACGTCACAGAAAATGACGACACTTTCACCTTTTCTTGCTTCCAAGACGCATTTCAATGCGTTTTTTGCAGCTTTCCAGGCATCCATAAATATCATCTGTTTGACATATCTCTATGCCATTGCGTGATAAGCTTTTGGCTGGGAAACAAGTTTGCTCATTGCCTGGATCATGGCTAACCATGGTTTTTGGCGAATATCCATGGTGTTGCTTGGTTTTCAAGTGTCAGTATAGGGTATTTTGCCTTTGAGATTTAGTATAGAGAGACTTTTCCTTGGGCCAGTTCTGTACAAAATGTGTTTATGTTTTCGAGTTCATAGTCGAGTACTCGCTTTATTTCGCGTCTGACTTTTTCTATGCTGTTGTCTTCTTTCATCACAACTTGGGCGGCTGCAATCGCGGGTTGATCAATGGGCACACCGATTTTGCTCAGCAACCAGATGTAGACTTCAGCAACCTCCGGCACCTGTTCGTGCACTTGTTGCGCTATCTTGAATGTCAGGGCATTGTAAATCTTGCCTACGTGGCTGACAGGGTTCTTGCCTGCTGCAGCTTCCGAGCAGAATGGTCTATTCAAAGATATCAGTCCGTTTACTCGATTTCCTCGTCCGACTTCGCCTGAGTCACCGCTGTCTGCGCTTGTTCCCAAAACTGTGAGGTATAGCCCTCCCAATCCTCTTCCATGTTCATCCAATGTATTCAGTTGTGCATCAAAGCCTTTATAATGAGTTTTCGTCTTGACGAATTTCCTAGTTTGCTCGAGAACCTTCATTTTCCTATCAAAGTATTCTTCTTCGCTTGATATGTAGCGATCTACGAACGCCATTGAAATTGTCAGTTGCAGATGACTGTTGTTCCTGCAACCCATGACTTTTATGTCTTCGCCTGATTCTGGGAAATGTTTTTTGAACTCTTTGGAATTCAGGAATTTTTCTGTTTTCTTTACTATCTTCTCTGTTTCAGTCATCGGTGCATAACCTACAGCAGCGGATGTGTCATTGGCTCCTAGGACTTCTCCAGATCGCTTGAATATGTCTATGAGGCCTACTGAGCCTTGCTTCAGTTCGACTTGATACTTCACATGTTCTTCTGGGTTTACAAACCGCATGTTTTTCCTGAACCAGTTTTTCGCGACTTGTTCAGCTATTTCTCCTACGTCTATCTGTTCATCGTCTATTTGTGAGGTTGCCCTATCGCCGAAGACGAAAAGCATAGGTTGTTTTACCACTCCTCCGCCGAATCTGGGCTCGGATTCCCCTGCTACCAGCAAGGACTTGTCAACGTTGTGATGTAAGATGGTGCCTGCTCTAGCTAGGTATTCTTGGCTGAGACGTACAGAAATCTGATCCATAACAGCGTCGCATATGTAGTCTGGGTGTCCAAGTCCTTTTCTCTCAACGATCTCTATGCGCTGTTTCTCCAGTGGTGTCTGTTTTAAATCTTCTACAACTATATTCCTCACTTCCATCATTCTCCAGCAGAGTCTACGTTGTTTGGATGACAACAAATATATAATTTACTGTATCTATTCATATGTAAAAATAACTGAGGGTTATTTCTGATCATAACCGGTCCTGCGCTTAGAAAGATGAGGAAGAAGGCAGGGTTGACGCAAGAGAGTCTGGCAAGGCTGATTGGTGTTTCGCAGGCTCACATTGCAAAAATAGAATTAGATAAGGTTGATCCTCGACTTTCAACTGTCAACAAGATCTTGGGGGTTTTGACTGAAGGAAAGAAGATTAGATGTAAGGACTTGATGGCTGGGAACGTGATTTTTGCACGTCCAAGTGATAGTGTCCTGAGGGTGAGCCAAGATATGATGAAACATGCAATCTCTCAGATGCCAGTGTTGCTGGGCAATAGAGTAGTTGGAGCAATAACAGAAGAAAGCATCATCAGGAATCTGAGTTCAGATATAGCGGACAAGAAAGTCGACCGCATTATGGGACCTCCCTTACCTATAGTCTCAGAAGAAACCGCTGTGCAGTCTATACGTCCAGTGCTTGAGAGACATCAAGGCGTATTGGTTGCACGGGGAAAAGATGTTGTGGGTATAATAACACGATCAGACCTCCTGAAAACCATAGGTTAACCAACGAATGTAATGGTGAACTGCTGTTCTTTCAAATGAGAAGATACTATAGAACCACAGTTTTGCACTCTGTAGTAACATGTTATTCAAAGTCGGTCGAAGTCAGCTATATGGCAAGAAGTGTTCTGAAAAAAGATCATGGTGTCTACGGGTTAAAACATCTCGCCAATATTCCTGCGTTTTTCATATTAATTTTCAAGTCGAAGATCAAGTCTACGTTCGCATCGTATTTTGGATCTTCTTCATAGATCTTTCCGAACAGTCTTGCTGTTACTCCAATGTCTCTCATGTTGACCTTGCATCGGGCTTGCCCGTTACGGTACTGCCCTCAATCTCGCTTGCTATGTCGCCAATTTTTGAGATAGAGAGGTTGCCGTAGAATCCACTCT
>CAYGAG010000099.1:0-5628 GCA_964347765.1 uncultured Candidatus Bathyarchaeia archaeon
AAAGTTGGTAGGGGATTCCTAGTTCTTCAGCTGTTTTGATTACGAAGTTCTTTAGCGGTTGGTTTGGAATCATGGAGCTATCAAACGTTAGTATAGATGGGCCTTTTCCCATTTTGGCTGGTGCTTCATAGGGTTTGATTCCGGGCACATCTCCTGCAATGTCCACCTCCAAGATGATGGCCACATCCGGATCTACCACATGCGCCACGGTTGTGGCGCCGCGAAGTCCTACTTCCTCTTGGACAGTGGCTGCGCCGAAAACGGTGTTCGGATGGTTGATCTTGTTTTCCTTTAGCCTTCGGATCACTTCCATGGCGATGAAAGCGCCGATTCGATCATCAAAGGCCTTTCCCATGGCAACCGTTCCATTTCGGATCACGGAAAAGGGCGACCAAGGCGTCACAGGATCGCCAATCCGGATGCCCATTTCCTCTGCTTCTTTCTTGCTTGACGCTCCCACGTCAATAAACATCTTTTCTTTTTCAACAGGCTTCTTTCGTTCTTCCTCTGGTATCAAATGTGGCGGCTTGGCACCTATTAGCCCAGGGACATCTCCCTTCTGGGTTCTTATCACAACTCTCTGCGTCAGAAGTACCTGATCCCACCAGCCGCCTAAGGGATTGAAAGTCAGGAATCCCGTTTTTTCGTCTATTCCCGAAACCACAAACCCAACCTCGTCGATATGCCCTGCAATCAAGACGCGAGGTCGGTCGGCTTTTCCCTTGCATTTGAAGATAATGGAGCCCAACTTGTCCTGGCTGATCTCGTCCGCATAAGGTTCAATGTTCTTTTTCACGATTCTTGCAGTTTCACGCTCAAAGCCAGCGGGACCAAATGATTCCGAGAGATCCTTCAACAATTCGATTGCTTTCTCGTCAACCAACATGAACCACCTACCCCTGATTATGAACATCGGCAAATAAATTAATCGGACATTTTCTGCGCATGAAGTGTTGCCCGTGTTCGCGGGAGCACTCGCAGCTCCTCACATCTATTGTGCGCGCAGAACAGTTACCACAATACTAGATCTGCATTCTTGCGCAAAAATGAAGGGGTCATGGGGTTTCCTCAGTCACCTAGATCTTGACACGGGGGGAATTTCAGTAGACATCGGTTGCGCCTCTCTATAACGTAAGGATGCGCGCTGTGCGATCGGAATATAAAAGCCAAGCTCAGGTCTGCATGCATGTCTATGATAGACTCACCCAATTCTTCTTCTGAGTCTTCCGACTATCGCATTATGAATTTGTAATGCGACTTTTTCATCTTTCACGTTTTTTATCAACATTCTGCCTCCATTGAACAAACTAGCTTCAATGCCTCCATTATACTCGAATACAATCACAAAGGATGATTTTACAAGAATCTTGAAGTCTCGTTTCAATGTTCTATAAACATCATCAAGTTTGACATTCAGAGGCTTCTTAGGATTGACATTGACTGTGTTGCTACCGCATAGCCACACGAGTCTTTCGGCTTCAACCGTTTTCTTCAGTGGGCGTTGGCACGCTGGACAATCTGGTCTTGCGAAAATATCGATTGTGGCGAAGGACATATCTCTGAAGTCGCAAATCATCAGTTTTCTTTTTAGGGAGTCTCCTATTCCTGCGAGTAGTTTTACGGTTTCCATGGCCTGCATTGTCCCGACGATTCCAGGAGTTGCTCCTAAGACTCCACGAGTCTCACAAGTCGGCAAATAGCGGTCGTCAACGTTGGGAAGAATACATTCTAGACACGGTGTTTCAGGAGGAGCAAATACTGATAGGTTTCCTTCAAATCCGATCGCTCCTCCGAATACGTAAGGAATCTCGTGTCTTATGCTTGCACGGTTCAAGAGATACCGAGTTTGCATATTGTCCAGTCCGTCGACTATGCAATCCATGTCTTCAACAGTATCGCGGATGTTGCTTTCTCTGACATTTCGTGGAATCGGTTCAATCTCAACATCGGGATTGGTATGCTTGAGTCTTTCCGCTGCCGTCTCCACTTTAGGGTATCGCAGATTATCCAATGTGTAGAGCACTTGCCGATGTAAGTTATTCAACTCTACTGTGTCTTGATCCACTAGGCGAAGATAGCCTACACCTGCCAGAGCGAGGTAGAGTGCCGAAATGCTGCCGAGTCCTCCAAGTCCTACAATAACCACTTTAGAATCTCTCAGCTTCTGTTGTCCTTTTGGACCTAGTTCAGGTAGCACGGTTTGTCTGCTGTAGAACTCGTCTCGATTGAAAGAACTGAGACTACGCATACAGCTACCTCCTAAACCTCCTATTGGTGTAGCAGTTTAAGATTCTTGTGTCGGGTGCGCAAGTCTAGGAGAAAGTGACCTGTGCATGCAAAGAGGTAATTCTGTCGACAATTCCGACAAAACAACATAGTTCAATGACGCATATGGGTGTGCATGCGTGAATGCGAATTCAAACCTCAAGCGCATGCCCGGCTGATCTGTGTTGAGGTAGGATCATTTGTGAAAGCAGCAGTCGGATTTTCATAGTGAATTTTCGCCTGTCCTATTCCTCGAAGTGCAAGTTATATAAAATATATAATCTATCTTAATATGAGGCTAGGCAGTCTGCGGGGAAACCATATGGAAATGAGAAAACTGCAGAAGATTAAGGGGGGGAGTTTCACGATTTCACTTCCCAAAGATTGGGTGGAAGCGTTGAAACTGACGCGTGGAGAGCAGATGGCGGTTTCTGAAGAGGAGGATGGTTCGCTCAGGATTTATCCTGTCTCAGTACCATTCGAAAGATCTTATGAGGTAACGTTAGCTCTTGAAGAGTATCCCAGCTTGAGAGCCCTCGAGTACTGTGTCGCTACCTACTACATACAAGGTAGCAAGAAGATCAACATAGTTTCCAAACAGATAATTCCCGCCGAAGACAAGAAACGACTGAAGCTCCTACGAACCGAATTGCCAGGCGTCGAAGTTGCTGAAGAAAAGGCAGAGAGCCTGAGCTTCCAGGTATTAATCGATCCAACCGCGTTCGCTCTCGAGTCGCTGATAGAGAAAACGGCCTCCTTCTCCCTTCACCTACAAGAGGATGCTGTGAAATCTGTAGTGGAGGATAATGTGCAGCTCGCCAAGGAAGTGGTGGAGCGGAGTAAAGAAGCTTTGAGACACTATCGGATGACTATAAGGCAAGTGGCGCTCTCGAGTCTGGACAAGATCGTAGCAAAAGAGGTTGGCGTCAGAGACTGTCAGGAGTGTGTTACCTTTGCACTTATCGCCCGTGATTTGAACAGAGCCGTATATCACTCTTCATCTATAGCCGGTCATCTGCTTGACCTAGAAGGTAAGAAAATTGATCGCGAGATTCTGGAAATGATAGGGGCCCTCTCCAAAGTCGCTTATCAGATGCAGAGAGACGTGGTTCAGGCCTTCCTGAAAAAGGATGTTAAACTGGCTATACGTGCCATGGGCCAGATGGATGAGGTTAGAGCGAAAGAGAAGATGCTACTGACTAAAGTGATGGATAGTGTTAAAGATATGGACACTGCGGTCAGCTTAAGCATGATCGCCCGTGATCTCAGAAGGATAGCTGGGTATTCTGTGGCTATTGCAGATGATGCGATGAACCGGGTTTTGACGCCTACATCCTAAATCTGGAAGAAGGGAAATATAAACAGAAAGTTATTTATATTCTCATTTTGGGAATTATATAAGGAATAGTTCGAAGGAGAGCTTTAATGGAGCAAGATTTCTTCAAGAAATTCCATGAATGGTACCAGAATCGACACGAGTACGCTAAGGAGTGGAAAGAAAAGACCGGAGGAAAGGTCCTAGGGTACTTCTGCACGTACGTGCCTGAGGAAATAGTCTATGCTGCAGGGGTTTTACCTGTTCGAATCTTGGGCAGTCATGAGGCGCAGAGCGTCACAGAGCCACACATTTTCGCCATGTTCTGTCCGCTCTGCCGCGACTGCTTGGCGCAGGGATTGCAGGGGAGATACGACTATCTTGACGGAATAATGATAGCTCAGTGCTGCCTGCACATGCGTCAGGCCTTCACAAGCTGGACGAAACACATACCACTAGAGTATAATTATTATCTTTACATGCCCCATGGAATTCAGACCCCACGGGCATATCCGTATTTGCGAGGAGAATTGGAGGATTTCAAGAAGTCCCTTGAGGAGTGGACAGGAAACATGATAACGGATCAAGACCTGGACCATGCGATTGAAGTATATAACGAGAACCGCCGCTTGATGAAGCAGGTTTATGAGTTCAGAAGGGAAAAAAACCCGAATCTCACTGGGCTGGAGGCCATGGAGATGGTTGTGTCCAGCCAGATGACGGACAAGAAAGAGCACAATCAAGCACTGAAGGAACTTCTCAAGGCACTGCCTAGTCGCCAGATCAACCGCGAGACCGGTACAAGGTTGATGATTCTCGGCAGCGAAGATGACGACGCAGAATTCTTGGAGATGGTTGAATCCTCAGGCGCCACTTTCGTCATTGAAGACCACTGCACTGGCAGTAGATACTTCTGGAACGAAGTTGTCCCGCAAGAGGATAGCCTGAGTGCAATTGCTGCTCGCTATATAGACAGACCAGCCTGCCCAAGCAAAGACTGGCCAGACCGAACTAGAATACCCCACATCCTGAAGCTTGCTAGGGACTACGGTGTCGAGGGGACACTCTTGATTCAGCAGAAGTTCTGCGACCCCCATGAGCTTGACATCCCAACTATCAGAGCCCACTTGGAGAAGAATGGAATCCCTACATATTTCCTTGAGTTCGATGTCACAGTGCCTGTCGGGCAGTTCAAGACCCGTGTGGAGGCCTTCCTTGAGACGTTTCAGCTTCCGACAGATCTGTTTTAGGAGAGTGAAAAAATGGCTGAGAATAAGTACAAAACAAAATTTCTGGATTGTTGGAATGAAGCGAAGCAGCTGAGAGAGAATTATTACAAGAACTTTGTGAGAGCCCCCGAAGTGGGTGGAATCCGATGGGCGGGAGGCGCTTGGTCTTTCAGCGCTGTTCCGGCTGGGCTAGGTGACGATGTATATAGCCTCACTGGGGAGCCTTATGGGGCGACTGTGGCCTTCAACAAGGAGTTTGCCGAGGAGTGTCATGACGCTATTGAAGCTAAAGGGTATGCTCGCGACTTGTGCGCTTACATGCGGAACTATTGGGGCTCTATAGTGTTGGATAAATACGCTTGGGGTGGGGAGTGGCCTAAACCTGACTTCTTGTGGACAACCCACATCTGCTGTAGTCACGCGAAATGGTACCAGGTGGCAGGCGAACTTGAGGGCGGCGTCCCATACTTCTGCGTCGATGTCAGCATAGGCCCATACCATGAACGGAGTGAGAGAAAGTTGAACTACATAGTTTCTCAGATGATGGATGGCATCGAGTGGATGGAGAAGGTTACTGGAAGAAAGTACGACGATGAGAAGCTGATTCAGGCGGTGTATGACGAGTGTCGCGCCACTTCCTTATGGGCAGAGATATGCACTCTCAACAAGGCGATTCCTGCTCCTCTGGATGAGAAGACTATGTATTCGCTTTATGTGCTCGGCACGCTCATGAAACACAGAAAAGAATGTGCAGACTTCTATGAGAAGCTCAGAGATGAAGTGAAAGATCGAGTTGCGAATGAAATCGCCGCAGTCGGC
>CAYGAG010000100.1:0-1750 GCA_964347765.1 uncultured Candidatus Bathyarchaeia archaeon
CCAGTCTTCTCAACAGTTCTGCTTCTCCCTGCACAACAACATATCGTCCATTGCCGTTCGTCATAATACCTTTCTCATCTTTCCGGAATCTTCTGAACTCTCGTATTCCCTCGTCCACATCTTTAGCCCTAGCTAAGATCTCTTCCAGTTGCCGGAGCCGTTCAGGTTCGTAGCCTTGCAGTTTGGCAAAGTCCAGCATCGCTTTGACCCTGAGCTGCTTCTCCTCCAACCCTGAACTGTAAACAGTCAAGTGAGGAACAGCTTTCCTGTATTCCTCAAGATGCCTCTCTTCCTCAGCTCTGAAGTATGACTCGTCAAGATACCCTCCTTTGTGGTCCATCCAACGCTCCCGAAGAGGCTAAGTTTCAATTACCTAGAAGATTGTTTCACAAGTTTTTTAAGGCGGTCAGATAAACTAATATGAACTTTGATGACATTTAGCATTGTATGATATTTCCCTTAACAGCTGAGGAGGGACTGTGTAAAAATATCAATATTTGGGAAGGAGGAGTACGCAAACGTGGAAATGAGGTCTAGAATCACAGCCTTGTTGTCAGTGATCTGCATACTAGCAGGTGCAACGATAGCCTCGTTAGCAATAATTCCGTGTGCACAATCCGTTAGTATGCATAGGGACTTCTGGTTAGCATGTCCAGACATACTCATTGACTCTCCGTCTGACTGTGCACAAATAATCATTGAATCCGAAGCACCTACTGATTTTACGATTTCTTTTGCGGCAGATTCTTGGTCTGAAACAGTTTCACCAGGTTCCCCAGTAGTCTGGAACCTACCGGAAAGTTGGGTAATAACGAGTAACATGGAAGTTGAGGACAAAGGGATCCATGTCACAAGCGTCGCTGCCGACCTATGGGTTCAGTTTCGTGTACCTCAAGTCGCATCCAACAATGATGACATGTATTGGGCGATTCCAACAGGCTTGTTAGGAACAGACTACTATGTGTTAAGCTATACAGCAATGTACCTCGGTCACCCCGAACCTTCACAGTTTGTGATAATTGCCACTCAGGACGACACAAATGTGACCATTGATTCAGAATATCACGATCTTTTCTTTGTAGGATTGGAAAGAGGCCAAACATACCAATATCAGATATTGGGTGGTGACGTGACAGGAACTCATATCATGAGTGATAAACCTATTGCAGTAATAGCTGGCATAAAGCATGGCTACCTACCCATTACAGCTCCTGCCGCTGAGACTATTTTTGAGCAGATGATACCGGTCAGATATTGGGGAAAAGATTACTATACGGCGCCACTTCTTTCTCCAGACTGCGCTGACAGAATTAGAATAATTGCGAGTCAACACGGTACGCGTGTCTGGATCTATGATGGTGTAACACTAGTTTCTGATCAACTTGATTACCCAGGGGAATGGTTGGACATTGATGTGGAGGAAGCAGCTCATATCACTAGCGACAAGCCAATTGGCGTAGCTCAATACGCTAAAGGATATTCAGTTGCTGGAAAGGGCGACCCCTTTGAGATGCTAATTATACCAACAGACAAATTCAGAGACGACTACAGGTTCTACATTCCCGACGGATACGACGTAGGCGACCCGAATGGAGGTGCTGGCAGCTATGTCACAATCATCGCCCTAACGTGGGAAACAGCCTTATCCGTAGAAGTAGATGGTGCCCTCATGGATGGCGATTGGTACAGACTACCCGATGCCGGACGGTACGTCAAAAAAAGGATGTATCCAGGAGAACACACGATAACA
>CAYGAG010000100.1:1760-5611 GCA_964347765.1 uncultured Candidatus Bathyarchaeia archaeon
GTATACAGGAAGTCGAATGATACACACAAGTCGAAGTGTCTCATGGAGAACACACGATAACAGCAGACAGCCCTATTGGAGTGTATTGCCATGGATACAAATGGACGGGATCATATGGTTACCCAGCGGGTTTCCTTCCACGTATCGTAGACATCTGGCCAGCTCCGGCTACGATTAGAGTCTATCCGGCCCCTTTGAGGTTGTATCTCAGCTCTTACATAGATGCGTTTATAGAGTTGCCTGAAGGCTACGATGTAAGCGAAATTGACAGAAGCACCATATTGCTGAACGATACAATCCCGGTTGATCCGTTCTGGGTTGAAGTTCCAATAGAGTCTGTTATTGGAGATTATGACAACGACGCTATCCCTGACTTGATGGTCAAGTTTGATAGAGAAGCCGTCTCAGACTTCATACTCTCTTTGGGCGTTATGTATGGGAATGTGACCCTAACCCTAAGAGGTCAGCTGTATAGTGGAGCATTGTTTGGGGGAAGCGATATAATTGGAGTTCGGATGCCGGGAGACATAAACATTGATGGAAAAGTGGATATGAGAGACTTAGCCACGGCTGCTTCAGCCTTCGGCTCATATCCTGGGCATCTAAGATGGAATTACGTAGCTGATGAGAACGAAGACGATAAAATCGACATGAGAGACATTGCATTGATAGCCAGCAACTTCGGAAAGACATACGCATAAAAGACTCGACAAGCTACTTCGATTCGTCATAGCCATTGCTTACATTACCCAGTTATAATATATTATGATCGATTTAGTTCATCTTGTGTGTGTGGGCGTTAAATTTTAACCCAACCAACCAACCAATTACTTCAGGTTTTCGTAAGAATTCGGGCACGTGTTTCCCTGAATTTTCGAAAAGGTCTCCAGATGAAAATATACGTGAATATGACAAAGAATAACCAAGGGAACGTTGACGCTAAGGCAAGAAGTCGTAGATTGGAGAAAAGAAATATCATTACGATTATTCCACCAAAAATAGAGAAACCAACTACAGCTACATGGTTGATGATGTTAAGTTCTCTTGTTAGTCGCGGAACCTTCCTACAGAAATAGATAAGGTTAAAACTGCTCCATCCTGCAAGGAACATAAATATGTTAAACAAGATTCCTGAAAAGAATAATGTAAGCTGTACAGTAGTTTGGCTTGGATCAGGAACCAAAGTGATGAGTAAAGTAAGTGTTGTCAATATGAAACCTGCAAGAACTGAGGCTAAACCACTGATATTCGACATATGCTTGATGTAGTCTGAATAATCCTCCTCAACCTTCGGCATCTGCTATTCACCAAAGGGAAATTGTATCCTTTTCGTTTTATGATTTTTGTAGCTAGAACCACCTAGCATCTGGTGTGACTTTTGCAAGAAACTTCAATCTGGCAGACGGCAGTATAATCTGCTCTTGACTAGAAGAAAAATGAGGCTGATTCTCTGGCACCTTATTTCTCACTTTTTCTATATCGTCGTATGATGCCAAGTAAGAAGTTTGCCCTTGGAACTCTTTTCATATAGGCTTTGTAGTCGTCTCCAAACGTATTAATGGCATCGTTATCTGCTTTGATCAAGTCAATGTATGTCAACGGAACAATAGGAATACCTAGTAGAATAATAATCCAGTGTTGGAAAAGAAGTATGCCAGCAATTCCCCATAGTATGAAAGTTACATACTGTGGATGACGAACAATGGAATATATTCCAGTATCCACAGGTTCAGTGGTTATGAATGTAGCTTTTTCCTTTTCTTACTCCCCCTTTCTTACGAAACTCAATTACTGGAAACCAACCAAAAACTATACCGGAAAAAACATAAAGCCCCACTCGACATAAGCTAAAATTTGAATTTGCGAAACATCAGACAGTAAATAAATGCCAACGATGATTTGTGAGATAAGAAGAATGCTTACAGAGGTTACTGGATCAAAATCCATCCAAGAAAAACTCTTCTTGGACATTCTATCTTTCCCTCATTTTTGTATTACATGCCCCAGTTTTTATGACTTATGGGAGAATGCAAGGATGCATGCACTTCTTACGCTGACGCCACATCTCAGAATCAGTCTCAGGCGTCAGCTTTTCGCAGTTGGTTGGTTGGGTAGGATCTGAACCCCCACACACAAACTATATAGAAGATGAAAATGGCTTGCTACTTGGTTTGTATGGCTGAACTCCAATGGGTTATTGAAGTAAGATGCATTAATGCTCTACTTGCCGAAATTAAGGTAGGAGAAAAAGGAGAATATTTCATAGTGAATATCCCCAATCGGGACTTTCTTCCCTCAGAGCTTGACAATCTCATTGAAGCCTTTGAGATCGCGTCCAGGATTAACATGGAAAACAAGAATAGGTACAGGATGTCAAGAGTCGAAGAATCAGGATCTGAATTGGCTGAATACATTGAAATTATCGATAAGAGAGACTTTGCCAAGATCGGTATCCTGTCAACTGGGGAAATGGTGAATGTTAATATCCCTGAAAGGCTTATTGCGCCTTCAGAGGCGAAGGGGTTACTCGAAGATCTAAAGGCTGTTAAACACAAGATGGAAGAACTGTCCAGTAAGAAGCGCAGTAAGAACAGAATAGAAAAGACATGACGCAGACCATCCGGTCAATGTAGCGCACGCATATTAATTGGGCAATACAAGATAACCAATTAAGACTCTGATAAATGAGGAAGTTTAGTTCCTTGAATTTCAAGAATTCTCCTGCACCAGGAGGGCCTTTAGGGCGTTTGTAGAATTTTTTCGGATTATTGACACGGTTAGCCACTCATTGGGCTATTTGTCTCAATAGAAGATTGTTTCACAAGTGTTTAATACGAGAAATCGGGATTCTAGATATTCTGGTTGAGAGAGGTGAAAGTATTGTCAAGACTCTTGAAAGCGATGGTGATCGCCTTGTTGTTATCGATTACTTGTTCGCAAGCGCTACCGACAATTCTTGCGGTTCCTACTTATACTTTGGAAGTTGAGAAAGATGGAAGCGGTAGTATCACTATCACCCCTGATAAGAGCCATCACGAAGAAGGTACTGTGGTAACGCTCCTCGCAACTCCAGCCTCAGGCTGGGTGTTTATTGGTTGGAGTGTAAGAATTGGCGACAGAAGGTATGAAACATGGCTACCCGAAATCACGATCACAATGACTGCAGATGCAAACGCCAAAGCTAAATTCGTACTCTCGTTAATGTTGCGCATAGGCGCGCAGATCCGTTAGAGTCTCGGGAAATGGCTGCATTCATTTCTCCCCTATCTTTTTTGTTCGCGCAAGCAACATTGCATGCATGTATTTCCGTTATGACGGCTTAACAACGGTATTTTGTCAAATTGAGATGGGCCGGTATTTCATTGTGAAGGATGACTTTTCACGTATTTCTTATACCTCACTCTATCGAAGTGTTTGCTCGATTTCGATCACATCAATATTGATGGTTTCTTTCTGTCCATTACTATTCGTATATGCATACTGAATCGGGTAAACGTTCTTTAGCCGTCTTTCAAGCGCGCCTAAGCATCACAAAGTGGGTTCTTGGACAGGGGGCGGGATTTGAATCCAACCAACAATTCAAGCTGCATGCGTGCATGCTTGCTTATACTGAGTTTCTAGTTCATAGCTATTTTTACATCGTCTATGTTATAGGTCATTTCAGTTTCCCACCTTACAGTAATTCCTAGAGCTACCCATGCTTCTCCATCAGAACCCGCGTCCAGAGTCTTTTCGTGAGTATAACGTTTCCATCCTGCTACTTCATTAGCAGGACCAAGAACAACAAAGTCTTCTTCAAGCTTCGGGTTGGAAATTCCAACATACGCACACACGCCCGCTATTATGTTGAA
>CAYGAG010000101.1:0-5597 GCA_964347765.1 uncultured Candidatus Bathyarchaeia archaeon
TCTCGGCTTTTCTTCTTCGTCATTTCTTGAACTCATTTCAACATGCCGCCAAGTCAATCTAACCAGACAAGATTTAAGCCTTGTTCAATCCTTATATGTGTCAGCCAATAGAGCGCGCGCAGATGGTAAAATTGGAAAACATAATTGAAGTCATAGAAGGGTTGACAGGAAACACAACAGACACCATCTACGATTTATTCTTTGCCGAAAAAAGGGTGATAGCAGCCATCGTGCTCCATCACTCTGACCTAACTGAAATGTATAAGAAGCCGAATCCACTATCCTTTCTCTTTGGAGGAGGGGTTGAATCCAGAAGAGTCAGGATGCGATCAACAAAGTTAATAGACGAAAGGAGACGAGCTTTCAAAAATAAGACCCTTAATGAGATTTTAGGTATGCACAGAGCAAACATGCAAATAGACTATGAAAACACAATCTCTGCGACTATAAAAAAGGGTCTTCTGACAACTTCGTTGGAATTTGAAGTTCAAAAACATCCCAAAAAGAAAATAAAATTCTCACTCAAAAAGAGCCAAATCGCTGAAGTTGAAAGAGTGATAAGTAAAATTCTTCCAATGAAGTCTTGAAGATGCTCGCAAGCGAAGCGAGCGGAGCGGGCGAGCGCAATATTTCGGAGAGGGAGATTAAAATCTAATCCCAAACCCAAATTAGTCTTGGGTGACTCTGGCACACTCTAGTAGTTTGGGACAACCAAAGCATTCGTCCGGAATATGTTTGGTCTTCAACACGCCTCCTAAATGTCCAAATTCATGCTCACAGTGTTTGAATTTAGTTTCTCCGAATAGGTAGAAGGCCTTCATGCTGTCTTTGCTTTTTTTGGGGTCGTTTTGATTTGTGGGGTTTTTTACAGTAGAAATCTTAGGAGTCTTTTTGTTTTGCTCAGTCGATGAGAACAACCCTTTTTCAAGGTTTTGTCTTGGTATTCGTTGTCTCAAGCCTATTCCAAGAAAGTTCAGACCCAACAGCAAAGATGAAATCGAGGTGAGAATCGCCGCACCTACAAAAAGTGCCAGCATGAACTGATTGGCAAACACAATTGTTGTTGTCCATTGGCCAGAAGAAAGAAAGCCTGACGAAATGAGAAAAAGCCATAGTGCAAAGCAACCAAAGAATAGGGTGTACAATATTTTTCGCTGCCTAGGAGTCATCTTTCCTTCCGCACTATGAGCTTTCTGCAGTAACCACTATCGTTGCTGAAGTTGCTTGGTTTGAACTAACGGATTTGGCTGTAGTGGTAATTTCAAAGTCGAATGTCCACGATCCAGCTATGTCCAAGGTGACGGCGGCGGGGTCAGGGGTCGCGATGGTCATTGTAGCGACAGTATCTCCAACAGAGTGGCTTGAGCCTCCTGGAACAGTGGCACACTTCACGGTTATCGTGTAAGTCGTGTAATAGGTGCCCAGACTGTCTAGGTCGCTATTAAAGTACAGGTAAACGTTGTTTTTGGCTGTTGTTGTGCTTACCACGTTTCCCAAAGCGGGTACTTCAGTTTTGGTGTAACTTTTTGTTTCTTGCTCTTCAATGTTGCCCAGTGCGGCGCTGTTCAGATTTAGGGTTGCAACGTCTTGGATTGTTTGGTTGACTGTTTGCGTCGCCGATTCATAAACAAAGGCTGAAACGGTAATAATCATTAGACTTAGCAGAACGAAGAACACGCCCAGTACTTTCCGTCTATTAATTTCTACTTCTATTTCTTTGTCCCTCCAATTTAGCTGGCCAATCTAAGTACTGCAAGAACATTGCTCAATAATGTTTTATGAAAACATAATGTTGATCTGCAATTCATATATCTAAAATACTGATTGCATCCCAATCCGTTTGTGATGAATAAAGCAGTCAAGGCGTTGTGTCTATTCCTAACCTCGAGTTTCTTGGTTTCAGGCTTAGCATTGGCTATCATATACGAAACACAAACAAACGTGGTAACTCAAACACTCATCAATTCCATGTGGCTCGATGGGTGGGACAAACGCGTCAAACTCACAATCGATCACAATGACATCAATGAGAACCTGACAGATTTTCCCACTCTGATTTATTTGGGGAATTCCTCTGGGTGCAACAATGATGACGTTACTTTCATTTTTGACGAATTACAAAGTGATACCAACCGAAGAAAGATAGCTGTAACAACCAAAGACAATACTCAATGTTATGTTGAGATCGAAAAGTGGAATGACGCCAATGAACAGGCTTGGTTGTGGGTCAGAGTGCCAAACATAAGCAGCGTCGTAAACACGAATCTTTATTTGTATTACAGCAGGAGTCAGGCTGACAACACGAACTATGTGGGTAACACAGGTTCTACCGCAGCGCAACAAGTTTGGGATGTCAACTATGTGGGAGTATGGCATCTAAACGAAACAGTAGGCGGATCCGGCGCCATCAAAGATTCAACGTCAAACAATAACCATGGAACCGACTACGGCAGTCCAACTCTAGGAGCGAACGGCCTTGCTGGCAACGCGATCGATTTCGATGGCACCGATGACTACATAAGCATTCCGAATTCTGCAAGCCTACAATTAGTTGACAACTTGACTATAGAGGCATGGACCAGATTGGACGCATTCGGATCAGGTTCCGACGTAGACATAATTCTGCGAAAGGGCGAAGCAAATCCAAACGATTATCAACTTGCCGTTCATAACCAAATGCTTTCACTGATGATAGAAGAAAACGATGATCAAGGGCTTCATAGTAACAGCAGCCTGACTGCAAATAACTGGTATGGCGTGACAGGAACGTGGAACGGAGCAACGCGAAAAGTCTATCTAAACGGTTCAGAGCAAGGCTCGGCCTCCAAAACTGGAAACATAGTCCCGGACACACGCGCCATATACATCGGGGGAAGAAGCACCACTGACCTTTCAAACGGAGTAATTGATGAAGTACGTGCCTCCAACATTTCAAGAACCGCCTCGTGGACAAAGGCAAGCTACGAAAGTGCCAGAGATGACTTGATAGATTTTGGATTCGAGGATATCCAAAACAGGTATTCGCTGGATGCCACTGGAGGGTACATGATTGTTGGAACCGGAACACCGAACTGGGGTTCAGTTTCGGGCACAATTTCATTCTGGATCAAATGGGACGTGGTCGGCAACAGGCCATGGGGACAACATGGCAATATGGAGCTCAGGTTTTCAGGCAGCAACCTCATTCTAGACTGGGGAGGAGATGCTTCCCTCACAAGCAGCACCAGCTTCATCCCTGACAAATGGTACTTCCTAGCAATTGTCTGGAACGAGGGTACAGACCGGCTATACTTATATGTTGGAGACCAAAACAGCACCCCCGTTCTAGATGCTGCGAATAACAATTGGATGTCTGCTGTATCAACTGTTGGAGTCATACAGAATAACTTTCTAGCATCGAGAGGTGGTGTGAACCCTACAGATGGACATGGGGACGATCTGCGCTATTGGAATGTCGATAGATCTTTGACAGCGATACAAGGTGATTACAAGCTTGAACTGACAGGCTTAGAACCCAATCTTCAATCTTATTATAGACTAAACAGCAATTTTGACGATTCTGGATCCAGCAACAATGACGGAACAGGCTCTGGAAGCTACTCATTTTCTACAGACGTATCCTTCAGCTAGGTCTCACACACTGACAATCAAGCTAGCTGGAGCTGTCATAGTGAAAGCGTGATCTATCAAAAATCTGAACAGTCTTCGTAGCCAGTTAGACCACTTCAAGGCTTGTTTTCCCTTGGGATCAGTTTTTCTAGGGCTTGAAAATATTGCAGGATTTATTGCCTTTGGCGCGCGCGCAAGCTTCTTGAGCTTCGCATCTTGGTTACTCGACAGCGGTCCATACATCGGTTGATACTGAAGCGGCATCAATGAGCGGCATCCATTCTGCCATAAGCTTTTTGGCTTCTTCATTCTTTTCCATTCTCTTGTTAAGCTTTTCAAGGTCTGCGAGACTATCATACTCCACCAGCCAAACGTACATGCCACTGACGCCGCCAAACATTTGAGTGTACTCCCCCACCAACCTCATCTCTTTGAACATTTCTGCGTTGTCTTTCATGAACTTGTGAAACTTCTGCATCAACTTTTTGTGTTCCGCTTGCTTTTCAGGTTTGACCATCCACTTATCAACCGTCAGAATTGTCACCTTCTTCTCTCACCTCCTTCTGCCTGGTAAGATAGTAGTTCTCCATGTTTCGTTATAAGACTTCATAAACGAAATCGCATCGACTTCGGGCGCATAGAAAGCGCAAGTGACACTAAAAAGTGGGGAGGGTTCGCTGAAAGAGTGCGGGGTGGGATTTGAACCCAACCAACCAACCAACACTCATAACAACGTTAGGCTGTTTCATCAACCACTCTACACGCATGTGTTTCTCAAGACTGCTGCAATATGCCAGAAATCAGCAAACCGCCCGGTTCCAGTAGTGTCTTGTTCCATCGTTCACAAATCCCACTGATTTGTATAGCTTCCGAGCTCCTTCCGTTGGAGCTGCTCCCAAGATAACAATCACAGATGGCCTGTACTTATGTAGCCGCTTGAGGCTCTCGCAAATCACGGCCTTCGCTAGTCCTCGCCGTCGATGGTCAGGATGAGTCCCAACAGGTTCAAGTTCAGTTATTTTGCTACCCGGATCAATTCGGGCTGTACAGAAGGCTGCGAAATCACCGGCTGGCCCCACAGCGACAATATCTAGGTCTTCTCGGTAGAACGAAGCTGTACTATACAGTACGAGTTGCTCCTTAGTCATGCTTACGATGTGCGCAAAGACCGCCATCTGGACTTCGCGGTACTTCAAGAAGTCCATCTCAATGACGGCATTTCGTATCGAATAGCCTTTAGGTAAGCTATAGGTGGGAACCGGCGTATCCGCAGAGCGGATTTGCTTGTCCCCTTCCACTTCGCCTTTCTGGAACCCTGAATCTGACAGGACTCGAATGAAATCTGCGTCATCGTCGTCAACGACGAAGCTCATTTTCGCGTCTCCTTTTTTGTCGCCTCGTAGCTCTTTCATGCGATCATGCATCCATGGTACTATTTCTCTTGCCATGGACAAGTAGTTCGGATCCACTGAGAGCCAACACCTCCCATGGGGTTTGGTGTAGGACACTGCAATCATTCTTCGCGGAGCTGGTTGAGTTGCCTCACAAGTCTCCCAAACCTTTAGGAATTCATCCTCAGCATCCAGATATTCTGTTCCACCAGGTCCAAACTTGACATTCTCGAGCTCTGATGGTATCCAGTTTGTGTAGGCCTTCCTTCTAAAGAATAGTTCTGCAAGAAAGGCTCTGACAGACTCAAAGTCCCGGTCCCAGTGAAAATCGCGGACGCGAAGCTGCATTGTTTACTCATTAAAGAGTATAGCGATACTCGCGTAATCTATTTTATGGTTGCATTTAAAGCGTAAAAAAGGGGCAACTGCGGGTGTGTGTGGGGGATGGGATTTGAACCCAACCAACCAACCAAATAGAAGACACTTCCAGACAGAGTAGTGCAAACTAGGTGTAACCTTTCAGATGTTCGATAGGGAAAAGGCGCGCGCGCTTATTCTAGTTGGAGAAGTCTTCGGGCGATCAGTATGTTCCAAATT
>CAYGAG010000102.1:0-5566 GCA_964347765.1 uncultured Candidatus Bathyarchaeia archaeon
AAGACTCATTATACACCTACTGCAGGGATTGCGGAATTACGTGAGGCTTTAGTGAAGAAGACCAAGCGTGATTATGACCTGTCTTACGATCCCGATTCTGAGGTCTTGATCACTAATGGCGCCATTGAAGCTATCTTTCTGGCCGTATTGGCATTTGTGAATCCTGGTGACGAGGTTTTGGTTCCAGATCCGAGGTTTGTCTGCTATGACCCTGACATTGCTATGGCGGGAGGCGTTTCAATCCCTATGCCTATGCGTGAGGAGAATGATTTCAGGCTTGATGCAGGGAGTGTGATATCACTAATCACACCCAAATCACGTGTGATGATCACAAATTCTCCCAACAACCCTACGGGCTCAGTTCTTACCCGAGAGGCTGCTGCGGAAATCGCCAAACTTGCTGTAGAGCGTGATTTGATTGTGATTTCAGATGAGGTCTACGAGAAGATCTTGTATGATGGGTCTGAGCACTTTTGCCTCGCAACTTTCCCAGGAATGCGGGAGCGTACAATAGTTGTCAACTCTTTTTCCAAGACTTATGCTATGACGGGCTTCCGTCTCGGGTATGCCCTCGGTCCCAAAGAGCTGATTGCTGCGTTGGCTCAAGTCCACGAGCACTCCGTTGCGTGTGTGAATGGTCCAGCTCAATACGCGGCATTGGCGGCTCTGCAGGGTCCCCAAGACTTTGTCGGGAATATGGTCCGTGAGTTTGATAGGAGGCGTCGGCTCCTGCACTCTGGGCTCAATGCAATTGAAGGATTTAGCTGTGTTCTCCCTAAAGGAGCGTTCTACGTCTTTGCGAATATCCAGGATTTCGGTCTGCCCTCAGAAGAGTTTGCAGAGCATCTTCTCAGTGACCGTGCGAAAGGACGAGTTGAGACCGTGCCTGGATCAGCTTTCGGCCAGTACGGTGAGGGATACATACGATTCTCTTATGCCACAGCGTATAGCAATATCGAAGAGGCTTTGGATCGAATAGAGAAAACCATGAAGGCATTCAAATAGAAGTTTTTTGCTTCTTCAAGAAATCCCCTCGACGCCCTTCAGATTTCACGGTAGTGGTTTGGCCTCTCTAGAGGCCCATGGCCGCATATCCCTTCTTTCCTCTTCTGTGGATAGGATTCGCATTTCTAGTTCCTGCGCTTGGATATTAGGTGGATCTAATTGTAGTGTAGGCTCAGAGGGAAGCTGCCACAGTAGTTTCTTGGGGTACCGGTGAGAGACCGCTCTCTACCCCGATGTTGACTCACTTGCGTTTGCGTCCCGTAGGCACTCCTATTAGTACTTGTTCCCTTTACCGTTTTGGATCGTGTAGATATTGTTCACGAGGATTCACAGCTTTTCTGCTTGCTCTTTCAGGCAGTCGAACAATTCTGGTCTCAGGTCTCGAAGAACAGGCACAAAAGCTTCAACGCGGTTCAAATCCGTATAGTCTATGCTCCCTAATGCCAAGTCTTCTTCATCGTATTTTGCTTGAGCAATCACGCTGCCATTCGGGGCTATTAGTCTACTTCCGCCCCAAAACTGTAGTCCATCTTCTATGCCAACGAGGTTGACATAAGCTAGAAAAGACGTGTTTTCAATTGCTCTGGCAACCGTGAGCGCCTCAAAGAATCTACGCCTGACCGCGGGTGAAGCTGATATGCAGATTATGAGTTGGGCTCCTTTCAGTCTAAGTAGTCGGGCGATCTCTGGGAAGAATACGTCATAACAGATCATTATGCCAAGCTTCCCTATTTTCGTTTGGAAGATAGGTGCTTCGTATCCTAGCCTATAGTATCGCTTTTCTTCGAAGACGCTGTGGGTTGGCAAGTGCATCTTCCGATACTTCCCGATTAATCCGTCCGGGCCCAGTAGTACTGCTGTATTGTATACGACTGCACTCACTTTGTCGCTGCGTTCCATCATCCCAAATATTACGTGTACTCCCTCTTTTCTGGCAGTCTCTTCCAATAAGTGTGTAGATGGTCCAGGAATTGGCTCTGCAAGGCTGTATGTGATATCACGCGTTACATATCCGGTCAAGGAGAGTTCCGGAAAGACTACAAGGTTTGAACCCTTTCTTCGTGCGTTTGCGACTTGCTTCATCATCATCTTCGCGTTGTGCTTCTTGTCTCCAATCACAGAGCTTGTCTGGGCGAGGGCAACATTTACCGTGTTGGACATCGTCCTTTCACCTCAACGTTAGTTGTGAGATGACTGAGAAAAGCCTTGGTTCTATCCATAGGGCAGCCTGAAGTCTGCCCCTACGGTTCTATAGCTGAGCTTGGTTGTCAAGGGTAGTCTCCGTTTATGTTCGGCGTCTAGCCAACGTTGTCTGATGCGCCTAACGAATTCGGGGGTCAGATTCAGTTGTCTAGCGATTTTCCCCGGTGTCACAAAATGCTCCAAGCCATATAGGATCAAATCCAGAATATCATACTTCACACCCAGCTCCTCCTCTGCCAGTTGGCCAGGCCATAACGCAGGCGTGGGCGGTTTATCTACTATCTCCTTTGGAACCCCGATATGGGAAGCTAGTTGCTTAACTTGGGTCTTGTAGAGATCCATAAGGGGTGAAATGTCCGCAGCGACATCGCCCCATTTTGTGAAATACCCCATCATAGTTTCGGATTTGTCCGAACTGCCACATACAAGTCTATCAAGATTATTAGCATAATAATACAGGTAGACCATTCTGACCCTGGCTTTCAGATTGCCCCTGCTGAGTTTGTCTGTTTCTTCATAAATCGGCAAAGTCTTGTAGTATGCTCTCAGTGTGGGTGAGATGTCGAGAGTCTGTAGGCGAAATCGAAATTTCTCGGCTAGTAGTCCTATATGTTCGAGGTGCTTGGCACTTCGGGTTTCAGCTTCTGGCATCGAGATGCCTAAAACGTTTTCGCTTCCGAGAGATAAGGATGCAAGGGCAGCTGTCGTACTACTGTCAAGGCCTCCCGAAACTCCTAGAACCACACCCTTTGCTCCAGATTTCCGGACATAGTCTTTTATGAAACGTTTGATTCTACCTTCAACAGATGGCGAGTCTAGCTTTAAGACATTCTGGGTTAGTTTCAAAAACCTCACCACTAATCACTCTGTTGGATCTCTTAATAACTGGTGCTTGTTGGCTCAACATAATGCTGCTGAGATATCAAGGGCTGTAGACCTCTTGGGACAAGTATTTAAGCGATAATTGCCTACTGGCATCCTCAACAAGCTTGCTAATCTCCAAGCTTGTGCGGAACGGAGGGTTTAGAATGGGTAGGAGGCGGAGAAAGGTTGTTCGATTTCCAAAGAAGCAGTTACCCAAGATCTACCTCTGCCCCAAGTGTGGAAAAGAAGCGATTAGAGTCGAAATATCACCAGATCAGGAACATTCGATAGTTCGTTGTGGGAACTGTGGGTTAAATGAAGAATTACCCTCCAAGGCTGGCTTGAAGGAGATTGACGTGTACTGTCGGTTTATCGACAAATTCTACTCGAAAGCAACCATTGCATAGCGGGAGTGACGCATGGTCGGCCGCGTAGAAGAATACCTTTTGGATGAAATCGAGAGTGCAGGGGCAATCCACATAACCCTAATAGATCCGGAAAAGACTACCCCCTCCGTGGCATCACGCATAGCTCAGGAAGCTGAATCCTCGCAGACAGCAGCCATCATGATCGGGGGGTCGACCCTAGCCTCCACTCAGCACCTGGACAAAGTTGTGAAAGCTGCAAAAGAAGCCGTGGATCTCCCAGTCATTCTATTTCCCAACAATATCACAGGTATCAGCAGGCACGCCGATGCCCTTTGGTTCATGTCCCTCCTGAATTCCGGAGATCCCTACTTCATCACGGGGGCACAGATCCTGAGTGCACCAATAATACGGAAATTCAAGCTCGAGGCCATACCGTTGGGCTACGTAATCATTGGGGAAGCCAGCGCTGCTAGCGTCGTGGGAAAAGCTTGTCCGATTCCATACAACAAGCCTGAGCTGGCTGCCGCCCACGCTTTGGCTGCCCAATATCTCGGCATGCGTTTTGTTTATTTGGAAGCAGGGTCAGGAGCAAGCCAGACGGTTCCAAGTGAGATGATAAGAACCGTTAAAGATTGTGTCCAAATCCCTGTGATAGTAGGCGGGGGGATAAAGACCGGTAAGCAGGCGAGAGCGATAGCAGTTGCTGGAGCGGACATAATCGTTACTGGTACAATCGTGGAAGAATCAAAAGTCAAAGAAACTGTCAACGAACTCGTGAAGAACATAAGACCCCGCGCGCAAACCAAGAAAGCGTAAGCCAATTTCAAATCTAGGGGCAAACGCTTCCAAGAAGTTGTCTGGGCTTTTAGCAATTAGTGTTAGAAAACTTCAATACAGGCTACCCAGTCCTATCAGAAGGAGAATTTTGACCCCTGAGATGAGCGATGAATACCAACGATACTTGACCTCTCTAGGAGAAAGACTTCGCGACATCTACGAAATTGCGAAGGAAGCCAGGAAGAAGGGACTAGATCCAACTCTTACCCCGGAAATCGAGGTGGCAAAGGATCTAGCCGAGCTCGTCGAGGGACTTGCTGGCCCCGTAGGAGTCGCTGACAGCATAAGGGACCTGAGCAACAGACTCCCCCGCGAGGATCTAGCCTTCAAGATAGCTGAACAGATCGTCTACGGCAAATACGGGCACATGGACGCTCGTGGAGCATCAGAACAGGCGGTACGGACAGCCCTCGCTATTCTGACTGAAGGAATCACCGCAGCACCGTTACAAGGCGTAGCCCGGGTAGCCATCAAGTACAATCCAGATCGTACAAAGTACTTGGCAATATACTTCGCTGGGCCAATCCGATCCGCCGGAGGCACCGAACAAGCCCTCACACTCGTGATTGGGGATTTCGTCCGCCGTTTGCTCGGCCTGGACCGCTATAAACCCACAGATGAAGAGGTCGGGCGCTTTGTCGAAGAAGTGAGATTGTTTGAGCGGTCTGTGGGGCGGTTTCAATATCATGTCTCAGATGATGAGCTGAGGAGAGCCATCCAATCTGTTCCAGTAGAGGTCACGGGGACAGAATCTAATCCAATCGAGGTCTCATCCTACCGCAATCTCCCACGCATAGAGACAAACCGAGTAAGAGGAGGCGCTTTGCGTGTTGTTAATGATGGTGTTATAGGGCGTTCAGCCAAAGTGTGGACCATCGTGGAGAAACTCGGAATTGAAGGGTGGGATTGGCTGAAGCGAATCAGAGAGATTGAAGAGAAGAAGACGGTAGGATTCATGGAGGACATCATCGCCGGTCGTCCCATATTCTCTTTTCCTTCCAGAAGTGGAGGCTTTCGGCTTCGCTACGGCAGGGCGAGGAATACCGGTCTAGCGGCAGTGGGCGTCCACCCTGCGACCATGAAAGTTCTTCACGATTTTCTAGCCGCTGGGACCCAGCTGCGCATTGAAGGTCCAGGCAAAGCGGGAGTGGTTCTTCCCGTTGATTGTCTCGAACCACCAGTTGTGCGGCTAAGAGACGGCTCTGTTGTGAGAGTGACGCTCGACAACTTCGATCAAATAAAAAACGTGATTGATCGGATCCTGTTTCTAGGCGATATGCTCGTGGGGT
>CAYGAG010000103.1:0-5513 GCA_964347765.1 uncultured Candidatus Bathyarchaeia archaeon
GCAAACAGGGTCTCAGCTGGACTCAATGTTGTGAATGGGGCTTGCGCGAAGATGCCTAGAGCCCTCTGATAACTAAAGCTGGTTCCGGTTGTTGTTGCCGCTGCAAAGGTTATGCTCACGAATAGTGCGATAGCGAGAATTCCGTATTTTATGTAGATCATGCTTTCATGTGTTCTAGGCGAGATTCCCTTCTTCTTTCGTTTGATGTAGCCTATCAAATCTTGGATCAGGCCGAAGGGGCAGACCCAGCCGCAGAGAGATTTGCCTATCAGAACTCCGATTATTAGGAAGGAGGCTAATGCAAGCCAGGGAAAAGCGACGCTGAATTCTCCCCATCCTCCGAGCAGGAATTGGATTGCACTGAAGGCGTCGCCTGTGATGTTCCGGTTGAATCCCCAGGTCCAGAGTGTGGGAAGCAGTAAAGGCTGAGCAGCTAGATCAAAGATCATGGCGCTGAATAAGATGAAGGAGATGAGCTGGATTATGCGGCGAGGTGTGTTGAACTTAAGTAATTCTTGCTTGATTCTGCTGTTCAAACTCTGGCCTCTTGGGGTCATTTGGCGTCTGGGTTATTTACTTTCCGATGACTTTAATGTTTTCCACAAGCACCCATGGGGTAACCAGTTCGCCGACTTTTCGTTCATTGTTGGCCAGGGTGGAAACGTTAGTTAGCATTTGGAAGACGTCGCCTGCCAACATGGTTCCTTTTGTGGCGTACGCGATCTCGCCGTTTTCGATTTTCCATGCTGGAGCAGCGACCACTGAGTATTCTCCGCTGGCTGGGTTGCTGCTGTGGGCTCCCTGAAGATAGCTTACTAGAAGACCTTCTTTCAATTCACTGACAAGTCTGTCAGGCGATATGTCTCCGGGAACGACGTGGAAGTTTGTGGGTTCAACACTGGGTGTAGATCTGTATCCTGCTCTTGAAGCGTTTCCTGTGCTTTCCTTTTCCTGTCTTCTGGCGGTATATTCATCGTAGATGAAGTTGTGGAGAACACCGTTTTCTATGATTGGTGTGTTTTGCTGGGGTACTCCTTCATCGTCGAATCTCCAAGTGCGAATGCCCCCATCCAATAGCCCATCGTCATAGATGGTTACGGAGTCTGATGCTACTGTTTCTCCAAGCTTGTTTTTCAGGGCTGATTGGTCTCTTTGAACGTAGTCTGCCTTGACGGCATTGATGAGTGTGAAGTGAAGCAGCTGTTGTAGGGCGAATTGAGTGAATATCACATTGGTGTTCTTTGTCTCTGTTTTCCTGGCTTTTAGAGCTGAGACTGCGAGTCTTGCGGCTTCTTTGCCGATCCATTCTGGGTCGACATCATACTTTCTTTCTACGTTGAACTCGAAGCATACGGGTGTTGCTTCTTTCCCTTCTCTGGCTATGGTTGCCAGACTGCATTCTAGGATGGTTCCACTATCAAAAGCATTTACTCCACTAGAATTTGCCACTGCTTTGGAGAGGTAGGATGCTCCAACTCCTCCATCGATTGGGAATGCCCGGCTGTCGAATTTTTGAGAAGAGTCTAACATTATGGAGCCAGTCGTCACTAGTTCCTCGGAATCGAGTTCCATGATTCTCTTGTCATAAGTGTCTTTCACGTTGGGCATGCTCTTCGGAGCGGGGAGACCTTGCCAGTCTTTATCTGGTTTGCTTGCCTTTGCAGAGCCAACTGCGTTGAGAACAGTTTCTTCCACGGCGGCTTCACGTTTCAGCATGTTCGTGTATGAGAAACCAACGGCTTTTCCCGCAATTGCTCGGATCCCTAGTCCTATATCAATTATTCGTGAGCTTTTAGAGATTTGACCTAGTTGGATGTTGACTCTTGAGGTTAAACCTTCATATACGAAGGCTTCGACCTCGTCAGCTCCCCTCTGTTGGGCGAGCCTCACAGCCTTCTCGGCTAGTGTTAACATCTCTTCTTTCTTAAGCGATACCACCAATTACCACCTTCTTCACCCTGATGTGAGGGCCGCCATCACATACAAAGGCTATCTGACCCTTTCCGCATCTTCCAGGCCCTAGTTCAAAGTCTTTTCCTACGGCATCTACTTCATGCAGAGTCTCAAGGGTGTTGCCGCTTATAGAAGCATTCCGTATCGGCGAGGCTATTTCGCCTTTAACTATTTGATAGGCTTCTTGGATGCCTACTTGAAAAGTGCCGTCCAGGTTTGCTTGACCTCCCCTGAAGCTTTTTAGGTAGTACCCGGACTTTATGTCTTCAACCAGTTCTTCAAAGGAACGGTCTTTTGGGTCCATGTATGTGTTCCGCATGCGGATTATGGGTTCGAAACGGAAATCCTCTGCTTTCGAGTTGCCTGTAGGCTCTGCGTTGAGTTTCTTTGCAGTCTCTCGGTCATGCATTAGGCCGACGACGACGCCGTCTTTCACTAGAAGCGTCTTCTGTGTCCGAGTTCCTTCATCATCATATTTGAAGGAGCCGAAAGCTGCTTTTATCGTACCGTCATCATAAATAGTTACTTTTTCAGAGGCGATTCTCTTACCAAGCTTGTCGGACAAGACTGAGCCTGACAGTGTCAGGTCGGCTTCAGCTAGGTGTCCGAAGGCTTCATGGATGAAGACGCCGACCACGTTTGGACCTATTACCGCTGGGAAGGTTCCGCCTTTTGGAGGTTTTGCTTTTAGCTGGTCAACTGCTCGTCGTGCGACTTTTTTTCCTACAGCTTCAGGAGTTTCGGTGTCGAAGACTTCAAATCCTGCTGTTGAACCGATCTCTTCTCGGCTGTAGGTAAAGATGCCTGCTTCCGAGGCTGTGGCTAGCAGTCTGGCCCACACATAGAGATTGTCTTGTTCAATGTAGGTGCCCCCGCTGTTCATGAAGAAGGTTGTTCCGGTTAGGTCAAGATAGTCTATAGTGCAGCTTTTTATGCGGTTGTCATGATTTCGGATCGAGTTGCTCATAGCCATGGCGGTACCTATCTTGTCTTGGATAGGTATCTTTGAGGGGTTCTTCTTCGGTGTCAGGGAAACTTTGTCTTCCACAGTTTTGGTTTCCACAAGCTCTATGGGCGTTTTCATGCTAGAGCTGGCGGCTTTCGCCATCATACACGCGTCAGAGACAGCGCTTGTCAGATCATCGATATGTAAGGTTCCAACAGACGCGAAACCCCAAGCACCTTTTACGAGCACCCGCAATGCAGCGCCGTTCTCGATCCCTTGTCTGGCAGCTTCAATTCTCTCTTCTTTGAGTGTGATCGTGGTTCTGGAGAGATTTTGCGCCCGAATCTCAGCATAAGTAGCCCCGAGCTTTTGGGCTACCTCTAAGGTCTTGCTTAAAATGTCTTTCAAGATTTCTCCTCTACCAACGTATAGATTTCGAGACGAAATCTATCAGAGAGAGGGTTATAAAATTGTTATGGTCGCATCTGCGACTTGTCTGATCTTGCAGATTGAGAAGAAGTAGAGGATTGCTTGTTTCTGAAAAACTTGATTGGTTTATGCTCTCTGCATTAGATTTCTTATCTGTCCGACGAAGTTATGGTCTTCGTGTGTCTTTTGCAGTTCGAGTTGGCGGAGGAGTCCGTAACTCGAATATATGTCCTCCAGAATCTTCCGTTCGATGGCGTAGGCTCCTGAGTCTAGAAACTCCTCAAGTCCTTTGGCGAATACGTCGATTCTCCCCGCGATCTCATTCTGTTTAAGCGAGCAACGGTTTTCCAAGTACTGGAATATTAGATGTGCAGCCTCTTTTCCAAAAACCTTCTTCATTACTTGGGAGATGATCTTTGAGATCTTCTCTTCTTCACTGACGGTGGTGGTTTCAGGTTTGATCATGCTTTTCACTTCTGTGGTGTGTAGTATCTTGTATATTGCGACTTAATAAGTATTTTTGTAGAACTGCTATACACATATACACTTTGGAAACGTGAAAAGTGTTCTTAGATGAAGTCTGTAAGGCTTTGTTGTTGAACCCTCCCGCTCATAAATTCTTCAGGGCACCCTTCCGGGTCTGAAGCGTCGTCGGAGAGGATTAGTTGGCCGTAGACACCATCGAATCCTGGGACAACCTTGACTCGCCCTTTTCTGACTCTGATAATTGCGTCTGCAATCGTCTCGTCTACGACTTCTTTTAGCTCTTTGGCGGTAGCGTCTATTAGGACTTGGTATTCGTTGCCGAATCTTCCAGTGAGTTGATTGTGTATGTCCCATACTTTTCGGACGTATGGGGAGCTGGCGTCTTGGACGGTTTTGATGATTTCGGAGAGCGGAAGGAGACGCATGTAGTTGATGGCGCTTGCTGGTTTGAAGTTTTTTGGGCGGTCGGCTAGTTCTTCTACGCGTTGCTCGACGCCTTTAGTGAGTTTTCTGCGGCAGACGGGGCAGATGCTTCCCAGTTTTGCTGCGCTGTGTGGGGGGAGTGCAACGTTGCAGTTTCGGTGTCCTGTCCAATGGTATTTGCCGTAGGCAGGGTTGGTTTCGATTGTGAATCTGAATCGTTGCGTATCTTTTGTGCGGATGATGTTTAGAATTTCATGGTAGCTTGATCGTTTCATTTCGAAGACGTTGGCTTCTCTGCCTAGGCGCCAAGGCCACGGACTGTGGCTGTCGCTGTTTGAGACTAACGTATATTTGTCCAGCTTGCTTAGTCGCCAATTCATAGGGGGATCTGATGAGAGACCGGTTTCCAATGCGGAAATGTGTTTGGTCATGTCTTGATAGCAATCTTCGATTTTGTTGAAGCCGCTGAATGCGCCGAATAGACTGAACCATGGCGTCCAAACGTGAGCTGGAAAAATCATGTTATCGCTGGAAACCTCCATCACTTCTTCTACAAGATGTGGAGCATCCATGTTCAACGTAGGTCTGCCGTCTAAAGCTAAGTCGCCATACTTCTCAAGTCTACCGTTGATCTGACCTGCTGTTTCGATGTTAGGTGTGAAGAGGACGTGGTGAATCTTCCTAGTCTCATTCTCATAGGTGAATACTGTGCTCACCTCACTGGTGAACATGAAAAGCACCTGTGACTCAGGGTTTTCAGCAACTCTATATAGACTAGTATCAGATTCTTGAGATAGGATTTCCTGTATTTCCCTAAGCCATCTTGGATGCGTGAAATCTCCTGTGCCAACAACATTCAATCCCTTAATCCTTGCAAAGCGAGCAATCTCTTCCAAATGCATTCGCTCACTAGTGGCGCGGCTATAACAACCATGAATGTGGAAGTCAGCTGTGACCCTCAAATTATTCACCTGACCATCAAGCTCTTCCTGATACGCGCGATGGATCTACCTCCTCTTGTGGAACATATAAGATTCCAGGTAATTATTCTTCTACAATTTTGGACAGTTTTCTCGCGCTCTTGATATTGTTGATCAAATCTTTTGGATTCGGAATCATGCCATCCCAACCCGATTCTTTGACGAATTTTGCAAATAGTTCATGAAGTTGTTTTGGTTCAAACTCCGCGATTTTGGATGGGGAGTCTAATCCAGCGTCGTAGTAGAGTCGTGAAAGTTTCTTCTTAACATAACCAATGCGAGTTATATCAGAAAGC
>CAYGAG010000104.1:0-5508 GCA_964347765.1 uncultured Candidatus Bathyarchaeia archaeon
TTACGGTGTAGAAGGGGTATGGTTCGAAATATCGTATGATGTAGGAGACTCCAGCGGGAAGTACCTTACAAGCCCTCTTGTACAATTGTCCAGACTTGGATGTCTCAGACGCATAGCGGTTGAGCACAGCCAAACTTCTCACCCAAGCTAGGTTTTTATCGTATCTCATCTATAAAATGTAACTGTCTCTCTAACCCGACCAGCCATGACTTGAAAATGACTGTTGAAAGAAAGGTTCTCTTGTCTCTCTTGAAACTGACACAAGAAGGCCCGATCTCAAAGACTTTGATTAGCAGAGATGCTCGGGTGCCTGTTCAAGTCGCTCATGAGGTGCTTGAGAAATTCTCTAGTGAAGGCGCCGTTCAATTGAAGGATAAGACAGTTGAAATATCAGCTAATCAACGTGTTAAGCTCGCTATCCGCGCCATTAGGCTAGGCGCAGACTTTGAAAGAGCCTGCAGGGCTTTAAGATGGGATGAGTTCGAAACTATCACGGCTGCAGCCTTTTTAGCCAACAACTTCGCCGTCACAAAGGGTTTCCGCTTCAAAGATGCTGGAAGAAGATGGGAGATCGATGTTATCGGCTGTAGAGAACCAATAGTTGCCTGTGTGGACTGCAAACACTGGCGTCACGGATGGGGGAGATCAGCGTCCATAAAGGCTGTTGAAGCGCAGATAGAGAGGATAAAGGCTTTGGCAAGAGTTCTCGCATCACATCAAGAACTGGGATTGACCAACTGGAGAAAAGCAACACTAGTCCCCATGATCTTATCATTAGTTCCCGCCCCTTTCAAATTCCATAAGAATACACCGATAGTTCCGATTCTAAAACTACCAAATTTCTTGAATGAACTGCCAGCCCACCTAAACGCATTGAAAACTTTCCCCGTACGCCTTTGAAAATCACACTGTGGCGTCTATAAGGAAATAGCAACACGTACGGAGCCAATCGATTTTCTGGATCTAATATGCACTTAAATAGAGGGCCGTTCTATAGACAAAAATGACTCAATAATGGACTCCCCTTTTCCCTATTTTACGTAGTATCAGCAAACTGAGTAAGCTCCTACACGAAAATTCCTTCAAGCCACATGGATATCGCTCGATTGAATTTTAATCTTTCACAAGACTGTTGACAAAAATGATTCTCATCAACTCGAAATTGTATTGTGAGCGTATAAATAAATGCAAATCATAAAAGGGATTTCCAGTCTTTCCGTTTTATGTTTTCCATTTTATAGATTGGTGTGGTTCAAACAAATATTAGTCTCCGGTTCCAACCTTCAACAAAAGCGAGGAATAGAATAGATGAAGGCTTTAGTCGTTTATGGGAGAGCTCTAGATTCCAACATCAAGCAACTATACAATGCTTGTGAAGACATTGCTGAAAAAACCATTCTTGCCCGCATCATGGACATGTCCGCATATGTTGGCTCTGAGGGATCACGCTTCTGGTGTGGAGACCGTGAAATAACAGATGTCGACCTCTGCATACTCCGATCCTTTGGGTCCGGTTCGTACGAGCAGGTGACAAAACGCGTAAGCATGATAGAACACTTGGAATCTTCTGGAACGCTCGTTGTCAATCCGACTCGGGCATATAAAAGGACCAAGGACAAGTATTCTATGATCTTCACACTAGCTGGAACAGGGCTGCCGATTCCTGAAACCTATGTGACCGAGATGGCCCACTGGGCTTATCGTGCAAGCCGAAACTTCAGACAGACAGTATACAAACCCATTGTGGGATCTCTGGGCTTCGGCTCCATGAAATTTAGTGATGCAGATATGGCTATCAATGCGTATAAGAGGCTTGAAAGCCTTGGGCAGCCAATATACTTACAGGAACACCTAGAAAAGCCTGGCAGAGATATCAGGGCCTTTGTCGTCGGAGAGGAAGTATTGGCGGCTATTTATAGGATTGCGAGAGCTGGTGAGTGGAAGACGAACGTCGCGCAGGGAGGAAAAGCCAAAAGCATGAAACTGTCTGGAGAACTCCAAGAACTCGCTTTAAGGGCTGTCAAGGTTCTTGAACTGATTTATGCTGGCGTAGACATTCTTGAAACAGAACAGGGACCTGTTCTTCTCGAAGTCAATGCGTCACCCAGTTGGCAGGGGCTGCAGAAGGCAACCGGCCTAGATGTTGCTCGGCAAATAATTCAATGTGCCGTTGACCTCGCAAAATGCTAGTCGTGTCAAACCAGGCTCAGGGCTCACTCATTAGGATGACTACCGGCATCTTTATGATCCTAACGGCTGGGTACAGACTGGACACGCTCAAGATTCCGAAACCCAAAAGCAGCCATGTGACAACCCCGACAATACCTTGGAAAGTGATAACCGGTTCGGGGATCAGGAATACAAATGCAATCGTAAGCCCGACAAGGACACCAACTATTCCACTGATAAATACGATGAGGAAAGCTTGCGCGAGTATTATCTTCAGGATACCCTTTGGCTTGGTGCCCAAGGCTCTCATCACACCAAATTCACGTTGCTGACCTGCGATAGAGAGCATCATGTAGCTTAGGAGACAGATAATAGCACTGGCAAGAGAGAGGAGGGGTAATAACATGACAGAAGACCAGATTATGTTGAGAAAGTCCAAATGCGCTTCCATGACTCCATTAAGCTCTGAAAGCTTCAAATGAGTGCCTGAAACAATGGTCTCTATCTCAGAGATGACCTGCGAGTACAACGATGGCTCAATCTTCAGCAGAAGAAGGTTGTAGCTGGGAGAATCTTGTTGCAAAATAGTCTTCAGAGGCACGTAAACGACGTCTCCATTGTTGAGCGGGTCCAAGCACACACCGGCTATCTCAAATCTATGATCGCGTATCCTGATCTTCTGTTCGTTGACATCATCGAAGATTTCTAATGCCAATGAATCACCGATGAGAGCGGAATACGTATCTGTCCTGTTCAGAGTTCTACCAAGAACCAGCCACTCATTTACGATATGATCTGGTTCTACCCCGAGAACCAGAGCCTTTTGGGATCGATGATCGCCCACCAGAACGTAATAATCTGGCTCTTCGGGATCAATGATCATCCCTTGAACCTCATAGGCTGTAGCTTCAAGAATGAAACGAGCATCTACTTCAAGAACGCCATGTGCACTGTCCAATTGAGACATCATATTTTCAGGGATTAGATATTCTGAATCGGAATAGTTGACGTGATCCGCGTCTTTCTTCTCGAAGGATTGTGAAAGTAAGCTCACGTATTGAGCAGAGATTTGGGGATGACTGACTAGAACTACGTTTTTAGAGATCGCTCTTTCAGCATAATTTTGAGTGGTCTGTTTGGCGATTACGCCTCCCGATATGCTCAGCGTTGTTATAGCTAGAACTGCCCCTAAGCAGATTATTGCCTGGATGGTTGCAGATTTCCTTCTCATCAGATCTCTATAGGCCACCTTGAAGGTAAACCTCAATTTTGAGCGGACAGGTCTCCCGAACTGGGAACTCATTCCAAGCGCATATAGAGGAGACAATGCTTTGGCAGGCTTCGCTTTGACCGCCTTAATCAGAGGCCAGGCTCCGAAAATATGAGAAAATGCGACAAAAGCAACAAAGCCGAAGAAGATCGCCCAAAGGTTGAGCGGTTTTTGCGAGATGGAAAAGCCTAGAATATTCAACACATGAATGCAGCCGAAGTTCGCCAATATCCCTAGGAGAGTGCCGACTATGCAGCTTATGAAAACAACAACAGATAGTTCCGTCACAAAATAGCTTAGAGCGGTACTGGTTCCGCAGCCGATTGCCTTCATCACCCCGATGTCCTTCATCCGCTTAGACATCATTATGAAGACGAGAAAAGACGTTATCAAAGCACCAGCTAACAAATTAAGAAAACCAACGACTCCGACAAAACGTGAGAAGATGTTAGAGAATCCAATAGAAAGCTCTCCCCGTGTGACGAAAGCAACGTCAAAGCCAAGGTTGTCTCCAAAAACTGTGAGAAAAACTGTTGTGGCAGTGCATATCGTTAAGCCGATGATGGTTAGGCTTGTTTGGAATTTTCTTCGTGCCAAATCCTTCACGGGAAATGATATTTCACTCATTTAAGTCAACTATCCTTCCATCTTTCAGGTGTAGTGTCAAGTCGGCCAGTTTCATTATTCTTATATCATGCGTCGCGACAATGACTGTCTTTCCTCTTTCCTTCAGTTCCTTCAATATTCGAACAATCTCCAGACCTGTTTCTATATCCAGATTTCCCGTTGGCTCATCGACAAGCATAAGTGAAGGATCGTTGGCTAGGGCCCTTGCAAACGCTGCGCGCTGTTGCTCGCCTCCGCTCAGTTGGGCTGGGAAGTGGTTCGAACGATGAAACAGGCCGACAAGCCTCAGCAACTCTTCGGCACGATTCTGGACGCTTTCTCCTGACCAACCTGCCAACTCCAATGGAAACGCCACGTTTTCAAAAGTCGAAAGGGTGGAAATCAGGTTATAGGATTGAAACACGAAGCCGACATAAGCGGAGCGGAAGGTCGCCAAGAAATTCTCATCGTAAGCTGCAAGGTCATGTCCAAAGACAACGATCTGCCCTCTGGTCGGCGCATCTAAGCCGCCAATAATGTTAAGAAGAGTGGTTTTGCCAGCACCCGAAGCTCCATAAACCGAGACAAACTTACCAGTCCCAACCTCAAAGTTTAGGTCGATCAGAGCCTCAATTACAAAATCGCCGATCCGATACTCCTTACTTAAGGAAGAGACTTGAACCGCCTTCTCGATCTCTTTCATCTACCCAGCCAGCAGCTTATACTACTTAAGAAGACGAAAAATAAACTTAATCTTATCAAGAGCTGTCAGAATCGTTTCTATTATACAATTCATGCATTTGTACATGGGAAAGACTCCAAAGAAGGTGGAAGCAATGTTGAGATGAAATAGAAGACTAGCCCTCAACCTCATGTCGAAGTCTATTAGCCTGTTTGTCCAGATGTCTTTCACTGTAACCCAGATAACTGTTGATGGTCTTCATTTGTGTCCAGCCGAACCAAGCCTGCATCTCTGGGATTGTTGTAGTTGGGTCATCCAGAAAATGAACTGCCCGATTCAATCTGAAGAAATGAGGGTAGTGTTTTGGCAAAATGCGTTTAACAATACGCCATGCTGTTGGAGCACTGAAATTCCAAACTCTCCGGTTCGAATTCGCTTTTGTTTTTCGTGACCTTTGAACTTGTTTAAGAATTAGGTCAACATATGGTAGATCCAGAGGTGCCTTTAACAGCTTTCTACGGCCTCGTTTCTTTGCAGGGCATTTGACAATGAGGAAATCGTCTGTTATTCTAAAATCACTTTTAGTTCTTTCTAATGCCTCAGACTTTCGCACTCCAAACCAGTAAAGGAAAGCTAAAAAGGATCGATGAGCGTTTCCTTTCACAAACTTTCCTCTTTTCATTATGTTTTGGAAAGTCGGAAAGTCTATTGTTGTTGTCTGTTTACCGTATCTGTAATGATGTTTATACGGATTGCCGACTTTCCCAACCATGTTTCAGAC
>CAYGAG010000105.1:0-3490 GCA_964347765.1 uncultured Candidatus Bathyarchaeia archaeon
GGAGCTGACATAATAAGCATGAGCATAGGCAGTTATGGTTGGGGCGAACTACTGCGCACTGCTGTCGAATATGCCTATGATTCAGGTGTATTGATGGTTGCTGCTGCGGGAAATGATGATACAAACATCAAGCTTTATCCAGCAGCCTATGACGAAGTTATTGCTGTATCAGCGACTGATGAGTATGATAACAGGGCCTGGTGGTCAAACTGGGGAGACTGGGTTGAACTAGCCGCACCTGGAGTAGACATCTACTCAACAATGCCCACATACCATGTTCTTATGAACGACTATGGCTACTCGCAGGACTATGATTACATGATGGGCACCTCTATGGCTTGTCCACACGTGGCAGGTGTAGCCGCTCTCATATGGAGCAGGTATTCTGAAAAGACAAGAGACTGGGTGCGAATGTGGCTGAAATTGATGGCTGACGATTTAGGAGACGAAGGTTTTGACCCATACTTCGGGTATGGAAGAGTGAATGCACAGAAGGCTGTTACGGAGACTCCGCCTGCCCATGAACTCATAGCTTACGAGATGGAGACAGGTACATACGTGGAACCGGAAGCTACTGGAAGAATAAACGCTACAATATTGAATTTTGGAGAAAACGACGAGACTGAGGTGTCAGTGCGACTTCTCGCAAACGACACTGAAGTCAAAGCCAAGTTTATAGGTTTTCTGGCTGCTGGAGATTCAGTTATAGCCAAATTGACATGGACTCCAACGGTTCAGGGGCTTTATAACGTTACAGTACACGTAATTCCAGTGCCAGGCGAAGAAAATCCTCAGAACAACGTCATATCGAAGTATATTTACGTTGGATATCCAGTAAGAGCCGTCGTGCTACGTTCCGCGGGCAACTTTGACAGTGGAATCATCACCAATTGGCAAGTATTGAACACAGAGTGGAGATTATTCGGAGACACTCTGGTGTCTATCGACTATACGGCTCTCAGCAAAGAAGACATTACTTATGAAGACATCGAGGCCACAGAAGCAGACGTTCTAATCATCTCTTGCGCTTACAATTGGCAGTTCACAGATTCTGAGATTGAAGCCATAGGAAGATATGTTCATGAAGGCCACGGCCTCGTCGCCACAGCTGGAACCCTCTATTATGGAGTCCCAAACAACAACAAGCTGGCCCCACTGTTCGGAATCAGTGAAACAGTCAGCTGGGGCGCAACAGGTACAGATCTTCTGCACTTCGTGAACACGACCCACCCTGTCTTCAACCGTGTTCCAGATCCTCTAGTGTTTCCAGCGGTCGGAACCGCTCTTCCCGACGACGGTCAATGGAGCTTCAACGAGTTGGCAGGCGGCGAATACATCGCGATGGGACATTACCAAGAAAGCGTAATAGTGACTTTCAGAGGCTTGATATACGTTTCTCCGTGGCTTGAAGTCATACCTCCACACTACCATCACCATCTGCAACTTCTCTACAACATAATAACATGGTCAACTTATCAGCGACCCCAACATGATCTGGCCGTATCTCTCAAGACTGATACATGCTTGGAATCTGGGGAATTGTCATGGATAAACGCGACAGTCTCCAATCTGGGACGAAACAATGAAATAAACGTCGGGCTGCAGCTCTATATCAACAGCGAATTGGTTGATGACGTGACGATACCCGAATTACCAGTAGACTCTTCCTACACCAGCCACTTTCAATGGACACCATTTTCTGAAGGCGCCTATAACATCACAGCTTTTGCTCCTCCCATATCTGGGGAGCAGCTTACAGAAGACAACATCGCCCAAAAAACGGTCGTTGTGTTGACGATAGGTGTGAGTAGTGTCCTCGTCTACACTGATGATTATGTAGTTCCACCATCTTCCAGATATGTCATCGTCGCCTTAGACAGCTTTGGAATCGACTATACTCATTTTCCTGATGATCCCTCAGGCTTTGCATCAGCATTGGTGAGTCAATCCTGGGACCTAGTGGTTGTAGATCACTGCAACTATTATGCATTGGGAGACTATTGGACAGAGCTTGACGAATATGTGCACAGTGGTGGCCTTCTTATCGTGAGCACGTTTGACATCGACGGCTCTAATTCGGAGCCGACAGCACTGTGGTACAGTTTGGGAGTTCGTTGGGCTTCAGATATGTATTCTCCAAGACCTGTGTATCGATGGGCGCCTCTTCATCCAATATTCACTTTTCCAAATGACGTAGGAGACCTCTCATCCTATCTGGAAGGATACGCCGATGATGGAGATTATGTGGCGGCGACTACTGGCACGCCGATTGCAGGCTTTACAGAATCACCTGTAGAACATAGTTCAGCGATAGTTGTTGGCAATGAGCATCCGACATTACTGTTCAGCTTCATACTTAATGAATTCCGTTACGATGAAGATGTCGATGGGGTGCTGGACGCCGTAGAACTCTGGCAAAACGCCATTGCTTATCTAGCGAGGGCTCGCGATCATGAGCTTGTTGTTGCATTGGATGCTCCAGAATTTCTCGAGCCCGATGAAAGCAGGGCGTTGAATGCGACTGTTTACAACAGAGGCTTATGCAATGAGACAGATGTTGAGCTTCAATTGCTCATCAATGGTACGATCCATGATTCAGTTCTGATTCCTGAATTGAAGACGGGTGAATCCTTCACGCTTACGTACCAATGGCACGCCCAAACTGAAGGAACATACAATCTCACTGCATATGCTCCGCCTCTCCCAGGAGAGGAGCTTGTAGCGAACAATGTTGCAGTAAGATTCTCGAAAGTGAGGTCGGTAAGAGGGTGGGTGCTTTTTGATCAAACCCATTATACTGATTCGGTCGCGTACTACAGCTTCTGGGTCGGCGGCCTTGAAGAGAGAGACTACATAGTAGAGACTCATGATTCTGGTCCTCTAACATCTGCCGTACTGCATGGTTACGATGTCTTTGTCATCCCCCAAGCTGGAGAAGAGTATTCTACGGAGGAGTTGTCTGCGATACAGGACTTTGTGTTGAACGGTAACGGACTGATTGTAATTGGCGACGACTACCCATGGATTTACACTAGCTTGACCAGCTTCGCGGGCATAAACTGGAGCAACGGGGACTGTGGAGGCGAGACCAGCGACATCACACCACACCCTGTAACTGAAGGAGTGGACGCGGCTTACTTTGCCTCACCGATCAGCGCGATTTACGTTGAATCTCCAGCTATGGATCTCATTCGAAATTACTGTGGTTACATTATGCTGGCAGCTTCTGAAACTGGTGGGAGAGTTCTGGGTCTAAGTGACGAAGACTCGATAATTGATTGGTGTATTGGCTATGCAGACAATCTGCAACTTGCCAACAACATGATCGACTGGCTAGTACGCCGCGAACATGACATTGCGGTTTGGTTCGATGTTCCAAGAGCTGTCGAATTGGGGACTTCTATGATAGTTAACGCTTCTGTCCAGAACGTTGGATTGAATAACGAAACAGACGTGGAGCTGATCATGCTGATCAATGGAGAAGTTGTTA
>CAYGAG010000105.1:3500-4347 GCA_964347765.1 uncultured Candidatus Bathyarchaeia archaeon
ACTTCCTCTTATAAGATCGATTATGTCTGGACTCCGGAGAATACTGGAGAGCACAATGTAACTGTCTATGCTCCTCCTCTCCTAGAAGAGGAATACGTTGGTAACAATCTTCTAGCGAAGAAAGTGGGCGTATTTTGCTACACACGGATCTACCAGTCGTCCAGATGGGTTGGAGGAGGAACTGCAATGATGTGGCACGCTGATGATGAAAGCTGGCAGTATACGTTGCCTTTCGAATTTCCATTTTATGGATTATATTATAGAACAATATATATCTCAAGCAACGGTTTAATAACCTTCGCGGAACCCGATGCTGCCTACAGCAACAGCATAATGGACCTAGCTGCAAAACTCGCGATCGCCCCTGCATGGGACGATTGGATAACATATGATCCGTACGACATCTACATATGGCAGAACTCTACCCATGTAGGTATTAGATGGGATGCTGCAGCCCTTTATGATAATAGAATTGTTGTGAACTTTGAGGTTATATTAGATGCGGAAGGAGTCATTCAATTCAACTTTTCATATAACAATGGACCTGTATCAGCAACAATCGGCATCTCAAACGGCCTAGGTCACGTAATCGCTGAGGACATATCAAGTCTGGACTATATTAACACCGTGGTCTTCTCACCTTTACAACGAGACGTCGCCATATATGATGTTACAGCCACACCATCCCAAGTGTACACTTGCGAAACCGTGAACATAACTGTAACAGTAGGGAACGAAGGTGAAATGCCCGAAGACGTTGAAGTGAGAGTGTACTACGAGAACGCTACCGATCAATCCGGTTCAACAGGTTTCGTAATAAGTGTGCCGATTGAACCTCACGTAGCAA
>CAYGAG010000105.1:4357-5493 GCA_964347765.1 uncultured Candidatus Bathyarchaeia archaeon
GGGTCGGCGAGCGCCGACCATCTCTTTTACCGTTTCGGGATTGAACCCGGCTTCAAAGACTTAACCTACTTCGATATCGGAGATAGATTCAACGTTACAGCCTGGCTGAACCTGACAGACTCAAGCTATTCATGGCAAACAAAATTGCTTTTCAACACTGACTACTTATATGCAAGAAGAGCCGGCTATACAGCAGGATCCCGAAGCGAATTTTTCACAGGCCATACGACTATACCTGTCACACCAGTAATTGATAATTCACAAGGCTTCATTCTTTATGGAGAATCATTGATTGGAGCAGACGGCAGAGGAGCCGGATATGGCAGTCTGTGCTGGATGGAATTTGAAGTTGGAGGCAAACCTCTAGATCCATATCAGGGACGACTGGAATTCGACACTTGGGACACGTTTGTCATGGATCCCTATGGTTCTGATGTTTCAATCAAATTGTACGATGGGATCTACGGATTCTTGATTCAACCTCCACCTCCACCGCCTCCTTCCCCACTAATTGGGACACAGACAGTGTACTTGCCTTCTATGTCAAACAGAACCTTGATTTTTCTGTGGAACACGACAGGTATCCCTTTGGGAAACTATACTGTACGGGCGGTGGCCATCCCAGTTGAAGGCGAAGTGGATGTAGAAGACAACACTTTTGTGGATGGAACTGTCGAAGTCCTGTGGGTACATGATATTGCTGTGACATGTGTTTCGTCGTCGTGAACATGGGTTTGTGAAGGCGGATCAGTTTCATTCAACGTTACAGCTGAGAACCAAGGAGACGCTGCGGAAAACGTGACGATCACCCTATACTATAACATGACTGGAAACGATCTGATCGACGTAGGAATTATTGAAAACCTACTTCCCGGTGAAAACAGAATCATCACCTTACTATGGGATACCATAGGAGTCACTCCTTGCCGAAATTATACCATAACAGCAGTGGCGACGATACAAGCATCAGACAACAATCCAAGCGATAACATTCTGGAAGATGGAAAAGTGAAAGTCAGGTTCATCGGAGACGTAAATGGAGACAACAAAGTAGATATGAGAGATATCGGAGTCGTGGCAAGAGCCTTCGGAAGCCAGCCAGGCCACCCAAGATGGAATCCAGATTACGACATAAA
>CAYGAG010000106.1:0-2823 GCA_964347765.1 uncultured Candidatus Bathyarchaeia archaeon
ACATGGACAGCTGGCGATACATACGAAGTCAAACTCACGACTTCTAAGGGAAACGCCTTCATCAGAACTGAAACTTGCCCAAGTTCCTAGAATTTGTTGAGACTGGGGGTAGGGTGTAAAAACCTCTACACTCCCTCTATTTCCTCTTTGGGAGGTGTCAATCAAATGGTCGTACAGATTAAAGAATACACTTCAGCAGATGAGATAGCTAGTTCGCTGGACGAGAAGATCTCAAATACAAAGAGCACTCTAGGCGAGTACCTGCGTAGACTAGATGATATCAGATCCTTGGCTGAAAAATCTAAGAAGGTCCGAGAAGTAGTGATGAAACTGGCTGGTAAGAAGGCTGCTGCCGAAAGTTTAGGAGAGATAACTATAGGCCAATTAGATGTTGTTTTGGATGCCACGCCATTCCATGAATTGACGGCCATAGAAGAAGTCGTGCGAAGCTATCAAGAGAGGCTGCTAGTCTTGCAGAAAGCAAGAGAAGCAATGAAATGGTTAGACCAGCTCGGCGATACAGAGGGTCTAGACTATCTGGTTGTAGAAAGAGACGAAGTTCCAGAGCGAATACTCTTCAAACTATCATAATCACTGATTGGACGTGAAAAAAATGGACACTGAAGTATACTCCTTCGCATTACAAAGTACTCTAGATGAAATCCATAACATATGCCAAGACGTAAAACACGCGTTTGTCTTTAAAGAAGGCGGTGAAATAATAGCTAGAGATCATGATACAGCTGAAGAAGCAGTCACCATAGTCGTAGACTCCTTTAATGGAATCCTCGAAAAGGCAGACGCTATAGGAGGCATAGAAGCGATAACATTGGATGGCAGCAAAGGTCAAGTGGACATCTCTTGTTTGAAAGATCTCAATCTGGTTACCATCACATCGGACAAAGCAGATATCAAGTACGTAAATACTATAACTAGAGTCTTGGTTCCAACAATGCTCAAGCTTCTAGAGAAAATTAACCCTGCCCCCCTCAAAAGCATGACACCTCCACCTAAGCTTAGGGCAGAGATCTCTGAAGAGGAAGAGTTGGAAGAAGAACTAGAACTAGAAAGCGAACTGGAAGAAGAGGAAGAGTCGCCAAAGGAAAAGATGCGCAGAAGACTTGAAGAAGCTTTAGCCCAGAGTTCGGTTGCTGAGCCACCTGCAAGCCAGCTGATGATTGAAGATCTTGGCGGTTTACTGGTCCCTTCAGACACCGTTAGAATCGACGCGAACACACTTTCCGAATGGAAAGGTCGCCATGATGGACCAGAGATTGAGGAAGTTGAAGTTGAGACATTCGACGGCATCACAACGAGGTGCAAGGTCAAGCCCATAAAGGACTCGAAATATGAAGGGAAAGGAATAATCAGAATGCCTAGGAAGATACAGGAAGAGCTTGACGTGAAGAAAGGCGAGCTAGTGCGCGTCAAGCCGGCAACTGGTTGATGGAGTGGAGATCGATGGGCAAGAAAAAGAAGAAAAGCGCCCAGAAGGCGGATGAAGTTGAGAAACCTATAGCCATTGAGAATTCCTCCAATAACCATCTTCGCGAATGTTTAGACGAGATCAAAACATACGAGGGTGTGGTTGGCTACATCCTAAGGAACTCCACTTCAGCTGCAATAGATCTTAAAGACCCGACAAAAATAATCGACTATGCTATCCTTTCATCTTCAGCATTTGATGCAAGTGAAGTTCTTGTAGAAGGCTTTGGGCTCGGCAATGTCGAGAGTATTCTTGTTGAGGGCAAGGACGCGAAGATGCTTTCGTTGACTATAGAAGAGAACAGAGTAAGCGTTTTCATGGAGAAAGATGCCAACTCAGAGAAGACGCTAAAAAGGCTGCTTGCACTCTAAGATAGGACACTGGCGTAGACTCCATTTCACTCCAACCTTTTCATAGTATTGGGCAGTTCAAGCTCTCAGAACGCTTAAATCGTTGTTTCTAATTATATAGTAGATTGGGGAAGGGAGAACTCGGCCCTTGAAGGGGCTAATTTATTGTTGACCAATGCGAAGAAGCATAAGCACAGCAGCCATCGCGGACGATTGGACATAATCGCAGATATTCTCAACGCTTCTCTAGATGGCGTCAAAAAGACTCACCTTATGTATCGATGCAATCTAAGTTTCAGACAGCTGAAGCGTTATCTGAGGCTTCTAGTCGGTAAGGGATTTCTATATGCTGTCTCTAGTGACAGCCCAGATCTCTTTGAGACAAGTGATAAAGGAAGGAAGTTTCTCAAAGCCTACGAGGGTTTAAGGGGCCTCATGGAGTAGCCTCCAAAAATTCTCTAACGATCTTGTCAAGTATCACCTTCGTTTTCATCTCATCTTGAGACACAAATCCACATTTCTTCAGGAATTCCGTCACCTTCTGCATTCGGGTTTGGTCTAGCTTCGTCTTCTGCTGGAGTTCTTCCAAAGTATGCCATTCTCCATCAATAAGTATCTCTAAGATCTTTGCTATCCTTGTTGTCGTAGAGTCTTCCTCCCCTTCAACGATTCCTTTTATCTATTCTTGGTTAAATGCTTTCTGAGGTTGTCTTTCAGAACTTTTTTATAGAAAAATCACCTCCAGTGAGCTTAATCAAAGATTAGACGTTGCGATAATCTCCTCATCAGGCCTGAGTTTTCTGTTCAAACGTCAGTCAAACACGATGGAAACTGGTTGTTGATCCAGCTGAAGCGGAAAAGTCGCTGTCATATTCTTTCTCTCTTTCTCTCTTTCCTTCAGGCGTCAATGTGGCGAATCCTCTATCTTCTCGTCAGAGAGCCTGATTCCTTCGTTAGCAGGTTTCTCAGTCTCTTTGGTTCAGTCTT
>CAYGAG010000106.1:2833-5483 GCA_964347765.1 uncultured Candidatus Bathyarchaeia archaeon
TGCTTTGGCGAACTCGCTTGTGAAGATATCTCGTTCAACGTTCTTTTCTTCCAGATGCACAGAGTTGATGATCATCTTTCGGTTTCGTCTGTCAAGCTTCGGGTCAAGCCTCCCAACAAAGCGTGAACCGAAAAGAATCGGCATAACATAGTATCCGTACATTCGCTCCTCCGGAGATTTGTACACTTCCCACGCATAATCAAAGTTAAAAACTTCTGCAATCAGCCTTCGGTTCCACAAGAGATTGTCTAATGGCGCGACAAAAAATACTGATTCCCTTACCGGTTCATCAGAGCTTTCAAGTAATTCGACATATTCTTTTAGAACGTAGTATGTTTGATTGAGTCCTTCTACTTTGATTTGTATCAGTTTCTGTTCTTTCACCATTTCTTTCACTGTTGTTTTTCTCTGAGATGCATTTAGTGACAGCCAGCCGAACCTCCAGTCACGGGTGTCGACCAGTCCGTAAGCTCTCATATATTTTTCAACCATGAACTGAGCATATTCATCCCTGTTCGTAGTTCTGGAATCCACATTTGCAGGAAGCAAAAGTTCAGTCAAACCATAGTATCGTCGGTTGCCTTCCATATGATGAATCGTTAGATCGCCAGAGTCCCAAAGCAGGTTCAGAACCCTGGTTGCACTTCTTCTTTTTAGTTTGCCGTTCGTTTCCAGCTCTTTTGAAGAGAGTGGTCCATGTTTTCTGATTTCTGTCAAGACAAGCGAGACGCAGTCTCTCAGTTCTTCTTTTCTTCTCTTGATACGTTCAAAGAAGGGCGAGTGAAACTGCGAAGGATTTCGCATTCGGTGGCGAAAATAGTGGAAATCATCTATTGGTATTATGGATTTTGCATTACACCAATACTCAAACAATAGTCTATCACTGTAAAGCAACTCATCAAGGTAAGAGGGCTTATAGTCCAATACTCTGTTGTGTAGAACTAAATGGTGGTTACGATGCACTACACTGATGGGGTCTCTTTGTATACATTCAAGCTTTTTAACCGCTTTTAATGTTCCATTTTTGCCTGTATATTGAAGGAAAGACTGTCTCTGGACAAGAAAGCGCCTTACAGTCTCTTTTGAAAACTCTCTGGAAAAGTCTGATCCCCAAAACAAGAATGCTGCATCTTATCTTGATAAGATTTCGCTTGTTGCAGCGCTGTATGGTAGATACTGGTTTTCCTGTAGACTTGGTGCGGAGGGTGGGGTTCGAACCCACGGAGCCCTACGGCAACAGGTCCTAAGCCTGTCTCCTTTGACCACTCGGAAACCCCCGCTCTGGTGAGGAGCGCTGTGACCTGAGTTTACAGGTTGATGACTTCCTGCTGTTCCTTATACGTCATCTTATTCTTCCATAAAACGTTTTATGGTCTTGTTCGTCAGGGTTGAGTGCAGTATTTTCGTTCTGTTGGTGTTGTGAAAGGTTAATAAGTTCGCTTTTCCCTTTGGTTTGAAGCCGTATGAGGTCTAATGGTTGGCTTGTAGTCAAGAAGAAGTCTACAGCATTCAAACATTCGGTTTGACTAAGAGATTCAGGAAGAAGAAACACAGGGGCCTCTTCGGTTTCCTGAGAAGGAAAGAGGCGAAAACCGATAGGCAAGATTCAGGCATTGTAGTGGCTCTAGACCATGTCGATATTAGAGTCCGGCAGGGCCAGCTTTTCGGACTGCTTGGTCCTAACGGGGCTGGAAAAACCACGTTGGTCAAGTGTCTGTCTACTGTTCTGATTCCAGACAAGGGCACGGCACTTGTGAACGGCTTTGACATTCGAAAGCAGACCTCTCTGGTTCGAGCTAGCTTGGGTCTGGTCGTGGGAGGAGAGAGAACTCTTTACTGGAAGCTCACGGCACGGGATAACCTCATGTACTTCGCGTCGCTTTACAAGATGCCTCGAAAGAGAGCCAAAGAACGAACTGGAGAACTATTGGAAGCTATGCAGCTCTCTGACAGGGCGGATGAAAGACTAGAGGACTACAGCACCGGAATGCGACAGAAAGTTGCAATAGCTCGCGCTTTGCTTCATGATCCGCCAATTCTTCTGTTGGACGAGCCCACATTGGGGCTTGACCCCACTTTCTCGAGGCAGATTCGAAGCCAGATAAGGAGGCTTTCAGAAGAAGAGGGAAAGACGATCTTCCTTACTACGCATTATATGGAAGAGGCTGACCAGTTGTGCAGTCAAGTAGCCATAATCAACAATGGTGGAATCGTTGCTGTGGACTCTCCAGATAAGCTGAAATCTATGGTGAAAGAAACTGAACTTGTGGAGATCGCCTGTTTCGGTCCTCCGCCGGAAACGAAGACAGACATTGAGACCCATTGTCCAAACGTTGAAATTGTGACACTAATACATGGCGACGAAGACCAGGGAACTCCTTCAAGAATCAAGATTATGGGGGGCGATGCTGAAGATTATGTCAGCACAGTCATAGATTTGCTGCGACGGAGGAAAACTCGTATATGCAGCCTAAATGTTGGAGTGCCAACTCTAGAGGATGTCTTCATCAAACTGACCGGTAAGGGACTTATCGAAGGTGGACAGGAGCAAGGATAGATTAGGATTGAAAAGTGAAGTCTCTGAATATTCTTCTTTTCACAGTAATCTCTTCATCGTCTGGAGCGAGATGATAAAGAACTTTAAGTTTCT
>CAYGAG010000107.1:0-5408 GCA_964347765.1 uncultured Candidatus Bathyarchaeia archaeon
CAAAAGTCGACGTAACAATGGAGCAAAGTGCGACCTACCAAGATTTTGCTACACCGAACTTGGGTGGAGTTGACAAGTATGGAAACGATGCTGTAAACGAACTCTCCTATCTAGTTTTGGAGGTTGAGAATGAACTTAGGGTAATGCAGCCAAATACGTGTGTGCAAATAAGCAGTAAGAACCCGGACAAATTTTTGGAAAAGGCTGTTGAAATAATCAAGAGTGGTCACCCTAAACCTTCGATATTCAACACAGATATAATAATTGAAGAACAACTCCGTCAACTCAAAAGCATCGAGGAAGCAAGGCTAGGGGGACCAAGCGGCTGCGTAACTATCAGCGCTTTTGGAAAGGAAACCACGGTTCTAACAGGCTACCTGAACTGGGTGAAGATACTTGAAACAGCTTTAAACAACGGTGCAGACCCCCAAAGAGATGAGAAGATCGGGGTAGAAACTGGAAGTCCCATCGACTTCCAATCCTTCGATGAAGTGATGGAGGCATACAGGAGACAACTGAGATACTTTGTGGATCTTAAGATAAGCGGTAACAACACAATAGAAAGAATTTTCGCAGAACGCATGCCTGTGCCATTCCAATCAATACTCATTGATGACTGCATTGAAAAGGGGAAAGACTATAACAATGGTGGCGCGAGGTATAACACCAGCTACATTCAAGGAACAGGGCTTGGCACCCTCACTGATTGCTTAGCGGCTGTCAAGTATCATGTCTTCGAGCAGAAAGATATCGATTTTGAAGATCTTTTGAGGGCGTGTAGAGAGAACTTCGAAGGAAGATATGAGATAATCCGTCAGATACTTCTTAGCAAGACTCCGAAATATGGCAATGACGATGATTATGCAGATAACATTGCAAGAGAAGTGGTTGAAATCTATTTTCAGGCGGTGGATGGTAGACCCAACACAAGAGGAGGAAGATACAGGATAAACTTGCTACCCACGACAGTGCACATCTATTTCGGGAAGTTATGTGGCGCTACACCTAATGGTAGGAAGGCCGGTGAGCCGCTATCGGAAGGCGTTTCACCAAGTCAGGGCGCAGATAGGCACGGACCAACAGCTGTCATCAAATCAGTAACTAAATGGGACCATACGAAAACAGGGGGGACTCTCCTAAACATGAAGTTCTCGCCACAGGCGCTAAAGACAGAGGAAGATTTGAAGAAAATGGTGCAGCTCATCCGAACATTCTTTAGGCTGGGTGGCCACCACGTCCAGTTCAATATTGTCGACATGGAGATGCTGCGCGACGCTCAACATCATCCTGAAAACTATAGGAACCTACTTGTACGCGTTGCTGGCTACAGTGATTATTTCGTAGGTCTACATAAAGAACTTCAAGATGAGATAATCTCAAGAACAGAGCATGGACTGTGAAGAGAACCAACGTTTTTAGGCTTGAGCAGAAATGTTTTCAATCGGTAGCTTTCACAAGTAGCGTGCTTGTCTTTAAGGAGGAGGAATCGATCTGACTGATGGGCTGGTCTTTGATGTCAAAAGATACGCCATACATGATGGTCCAGGCATACGAACTACAGTGTTCTTTAAAGGGTGTCCTCTCTCCTGCCCGTGGTGTCACAACCCCGAAGGACGGCTCTTTGATAGGGAACTGATGGTCTGGCCGGATAGATGCATAGAATGTCAGATTTGCGCTTCAGTTTGCCCCAACTCTTCGATCTCTGTTTTAGATAATTCAATAGTCACAGAACGTGACAAATGTGAGGTCTGTGGTGTCTGCGCTGAGAAATGTCCTGCAAGTGCAAGGGAGATCGTAGGGAAGAGATTTTCAGTGGACGAGTTGATGCAGGAAGTTGAAAAAGACCGTCCGTTCTATGATAAGAATGGTGGCATAACTGTATCCGGTGGTGAGCCTCTCTCTCAACCTGTTTTCCTTCACGCTCTTTTACGCAAATGCAAGAGGAAGGGCATACACACGACAGTAGATACAAGTGGTTATGCGGATAGAAGAATCCTCATCAAGATAAGCAAAAACGTTGACCTATTCCTTTATGACCTGAAAGTGATGGACAGCAAAAAGCACGAGTTGTACACAGGGGTCTCTAATAGACGGATCTTTGAGAATCTGGAACTGCTTCACACACTTGGCAAGAATATAATCATACGTTTTCCATTAATTCCCCACGTGAATAGCAGCAAAGCCAACATAAGTGCCATGTGCGAATTCATCTCGAGGCTGAGAAACATAGAAGAAATTGATGTCCTCCCATACCATGGACTTGGAGTTGAAAAAGCCAGGAGACTAGGCAAAGAAGCAAAAATTTTCGCAAAACCAACGGCTGAAATGCTGGGCCAAAGCCTGAGATCAATAAGAAGCTTCGGATTTATCGTCAAAACAGGCGGATAGAATATACCTACTCCTTTATGAAATTGCTGTTCCCAGTGTATTGCAGTGTAGATCGAGGACAAATGGAGAGATGTCTCGAAAGATCCTATTGTTCCATTTTATCTATTTTGACCCGCAAAACTAATCTCAAACTGTTGTTACTTGCTGTTGAAAGAAATGATTCGAGATTTGAGAATTACGACACTTGTGGATAACCTGACGCTGACGAAGTGTCTTGGCCACTGGGGTCTTTCTTTCCTTTTGGAGCTTGTGGATTCAAAGGGAGGAAATCGGAAAGTCGTCTTCGACACGGGTTTACATAAGAAATCCTTGCTGTTTAACATCAAGCAGTTGGATGTGGATCTGAGTGACGTGGATTGCGTCGCAATCAGCCATGGGCATGTGGATCACACGGCGGCCACGGTTGAAGTGGTGAAGGCTACCGGTGGGGTCAAGGTCTACGCACATCCTCACACGTTTCTACCTCGCTTCTACGAAGAAGAGTCAGGAAAGAGGCGAAAACATGGTGTGCCTGAGAAAGAAGGGTTGGAGGAGATCGAGAAAGTCGGCGGGGAGGTTTTCCTGAATACCGAATCTGTGGAGATTGTGCCAGGCGTTTGGACGACGGGCGAAATTCGGAGAATGACCTCATTTGAACGGGTACTGCCTCTTTCCAGAAGAGAAAGGACAATCATAGTGGTCGAGGGAAGTGAGGTTGATGACCGGATTCTCGATGATCAAGCGTTGTGGGTGAACGTTAAAGACGCCGGTCCCTTCGTCATCACAGGTTGCGCTCACGCAGGAGTTGTGAACACCCTCCTTCAAGTTCAGAGACTTGGGCAATTCCAGAGAATATATGGGCTTGCAGGTGGAACACATCTAGTTGGCCGGTCCGAGCAATATCTTCAACAGACAATCGAAGAGCTGAAACAGTTCGAATTAAGTCTAATCTCACCCTGTCATTGTACAGGATTCAAAGCAGTAGCAAGGGTCTGGCAAGCCTTTCCTGAAGCGTTCGTGTTGAACTTCGCTGGCAGGGTCATTGAAGCAAGAAAGGAACCAGAGAAACGCTTGATCTAGCCATGAACCAGCTTAACGCGTATCGTTACAAGAGAAGTTTATGCTTTCCTTTAGGCTAAGATATGTCGGGGTCAACTCTTGTTAGCTTTGTGAAACGCCCGCGCTCAATAGAAAGCTAAGCTTGGTGAGGCCCCCCTCCCCCCCTAGGGGGGGGGTAGGCGGTCTCTGTCCGTCGGTTTTCTGACACGAGCATCGAACCCAAGATCCTTGGAGATATTATTATTTCACGTACATTCGCCTTCTTCTGTGTAGGCGGATTTTCCGCTCATCCGTGTTTCTGAGTAAGACTTATATACTTAAACGCATCAATATCTATGTTAGACGCAGAAAGTATTGAGTTGAGGTTAAAAATGTCTGCATCTGAAAACGAATATGAATCTTTCGCCGAGTGGAAGGTAAGACGTATACCTGAGCCTATCAAAGAGCCCCGTGAGACCTATGGTCAGAGGTTGAAAGACTGGGCACTATCGTCTATTGGGATAGATGGAACGGCCAAGGAGCTGTTTCTCTACCTTGAAAACTGCAAGGCAGCAACATTAGAAGACTTAGCAAAGCACGTCAACAAAGAACCTAAGGAAGTCCTTGAACTTGTTGACTTACTCTATTCAACTGGACTTATTGAAAGACTTGGTAAAGCCTACTATGTACGGGAACGGTTATCAACCTCTATTGTAGGACGACTAATACCAAGGATCACTGAAAGTTTACGAAACATAGCTAAAACAGAATCAAGAGCACGCTCAGACGCTACATACTATTGTACCATGAGGGGTAGAGCTTTCAGCGATGTAGGTAGCGCTATCGCGGCATGTAAAGAGATATCCCGTTTAGGAGGGAGTCCTATAGCAAGAGTTGTAGGTGTTCATAGCTATAATGATGAGACCGTTGAAGTGGAAGGGCCTGTTTCGGACTATGGTTACACCCCTCAACATCTTGTGATTATCACAGAGAGTGGGGAGAAACTTGTTGTCGGAAATCGAAACAGTAGAGGCGCAGACGTGAAGGCTCACTCCATTATAGTTAAAGGTGATAGAAATGAGTGAAGAAACAAAAAAGGAGAAAAGTGAAGAGGCCAAAGAGGCGGCAAGGAAAGATGAGGTCGAAGATTTCGAAGTCTTGGCAGAATGGACGATTCGCAGGCTGAGACCATTGCAAGACGTTTCCGAGGAGGATTATCCTGAGAGGGTCAAACGTTGGGTCATCTATTCTCTAGGACTAGACAAACTGCATCAGAACATCTTCTTGTACCTTGAAAAGAATTTCAGAAGCACAACAACCGACATAGCCAGCGAGTTCGACATCAGCCCCAACACAGCCCGCAAATATCTTGACGAGCTTCACACAGTAGGCCTAGTAGACTATATCGGAAGAGAATACACTCTTACTTACGAGTCACTGTCCAGAGCCATAGAACTGATGCTCATCCCACGCATAACAGACACGTTAAGAACGATCGCCAAAGGAGCGTCAAACACTGACAAGCCCTACTCTCTGTCATTCGCAAGTCCGGAGAGCCAAGAAGTACTTGTGGAGAGTGGTGTCACACAGGTAAACAAGAAGCTCCTCGAGTCTTGGTACAGCCAAGGCAAAAAAGTGCGCGTAAAGAGCTACACAAGCATAACAGTCAAAGAAGACGTCGACCCAGAACTCTTCGACGCCGTAGTAGATCAACTCAAGTGCATGGGAAGCTTGAGGATTCCGACAGAGGTCTACACTCGAGTCGCCCACAAAATCAGATGCTACGGGGCAGTTGAAACCTATTGAAACTACTAGGAGAATGAAAAAGAAATGTTTCGCAAAGAAACTAGGACAAAGATTCAATCAAAAAAAGCAATCAGAAGAGACACAGCAAATCCCAATCAGACAGAGAACGCTTCAAGGATACGACACCGCATTATGCATAATCTCTACCCTCCTTTCATCTCACCGAGCGAAGAAGGGCGGAGGGATCTGAAAGCTCA
>CAYGAG010000108.1:0-5351 GCA_964347765.1 uncultured Candidatus Bathyarchaeia archaeon
TTGATTTCTGGTTGGGGGGCTAAAGGGCAAGGAAGATTGAGAGATGCTAAGGTTGCCGTTGTAGGTGTCGGCGGACTGGGATGTCCAGCGACAATGTATTTGGCTGCGGCGGGAATAGGGAAAGTTACGCTCATAGATGGAGAGAGATTCGTGCTAGGTAATCTGAATCGACAGATTCTTGGCTGGCAAGAGGATATCAGAAGATTCAAGGTCGAAGCAGCAAAGGAGAAGATTGAGAAGCTAAACTCAGCAATAACTGTGGAAGCGAAGTCTACGCAGATTACTCAAGACAACGTCGATGATGTAATGGGAATAGTTGACGTAGTTGTCGATGGTCAAGATAATTGGAGAACAAGGTTCATAATAAACGACTATTGTGTTTCACAAGGTGTGCCATTTGTCCACGCCGGTGTTTCCGCTTTCCACGGTCAGATGACCACTATAATGCCAGGTGAAGGCCCGTGTCTCCGATGCATATTTCCAGAAGACCCTCCAGAAGCAGAAGAGATTCCAGTCTTGGGAGCTACTCCTGCCTTCTTCGCAGCTTTAGAAGTTATGGAGACCATAAAGCTGATCACCGGGATTGGCAGTCCACTCATCGGGCGAATGCTGCTTGCTGATGGAAAGGAGATGGCGTTTGAGACCGTAGAGATGAGAAGAAATGTTGAATGCCCGGTGTGCGCACAAACAAAATCTCCAAAAAGAACATGATTAGACGAAGATTTCCCGAAATCTAAGAACCGGCGTTCCATAGAGGTAAGGTTTATATTCTAGAGCATTTTTGCTTATTCCGAATCATCACAGTTTGATGGAGTGAGTTGTATTGGCATATTTGACAACAACCAAAGGTGGACAACCAGTCCTAATCCTCAAGGAAGGCACAACAAGAAACCGAGGACGAGAAGCCCAGAGAAACAACATCATGGCAGCCCGAGTAATAGGCGAAGTACTGAGAACCACACTTGGACCCCGCGGCATGGACAAGATGCTCATAGACAGCCTCGGAGACATAACCATAACCAACGATGGAGCAGCAATCCTAGACGAGATAGACGTGGAACACCCAGCCGCCAAGATGATGGTAGAAGTAGCAAAGACACAAGACGACATGGTAGGCGACGGAACCACAACTGCAGTAGTCTTCGCAGGAGAACTACTAAAGAAGGCTGAAGAATTACTGGACCAGAACATACATCCAACAGTCATAGTAAGTGGCTACCGGAAAGCTGTACAGAAAGCCGTCGAAACAATAAACAGCACCTCTACACCAGTGGAAATTGAAGACCGCGAAACCCTGAGACAAGTAGCATTGACATCTATGGGAAGCAAGGCAGTCGGTCCCGCAAAAGAGCATTTAGCAGAGATCGCAATAGACGCGGTCAAACAGATTGTAGAACAACGTGGAGAAAGAAAGATAGCAGACATAGACAACATACAGATCATAAAGAAAGAGGGAAAGAGCCTCTATGAATCTGAGCTCATCAAAGGTCTAATAATAGACAAAGAAGCTGTACACTCCGGCATGCCCAAGAAGATAGAAGATGCCAAGATCGCCCTTTTGGACTGCCCATTGGAGATCGAAAAGACAGAGGTCAGCGCCGAGATAAGGATACGAGATCCTACGCAGATGAAGGCGTTCCTTGACAAAGAAACACAGATGTTGAAGGATATGGTGGACAAGATAAATGCTGCAGGAGCCAGAGTCTTATTCTGTCAGAAAGGCATCGATGACATGGCACAACATTTTCTGGCAAAACAGAACGTGCTAGCAGCAAGAAGGGTCAAGCAATCAGACATGGAAAAGCTTTCTCGGGCGACAGGCGGTAGAATCGTTACGGACTTGAATGACCTTAAACCTCAAGACTTGGGTGCAGCAGGTTTAGTTGAAGAGCGCAAGATAGGCGAAGACAAGATGATCTTCGTCGAAAAATGCAAGGATCCACGCTCAGTAGCCGTTCTTATCCGAGCCGGACTGGAAAGAATGGTTGATGAAGCAGAAAGAGCCATGAACGATGCCCTGTCGGTAGTCTCAGACGTCGTAGAGACCAACAAGATCGTTCCAGGCGGCGGAGCTGTAGAAGTAGAAATTGCTAAAGAACTGCGAAAATACGCTACAAAGGTTGGAGGGCGAGAACAACTCGCCATAGAAGCTTTTGCCGACGCTGTAGAAATTGTGCCGAAGACTCTAGCCGAAAATGCAGGTCTAGAATCTATAGACATAATAGTGGAACTCAGGGCAGCCCACGACAAGATGGGCGGCGCTCGCATGGGTATAAACGTCCTTGAAGGCAAGGTTGAAAACATGCAGGAAAATGGCGTAATCGAACCATTGGTAGTCAAAGAACAGGCTGCAAAATCAGCAACAGAATCAGCATCCATGATTCTGCGAATAGACGATGTAATAGCAGCCACGAAACCGAAAGAAGAAGGGAAAGGCCCAGGCGATTACGAAGGCGAAGACGAAGAATACTAAGCAAACCATCCCTATTTTTTTCACTATACAGTTGAAGCACTTTCTTGTGTCTCCAAGAATGACTGTTCCATCAGTGAGTGGTTGACCAAACCAACGTGATTGAATATCATATTCTGACGAAGCTGCGAATAAGTTAACCGTCTTAGTCATACCCAGTCGTACGGAATTATTCGACGGAAAAAAGGGGTAGCATGTTGGTGTTTGTGTCAGGAAACTTCTTGGGACATCTTTTTGGCCATAGCGTACATGACTGGGATCAGCATTATGGCTAAGGCTATGGCGAAGGCCCATGAGATATTTGCGACTACGCCTGTGACTCCTTCAAAGGTTGCGAATATTGCACCTGCGCCGATTATAAGGAATACGCTGTATAACACGAATTTCGCGTATCCTGCAACTGGTCGAAACTCTTCGTGATCGTCTGTAATTGATTCAATCAAACCGTCGGTCAATGCTATTCCTGCACCAATTATTACGAAGCCCAGGATCAAAGGATAAACTAGCTCGCCTGCAAGCAGCATAAGGTCCAGCGCTATCAGAAGTACGACTGATACAAGTCCTATCAAAAGCAGATTTCTTAGCATCTCAGCTATTTCTGCCTTGGCTTCCGGAAAGATGGGTCGAAGTGTTCTTCCAACCAGGGAAGCTAAGAAGTCGACTAGAACCGTGCCCATTACTATAATTAGGATGCCCCCGAGAAGTCTAGGCAAGTAGTTTGCAACGTCAATGAGATATTGACCTAGTGTACCGCCTATATTTAGAATCTGAATCGCTAGTATAATGGACAAAACGACAACGAAAGCCTTGGAAATCCCTCCAACGAAGGATGAAAGGTCCAAACCCGCGGCTCTAAAAGCCTTCCCCGTGCTGCTTCGATCGAAGTTTTTCTCAATACCCATCCTCTCGATGAGTTTATTCACAGCGGTTCCTACGACTGATCCGACACCGTATCCAATCAGTATCACTATGATTGCGCCAATGATATTCGGCAAGAAGGCAATGGTATCCTCAACCATCTGCGTCAGCGCTTCTATGATCTGCTCCATTCAATACACCTTTTCCACAATAGTAGAATCACTTCTTATAAAAGCTTTGTATGGCTTGCACCAAATAAGAAACTGTTATGGTATAAAACATGAGAAACATGGAAACATACACACACTAACCTCATCAACTACAGAAACGATGATTGCTATACACCTACGTCAGAAACCTCCGGAAAGAAGACAGGCTCGAAGCTGTATCTGAATACGTTTGCTATAGCGACAGAGACGAAGTGGCTATATATCGCAAACGCAAATGAAAAAAGCAGTATTATTCGAGCTCCGGTAGTATAGTCCGGTCAAGTATAGCGGCCTCTCGACACATGCGGAGAGAAAGCCGCCGACCCGGGTTCAAATCCCGGCCGGAGCACCATCTCACTCTACAGGTTTGAGCGTTTTTTCGCTCGCGCGTGAGAGAACCCATCTGATCCTCTCAGAAATCGAAAACCTTCGAAATGTTGCTAGGCGAAAACGTCTCCATACCTCTGAATATGGACGATCTCGGAAAGCGAAACTCCCAAGGCATGCGTGCATGGCATATGCTCCTACAGTAGTCTCTCAAAGCCGATTTTCGCTGAGGGCATCTGCAAGATCTGTGGTTGACCTATAGCTAAAGCTGATGTCAAATCAGCTCTTGTTTCGAAGAATTCGGATATGAAATATATGACCGTTGTGAACGTCCAACAATATACGAAGAAAGCGTGCGTCTTCAAAACTTATATGTACTTTCAATGAAATCGGGTCTTGGGTGTATAGTAATACCTCGAATTGTCAAAAGAAGATCAAAGCTTCTGACATCTTGACCGAGGAGAAGGTCGCGAAGCTTATTGACGTTGCCGAGCATCCTAGGGACAAGGCTTTCATCTGCATGTTGTACGAGCTTGGGGCAAGGATTTCAGAACTGGGTAACCTTGAAATCAAGGGTGTCTCAAAAGACAAGTACACCTACTTGATTGATGTGGGGGGGGCAAGACTGGTTTCCGGACTTGTAGGATTGTTATTTCGGACCCTTACCTGACAGCTTGGTTGAATGCTCACCCGAACCGGGATGAAGCTGACGCTCCATTATGGGTTAAGATAGGTGGGAACAAGACTGAGATGATGGATTATGCTGCGTTGAGGGCTGTAGTGTTGAGGCTGGTTGGAAGGGCTGGGATTAGGATAAGAGTCTATCCTCACCTGTTCAGGCACAATAGGGTTACTCACTTGTTGGTTAACAAGCAGATTAGTGAGGCTCAGGCTAAGGTGTATTTCGGGTGGACTCCTGATAGTAAGATGCTCTCCAATTATGCTCACTTGGTTTCGAGGGATGTCAACGATGCAATCCTTGAGATTCATGGAATAAAGAGTGGAGAGGAGAAGAAGAGTAGCAAGCTTAAGCCGAGGCAGTGTCCGCGGTGCGGTAGTGTCAATCCTAAGTCGGCTTCTTTCTGTTATAAGTGCGGTATGGTTCTTGACTTCAAGACTGCTACAAGGCTTGAAAGGAGGAGGGTGGAGTCTGATGATGTAGTGATGAGGTTGGCTAGAGACTCTAAGGTTCAAAAGGTATTGGTGGAGAGAGTTTTTGCGTTAGGGTTGCAGGATAAGTTGCGAGAACTTGGTGTGATGTAGATTATCTTTTGATGTTAACGTGGAGAAATAACGTTTTATTTAGTGTTTGCTTTTTTCGTTGCGATATACGGTGCAAGCTTTGCCTAATATTCGAATCCATTCTGGAAGTCTTGATACTATTCGTCATTCTCTGGTTTTTCTTTAGCTTCCTTCAATTTATGAAAATCTGGCGTGCGCATGGATTCGTTTTCCATCTTTTTCTTTGAATCAAACAAACTGTTAGG
>CAYGAG010000109.1:0-275 GCA_964347765.1 uncultured Candidatus Bathyarchaeia archaeon
AACGGTAGCATAGTGGAGATATCCCCCGCAAATCCCCCTTTTTTCGACATTTATGCGCATAATAGCCTATAGAAAGTTCTTTCTGAAGACTTAGATATGCATGCGCCCTTTACGCCAAGACATGCAAGACACCTGAACATATCAGTACAGTGTGAGGAGTGTAAGAGTGTACAATATAGACAGTGCTTTGCATAACAGTATGAGGCACTTTTCATTTGTAAACCATCAATCCATATTCTGGGAATTGGTCAAGATACCCTTCATGTTATAAAGAG
>CAYGAG010000109.1:285-4440 GCA_964347765.1 uncultured Candidatus Bathyarchaeia archaeon
TCTTGCTAGTTGCCATGACAGAAAAATTGACTGGTTGCTGAAGCCTTAGTTCTTCTTTCTCATTTTAAGTAGAAATGCCGCAGTTCCGATGGCAGCTATGATCACTATTACTGCTACGATCCATGGGGGGAAAGGCTCTGGGGCTTCAGTTGTGAAGTGGATTGTTTCAGAAGCTGCAGTGTTTCCTACCGAATCAGTAGTGTAAACTACCAAGCGGTGCATTCCATCCGGTAACCCTGTCAAAGTTGTGTTACCTGTAATCGTCATATTTACTTGTCCATCAAGACAATAGGCTATCCAAGAGGTCTGTACGTTGAGAAAAATCTCAAGTGGTACAGAAGTCGTAGTGTATGTCGTATTCGTAGGAGACAGAATCTTAAATGTGTATAAAGCGACATCAGCTTGTGAGATACTGGTCTGATATGATAGGGTTTGCTCCGCTGATATACTACCTATAGATGCACGAGTCGTGACCTTTGTGGGAGTGGACAGACCAACTGTCAAGTTATAGGTGCCACCAGCAGTTCCTTTGAGCAGGACCTGGTAAATTCCGTCAAGTTTTTCAGGAATCCAAATCACTTGTGGTTCAGTTTCTGAACCAGTGTACATGGCTTCTGGAATCTCGACAACAGTTTGACCACTAGCGGGATCAAGACCAATATGACGACCAAGAGGGTCTGTAACATACAGATTGGCTGGTGAGTGAATGACAAACGCAATGCTTGGGGTGGTATCGGTATAAGTTACGAGTCTAAGGTCAGGATCTCCATAACATTTCAGAAGATTTTTACCCCAGAAGACTGAATCAACAGCTTGTTCAACAGTATAGCCTTTCTCACACAAGCTTTCGAACAACGTTATCATATCCACACTTGTGAGGGGTTCTTGCACGGCTGTGATGTAGCCAACGTATGTCCCTGCACCAACATTTACGAAAGTACTTGCTAGAGAGGTATCTGAAAGGCTTGAGCATCCTTCAACAACCACCAAGGAGTGCTGGAACCTGTTTAATGCATAGTAATACGTGATGAATTCTGGTCTTATTGCCCAATAATTGGTGCCACCCTTTGTGATACTTCCTATTCGCTCATTTTCAATGTCTTCACTGTACTCCTCAGTATTTTCGTCTGTAACGATTTCACCAGTGACCAAACCTATTCCTGATGGAAATAGAGCTGAATGCCCTCTCCACAAGACTACACCATGGTTTAAGCTTCTTCTTAACCATTCAACAGTTGCGTCATCATCTCGAACAACTGAGACAGAATATTCCGCTTCTTCAAGATAATCCTGAACATCATACAGAAGATCTTTGAAAGGCCCCATCTCGTTGTAGAAAGGATCCAAGATAACAGCAGACTTATTCTTAGGCGTATGTGAGGTTTCTTCGGGGTTTATCGTCAAAGTTTCTGTTTGAACTTCTGACCAGGCGCCATCATTATCTTTGACCTTGAAAGTGATGGTGTGTGTGTCTACTGTTAATGTAGAAATATCGAAAGAAGCCTGACCACTCAAGAAGCCATCCTTATCTGAGTCCCATCTGTATTCCACTATAAAGCCATCAGCGTCTTCACCATGACCCTGAAAGCTCACAGGTTCACCTTCACTTGCTGGGTTCGGCGATATTAAATCTATGTATGCTAAAGGAAGGATCGGAAATGGTGGCCTCATTAGGGGATAGTTGTCTTGATTGTTTTCATTGATAAGGTAAGGGGTGTCGCCTATACCGTCTTGGTTATCATCTGTTCCGTTATAGTCGCTCCAATGGTTCCCGTGTGAACCATTATCCCAATGATTATCCAGCATTGGTGAGGGAACGGAGTGTTGTTCTTGGTTATTTATGAAGGCGTTCTCACAAATCAAGTTGCTTTGGGGAAGAGGATAGGTGTCGTTTGAATCGGGGCGCTCAAAAATACTCACCCCAATATCATTGTAGATTATAGTGTTTCTGGCTATTGTATTATGATCGCTGCCGGCGAAGAGGTAGATGCCACTCCCGCGTAGTGGTCCTATTTCATAATGTTTTACAACGTTTTCACTGATTATGTTATAACCACTGTCATGCAGAAAAATACCATCCGGGCCCACTTCTGATATAGCCCATTGACCATCCATGATATTCTTGTCTATGAAATTTCTAAAACAGTCACCATCGAGGTGGACATACAAAAGGTTCGCATTGTTACCTATGAAATTGTCGTCGGAATTGTCCATATAAATCGCAGTGTTCGCATTTTCGTAGATTTCATTGTCGCTTGACCTATATAGTGAAATAGTATAGCCTGTCGTGTTCTTTATGGTAGAGTTGGATGTATCGACTAACATGATGTCAAAACGGATCCGATATTCGCTGCAGGGGGCGGGCATTCTCGCGTAGGCGGATAGGTTTTCTACACAAATGTTTGTTGAGTTCACTAGAGAGAGGTATCCAACTTCCGGGAAGGTTGAGGGATTGATAGCTAAATCTCTTTGATTTACTAGGTAGTAGATGGGTTTTCCATCAATTGTGTTGGAGGTGTCGATATCCAGGTGATACATAATGTATTGAATCCAATTCCAAGGAGTGGGCATATCTAGCCAAAAAGGATGTGCAATATCGTTGCTAATTGTGTTGTGGCGCAAGACACTCCAGTCACTTCTCGAGATCCCAATACCTGAACCAAGGCAAGGCCCCCTTAAAGTATTATGGATAATGGAACTGCTAGGAGATTGCGATAGGTGGATTCCACTGCCACCGTAGATACCATAGCCAACTTGGACGTCGTTTCCGGTTACAGTAGTGTTGTTTGAGTCCTCTATTTTAACACTATGGAAATTGTTTCTTAATATATTAGAACTTATGTTGACAAACGGGGAGTCTTTAACAGATATTCCTTCGTTGTTCAAGCCGCTATTGCGAACCGTCAAGCCTGCGACAGTCACATTTGCAGCTCTTACTGTCAAAACTGTTCCGTCGTAGCTACCGTCAATGATCGTTGTTTCCTTGTCTTGTCCTATAATCTTGATTGTTTTATTCACAACCACTTTTTCGGCATATGTTCCTGCCTTCAAGTATACCCTGTCTCCAATATCTGCTGCGTTTATTGCCGCTTGTATTGTTGAGTAGTCGTCAGGGACAGTGATAGTCTTCGCTCCGTTTGTGATTTGGAGTATTGATATTGTTGAAAACAAGGTGATCAGAATCATCGTCAAGGTTAACGTTTTCTTGTTCAGCTTCTAACCTCTCCTCTCCGAACTAAGTCAAAATATAATGATGAAGCTATTAAGAAGTTTCGAATCCAGCAAAATCATGCACAACTCTCAGAAAGACAAAGTGAGTCAATACTGTGAAAAAGAGCCAAGAACCGTATATTTCAGAGAGAAGTGGAGATGTCCCCCGCAAACTCCCCTTTTTTGGTTTCCCATAATCTCACTCGACAGCCTCACGCGACCCCAAAACCAAAAATTCTCCACGATCTTTAGGAGTATTGTCTGGGTGCTAGGAAAATGCGAGACGAGTTAGACGAAGAAGAACTGTTGGAGTTCATAGAGGATCATCATGTCATTTATGTAAGACATAGTATGGATACGACACCGAAGGTGTATCTCGAACTCGTTCAAGACGGAATTGTAGCTGTTCATTACGGAGGGAGTCTGAAGGAAGGCATAGACTTAGCAGACCTGAAAGCCCTTGAAAACCCTGAGAATTACGAACGCAACGCGAGGAATGTATTGGCCAGATTCAGAAAGCATTGCCAAAACGGAGTCATTGTCTTCGCAGATTATAGTGACCAGCCTGACGAGACCATCCAAAAAACAGCAAACATTGGTATAATCCCTGAGGGAGAGAGCTACAAGGCTGAACTTCACTTTGGGCATCCTGATTATCCAGATGGCTTCGTGTACAAACAAGCGAAACTGCGCAATTACAGAACACTTTCATACGCCGACTATGTTCCCTTCTTAGCGATACATCCTCGAGGAGGAACCATAAGTCAATGGAAAGCAGAAGAACCGGTAAAATTCATATACAAGAGGGAACTGGGGTTGTCTATCGACCCTCAGTCTATTAATCTAGAAGTTCTTTTTCCTGCCCAACAAGAAGTCTTGTGTTCTGAGTATCTCCGTACAAAAGCACCGGACAAAATTAAGCTGAAGTATCTTTTGCTTCCCGTA
>CAYGAG010000109.1:4602-5316 GCA_964347765.1 uncultured Candidatus Bathyarchaeia archaeon
AAACACTATGGAGTTTTGAAAAAGTTTACGTTGCAAAACCTGTTGCAAAACCAAAAATCTGTACGGTATAATAAATAACCATATGACGCGCGCTTGGAGTGGTGCTCACACACACAAGGCTTTTCAGAGTTTCAAGAGATTGTCTAGTCAGGTTCAGCGATTGCCAGAGGATAAAAGGAGTAAAAGACAACGGGAAGCAGATGAATGGGGAATAGGCATCATAATGATCTTTTTCGGTTGGGCGGTGGTTGATTCTTCTAAGTACTACATAATGGTCTATCCAGGTTATGGTCACGCAGCTTTAGCATCCTTCGGGTATTTTCTCATAGCGATTGGTGTAGGCATACTTACCTACAAAACATGGACAGCTTTTAAAGGAAGGACACTGCGAGGCTTTAGCGTCAAAAAGTTTACTGGTTGTTTGGTTGGGGGCATTGTGCTCTTCTTCATAGTGGATATCTTGGACTTTTTGGACGCGGGAGCGCGCGTAGGGTTTTGGAGGTTAGCATTTCGGGAAGTGGCGAACGGTAAACGCGCACACACTACTCCTTCTTTTGCGAACACCTTATCACTATGCGCGCGCATATCGCTTCTATGCCCTGACGCTGATGTGTAGTTCCTCTTTCTCTTGTTCCTTCAACCGTTGGAGGGCGTATTCGATGGCGTGGGTTCGATTGGCGAAGCGTTTGAGTTTGACCATGGCATCGATCCAGT
>CAYGAG010000110.1:0-5118 GCA_964347765.1 uncultured Candidatus Bathyarchaeia archaeon
ATCCTACCTGATTCTATGAGAGCCAAGGCAGCTCTAGTCTCCAGATGAGAGGTGGAATACGAAGGAATTATCTGAGTCTCCGAGAAGAACAGCTCCTTAGGGCTTATCTTCATATACTCGCCTGGATCAGTCGGTGCAAAGAGACATAGTTTGCCTCCCTTGCGACATGTCTCTAACCCTGATTTGAGAGCTTCTGTATTTGGTGCAGTCACGATCACGACATCTGCTCCAATTCCATTGGTTTCAGCTTTGACAACAGCAGTCATGTCTTCATCTTCTGGATTGACTGTATCATCTGCTCCATACCTATCCGCCATCCTCAAACGGAATTCAAAGAAATCGCTTACAATGGTTTTGGCCGCTCCAAAAATCTTTGAAAGGGCTGTGTGGATTATTCCTGTAGCTCCTGCACCGATTATTGCCACAGTATCACCAGTTTGAACGTCGCATTTTCTGAGCGCTCGTATGCAGCAGCCGATAGGTTCTATCAGCGTTGCTTCTTCGAAACTGATTTGCTTAGGAATCTTCAACGTGTCTTTTTGAAGGTTCTGAGCTGGGACTCGGAAGTATTCTGCAAGACCGCCAGGATCGATACACGTCATGTGGAATTCCTCACACAAAGTGTAATCTCCGTGGATGCAGTAATGACAAGTCAGACAAGCCACATGGTGGTGAACAAACACCTTGTCATCACTATCGAAATCTTCAACATCCTTCCCGACCTTCGCAATGATTCCAGATGGCTCATGACCCAGGACCAACGGAGTGCGACTCTTTAAGTACCAAGCCATAAGATCTGAGCCGCACAAACCGCAGGCCTTCATCTGCACCAAGACTTCTTTTTCGCCTATCTGCGGTGTCGGCCTTTCCTCCAATCTTATGTCTTCTTGACCACAATATACAGCAGCTTTCATCTTTGGCTCAAAGGCTTTTTCTGTAGTTGTGCACTTAAGACTTTCCAGCTGAGAGTATGAGACAAGGAGACAAGAATATGTAAGTCACAAACGTCGGTGATGTTGAAGAACATGAAATTACTGCAGAAGGAGCGAACTGTATCAAAGTCAAATATCTTTTGCACGAAAGCGTCGGAGCCAAGAGGGTGTATCTGAGACTTTTCGCAATAGAAGTAGGAGGTTATAATCTCTTGAAGAACATAGGCATGAACATGAGGTTTTTATAATTAAAGGAAAAGCCCTTGTCCGGGGTGCTGATCGAGAAGTCACCGCAGAAGAAGGAACTGGCATCTTCATCCCTTCTTGGGAAAAATACCAATTCAAGAACCTAGGCAACGAAAGATTTCTATTTCTATGCACAAAAGAGAAAGTCGGCGAAAATTGCCAATCGAACTAATCTCAAGCGTCGAGCAGCTAAGAATCTCAACTTACTTCAAATTTTCCTTTTCTATTCTTTCTTTGATTTTTCGCAGAAATTCGGAAGCAGGAGCACCATCAACAATCCTATGATCGTATGAGAGGCTAACCTTGACCATCGGCTTGACTTTGATCTCTTCGTCTATTACCACAGGTTTCTCAACAACCCTCCCCACAGCCAATATAGCAGCCTCTGGAGGGTTTATTATTGGTATGAAGAATTCCACACCATACATCCCGAGGTTGGTGACCGTGAAAGTTCCGCCTGACAAATCATCTCTCGTAAGCTTTGCCGCCCTTGACTTCCGGGTCAACTCCTTGATGGCTGAATCGATCTCCTTCAACGATCTCCGGTCTGCATTGTGTAATACTGGGACAACCAAGCCATCTTCAGTCGCAACGGCCACACCTACATTTACATCACCATAGATCTTTATTCGATCTCCTTCGAATGTTGAGTTGACCATAGGATATTCCCGCAGACTTTCAGCAGCAGCCTTCACAAAGATAGAAGTATAGGAGACCTGGAACTCATCCTGCAGCTTGTTTACTTGCGAAACGTCAACTTCCATGAATACTGTGCTGTGAGGAGCTGTTCTAAAACTTGCAGAGACACGATCAGCCGAGACTTTCTGATATCCACTCAACGGTATTACCTCTCTGACTTTCGGCAATATTCCCCGTGCCTTCTCAATGGCAATTCTGACGTCATCTTCGACTATCCTTCCATCAGGTCCACTTCCTTCGACAAGAGACAGATTCATCCCGTGCTCCCGCGCCAGACGCTTGGCGGCTGGTGAGGCCAAGACCTTTTTCTCGATCTTTGAAGCGGGTTCAGATTCAACAGCAAGAATTTCCTTTTCATCAAACTCCTCATCAGGACCTGTTATTATGGCAAGCAGAGCATTGATTGGAGCGTCAAGACCCTCTTGCACAACGATCTTTCGCAGCATACCCGAAGATGGCGATTCCAGATCATGGGTTGCCTTTTCTGAGAACACTTCCACAAGCAGTTCTCCCTTCTCAACAGTGTCTCCTTCCTTCTTGTACCACACGCCAACTGTGCCCTCCTTCATCGTCAAACTTAATTTTGGCATCACAATTCTTGTCACCATTTTTAGACAATCTCCTTTACAGTTTTGACTATGGTTTTCTGGCTAGGAATCACATACTTCTCTAGAGGTGGACTGAAGGGAATGGGAGTATCACATGCAGCCACACGTCTTATAGGTGCATCCAGATAGTCTATAGCTTCTTCAGCTACAAAGGCGGCGATCTCTGCACTCACACCTGCAGTTTTACAGTCTTCACTAACAATTACCAGCCGCCCAGTTTTCTTGACAGAATTTATAACCATCCTCTTATCCAAAGGAACTAAAGTCCTTGGATCTACAACTTCCACGCTCACACCTTCCTGTTTGAGAGTCTCGGCAGCCTCAACAGCTTTGTGAACCATGTATGAAGTCGCTACAATCGTTACGTCTGAACCATCCCTTTTTTTGTGGCCCACACCGAAAGGAATTGTGTATTCCTCTTCTGGAACCTCGTCTTCCAACGGATATAGCAGCTTATGCTCGCAGAACAAGACTGGATTTCTACCACGAATGGCAGTCTTCAAAAGACCTTTTGCATCGTAAGGTGTCGATGGCACAGCTACATGCAACCCAGGAACATGCATGAACCAAGCCTCCAAGCTTTGAGAATGATGGGCCGCTATGCTCACGCCGGCGCCAAAAGGAGTCCGTATTACTAGGGGGACATCAGCTTGGCCACCGAACATGTAGCGTATCTTTGCAGCCTGATTTGCGATCTGATCCATCGCGAGCGTTGTCAGATCTCCAAACATAATCTCGGCTACCGGACGCGTACCTGTTATTGCGGCTCCAACAGCCGCACCCACAATGGCAGATTCCGAAATCGGCGTATCACGGACTCTTTCATCCCCAAATTCCTCCGCCAATCCTTTCGTGACCTTGAACGCGCCATGCCAATATTTTCCAATGTCCTCACCTAGCAAGAAGACTGTAGTGTCCCTCCTCATCTCTTCCACCAACGCTTCTCGGAGTGCATCTCTGTAAGCTATCTTTCGCATTATCTACTCCTCTCAGGACCTAGCCGTAGACATCCTCCAAGGCTTCTTCCGGAGCCGGATATGGACTATCCATAGCGAATTCCACAGCTTTCTCGATCTCCGAAGCAATTTTTCCTTCAAGAGCCTGAATCTCATCCTCTGTCAGAACATTGTGGTTCAGAAGTTTCTCTCCAAACCGCTTGATTGGGTCTCTCCGCAACCATTTTTCAACTTCGTCTTCAGGCCTGTACTTGGCCGGGTCAATTCGTGAATGCCCTTTGTGCCTATATGTCTTGCATCCGAGAAGTGTGGGTCCTTCTCCTCCTCTTGCTTTCTCGACGGCTTTCTGTGTGGCTTCATATACTGCGAGAACGTCATTTCCATCCACTGTAACGCCTGGGATTCCATATGCTACTGCTCTATCTGCGATATCTTCTATCAGCATCACTTTTTCCTGACGAGTTCCCATTGCGTACACGTTGTTCTCACAAACAAAAATTACTGGAAGACTCCATATGGCTGCCATGTTTATGGCTTCATGAAACGTTCCCTGATTTGAAGCCCCATCGCCAAAGAAACATGCTACCACATTCTCTGTTTCTCTAAGCCTTATCGACAGTCCTGCTCCCATGGCAATGGGCAGTCCAGCCCCCACCACTGCGGTTGCCCCGAGCATACCTATGCTGAAGTCTGCGATGTGCATTGACCCTCCTTTACCTTTGCAGTACCCGGTCTTCTTGCCGAGAATCTCAGCCATGATCCGCTTCAATTCGGCGCCCTTAGCAATGCAATGGCCATGTCCTCGATGTGTACTCGTGATGTAGTCGGCCTTCCTAAGGTTGCTGCAGACGCCTACAGCTACAGCTTCTTCACCAGCATACAGATGTATTGTACCTGGAACAAGATTCTGAGCGTACAGCTCGAAGACTTTCTCTTCGAAAGAACGGATCTCGTACATTTTCCTATAGATTTCAACAAGCTTTTCCTTGCCAAGGCCAAGCATCTATCTTCAATTCTCCTCCTAAGCCACGAGTCTACGTCTTATGGATTTCGGATATTTTTATATTGTCCTTAAGGTTGTGATAGCAAAACGGAGGACCGAATTGCGCTCCTTGCTTACGTGCATCAATCTGGTTCTATACGTGTTAGTCGTGTGTCAGGTTTTTGACTTTGCGACTGTCCGGCTCTCTTCGAAATTGAGGGGGATGGAAGATTCGTTACCACTTAGATATAGCGTGAAAGATGTTCACACCGGAGAGCTTGAACACGCTATTCAATTGACAAACAACTCTACGACACCTATTAAGGGAGATCTTATCGTTCCTCTAGTTGGAAATAGGACTGGGCGACACTATGCAATTCTCCAAAATGTCTCCGTGCAGACAGTACAGGACAATTCTGGAAACATATACTTCCGACAGAATGATGTTGTAATAGGTGGTGGCGAGACTTTCAGACTTCAGCTTGACTACTATGTACTATCTTTCAACGTTCAGTATCAAGTCGATTTGAGAACGGTGGAAGACTACAGCAAACAGTCAGAAATCTACAAGAAACACATACGGCCAGAGGAACTAATAGAATCCAACAATTCAGCAATAATGTCATTGGCTAGGAATCTGACAAAAGACATCGATTGTTACCACCGAAGAGCTCAGAGAATATACGATTTCGTGG
>CAYGAG010000110.1:5128-5301 GCA_964347765.1 uncultured Candidatus Bathyarchaeia archaeon
CACATGCACTATGAGACGCAGGATTATGAGAAAGGAGCCTTGTGGGCACTTAAGAACGGCGTGGGTGACTGTTCAGAATACTCATACCTCTATGTTGCTCTGTGTCGAGCAGCTGGATTACCCGCCAGAATCCAAGCGGGCTTTGCATTTCACCACGCAAGTAACAATGTCGA
>CAYGAG010000111.1:0-5233 GCA_964347765.1 uncultured Candidatus Bathyarchaeia archaeon
AACATTCCATCATCTTCTACGACTTTCAATTCTGCTACAACCAAGGCCTTTCCTGAATCCACAAACAACACATCAAAAGGACCCCTATCCGTTCTTCTTTGGTGGTCAACGTAGACAAGTCCATCTTCAATAAGAGCTGAGCTGCTGCCTATCAGTTCTTCCAGTTGTTGTTCCGATACATCTACAACTTTGTATTTTCTCATGTTTCCTCTGCTGGTTGTTTCGTCTCAACCATATTTTAGAGTTTCTGGCGTTGCAGAGGTCTGACCTTGCACACTACGTTTAAACGCGCGCGCCTCGTTTGCTTCAGAAATAGTATATATCCAGAAACCTTCCGTATGGAACAAGTGAGCTAGTTCAGTATTTCTCCTGCGATTTTTCTCTGAAGAACCTCACGATTTCAAGATCTTGCTGCAGTTTCTCTTGAAATCTCTGCATCACTTTCTTCCATTCTCTTAATGTCCATCGAGTTCGGGTTTTGGGACAAACCAGGGAGTATTTGAACCCAGCCCACTCGGGTGATATCTCCCAATATCTTTGCCCCGCAAACTCCCCATTTCTTCCGGGCGGGCTAAAACTCATCCCCTGTAATGATCTTGACATTCTCAGAAGTCTTGTGCGCTATTTGGCTAATAAACTCAGATGGAATGAGCTTAGTCGCTTCAATGATCCATTCAAGGAGCAGATTAGAGTCTCTCGTAAAACCTATGCTTGGCCAAAGCTTGCGAAAATCCTCAAACATGATATGGAATTCTGGGATCTTTTTCTGGATCTTTCTCAGTAGCCTACTATACGTTTTATGCATCCGTTCTGCAGCTGTATGAATCTGCTCATCTGAATTCTCAGCGAACCGAAGGTATTCCGTATTGAAAGAAGTGGTGATCACTAGATCACAGAGTTCTGAGCGAGTGAACCCTTTCAGCTGGACAGCTGCCGCCATATTCGCTAAGCTGAACATAGTATCAGTGTAGGCTGGCGTTCGTATGATTCTTCGGCATACCGATACATCCGACACCATCGAGTTCACCGTATAGAAGACGCTCTGCCCTTCAACCTCTGAAACCCTTGTGGGGAGAGATCGGCAATACTTCAGGATATCAACTGGAACACACTTCAGCTTGGAGCATCTAGGGTTTTTGAAACCCATCAGGGGCCAACCCTCTAATCCATCCTTCCAATGGGCAACCTCGTGCCAAGCCAATCTTCGCATATCTTGTGAACAGTCCAAGGAATCCAATCCAACGTTCAAACGCAGGACTTCTTCCGTGGAATCTGTCATAATTACCGCAGCACCGAACCAATCAACGAATTCTATCGCTATGTTATCTACTGGGATTTTGAAATGCGATACTGCCTCTTCTACGAAGTTGCTGAAGGTTTCCGCGCGCGCTTTCCACGATTTACGGCGCACTGCAGGCGTCCTCCTTGCCAGAAAGTCTTGATCGCACCTTGCCTAAAAGATTTTGGCGCGCACTCATAAATCTGGATGAGCATATTATAAGAGAGAAGAAAGCATTAGAGTTCTTCTTCTGCTTCCATGTCTTCCAAGTCGATTTCGGCTTCCCAGAGTTCTGCGCAGGGAAGACACGACCCTGAAGTTCCACATTCTTCGCAGAGGGGAGTTCCGCACATGTCACCCCATACGACGCTGTCTTCAGAAGTTTCCGTTCCACAATCAGCGCATTTGACCAATTCGCATTCACACTTCTAAACTAGTTTTGCACTCTTCAGATTACGCCTTCCTCGAATTGGAATTCTTCTGTCATTTGGTCGTCCCAACATTCCCAGCAAAGCTCATCGTAAGTTTCAGATTCTTCTTTGCTTATTCTTCGACTGCATACTTTGCAGCAATACTCTTGCCTTTTTCTGGATCTCGTCATTGGAATCGCACGCATACATCGTCTTGTGGACATCTTTCTCTGGTTGATCTATCTGCCGGAGCAGGAGTTGCACGCGCGGAATTCGAATTTCATTTATCCTCTTTCCGCCACAAAAGCTAGAAGACATGACCTCTCATCTTTCTACAAGTAGGGCAGAGGTACAGACCATCCGTGTAGTATAGATTTCCGTAGTTTGAACATTCTTCGCAGATACCATTGGTCTGCATCTCGGCTTGAGTTTTCGGAATCGTGAAGGTGTTCTGTACATCGACTGTGTTCAGGCGTTTGCGCTCAGGTTCTTCCTTCAGTTTTTCAACTTCGAGAGGGACCTCGCTAGGTCCACCATAGGTTGTCTCTGGCTGTTCTTGGTTCACGTAACTGGGGCATTTCTCGGCAAAGAAACGGGGAACGAACGTTGGGAAATGAGCATTTTTGGGACAAGTAAGAGTTGCGTCTTTTTTTTGCGTCAATTTCGCGCAAGACCAGCACCTGATCATTTCAACGCCAACATACCTTCTCCGTTGTTGACTCAATGTTCTTCCAGTGGAAACATCTCTGGAAATAACTACTCTTCTGATGGGGACTGGGCGACGAACAACATCAAAAAGCGCATGAACGTCGTCTAGGGTCAATGTTCTTGGGGATTTCTGCATGGCAACTCCCACTAGTGCTGACAAGTCGTTCGCGATATCTATGATCTTAACGTTTCCTTGATTTTGTTCAACTATTATCTTTGAGAATTCTTTGAGAACGCCATTTGGCACAAGATCAGATTTGACCGAACCAAGAATAGCGCCCGGTGCAGTCAGGTCCTTCAACACACCCGACGTCAGTTTTTCGGTGTCTACAACCTTGGTTGCGAATGGGATTCTCACGATTTCGAATACTTCCTCGATAGTGTGTTGAATCTGGCGAGCATGCATTCCAGATTCTGTGTATTCTTGGGAGATTTCTCCATGCGAGACAAGGCAAAATTTGACTTCTTCCTTGAACGGTTTCCGCGAAATCTGGTTGAACAATTCTTTCAATCCTGCGCGCCCCAAGTATTCGGGTTTCACGTCTTCAATTGGGATATTTCCCGTACATGCAAGGAATTTTCGTTGGAGCTTCCGTGTTTTCTGTTCTTCAGACAAGAATATCCAAGTCAGGACATCTGAAAAGAGTTTGACGGTGTCCTTTTGATCCCTTAAATCTCGAGGAAAGCCGAATAATCTCAAATGCCCAGGATAACACCTCATACATTTTAGAAAGTTTATGCTCAATGCTCTTTTCTTTTCGGTTCCAGATAGAAATGCCAGAAATACTTGGAATAATGAAGCGGTTCTTGTTTTCATTCGCCTATCGACCCACGTGTAATCGATTCGGCGTATAGCCTCCCTGATGGTTCTGATAACATCCTCAGCGAACATTCTGCCTGTTTGAACGTTCATCGATTCAAGAAACAGAAGCGACAGAAGAGTCTGAGCAAAGGTTTTCTGCCTCCTTTTGAGATGGACATAGTCCACATAGTATGGGAGGAAATTTTGGTTAGTCTTCAAAATTTCAAACAAGTATGAACTGAAGTCTGAGTCATTCTCGTCCAAAAACAGCAACACCGGCTTCATTGACTGAAACTTCCTAAGAACCCATTCATCCGGGAATGCATGTTCCCAAGCTTTCATTTTTATTGCTTCGAAGAGATTAGAATCTTCTACAGGAAAGCGAAGCAAGTGCAGTGAAACACTACGGTCTTTGCCATACACTTTCGGCGCTTGCTCAAGGAGGTTCTTATCTACATGTGCAGATTTAGCTGTGGGCCCTACGCGTGTGGGTGAAGATGTCGATGGGAGTTGTTGCACGTGTCCTATTTCTCTGGATGCGCCCGCTAGTTTTCCCTCTTTTGTGATTGCCAACCCCTTCAAATATATAACCTTTCGCAGAAACGCCGGACTGGTATCCGGGAATTTTCTTTTTACATCTTCGAATGTTGCGCAATCAGAAACGTCATATTTCGCCAAGATGTGAGTGTAATAGGACATGATGCACCCGCATATCCACGTTGATAGTAACCGAAAATGAAATTTATCATTTATGCATTACCAACCTGTTTTACTGATACTCGTGTGCTTGCGCTTGCATCCTTGCTTGTTGCAAGACTTTCGTGGGTCGATGCGGTAAAGAAGGGAAACTATTTTGTATGAAGACTATGGGTTATGCCCAGTGACTATAAAGGACTTCTTTCCAGCCTGAACTAGTCCTCGATAATAGAGTATGTACTGTTACCTTTGTTTGACCATCAGAAGTCTGTCTCAACAAGAGGGCCGCTATATCATGTTCATGAATGATCTGAGGATGAAGTTTTTCATAAATCAAACCTGACACCCTCCGTAATGTCTTGTCTCTGTTTTCTCATTAATACTGAACTCAGGATTCCCTCTACTATCTACGACCAGCGAATGGTTGTATTTCGAGATCAACTCGTATTTTGAATACTCATAACGCACAAGAAGCCTACGGAATAAGTCAAATGGAATTCTCTCCTCAATCTCTTCGTGAATGCATTTGACCAAAGAGACTAATAATGCTGGAATGCGCGCGCCTCTTGACACCTCAACTGCTAACTTATCTCGGGTCCACGGGTGGACCAATCAACTATCTTCACTGTCTTTCCAGGTCGAATCGAGTCCTGAAGACGGTCGAGTAGCGCATTTTCGTGTGTCGCGATGATTATCTGTCTTTCCTTTGCATCTTCAGCGATTTTCTTTGTGAGACTATCTTTGTGATGTTGATCCATTGACTGAAAAGGATCGTCGAAGATGACAAAATCCAGGTTGTGAGGGAATCGTGTTGAAGCAGAGTTGAAGATCGCGATTGCAGTGGCATTCAGCTGGGTGTTGCTGAATCGTGTTCTCACATGGGTTTTGTGGTCCGCCCCTCTAGCCTTGATCCAGTAAATGTTCTTGTTTCTCTGAGTTTCGCTGTCGAGGCTTATGTCTGAATAGTATGGGTGGCCCATTAGCTTCTTGTAGAAATGATTTATGTTTGATTCAAGATCGTGCATCATGTGAGTGATGAAACTTCTCTGCTCTTCGAGGGCAGCCTGTCGAATTTGGATCAACCCATCGCTTATCTTTGCGAGTTTCTCATACTTTTCTGTCTCGGACCTGATGAGTGCTTCGAGCTCGGGGAACTGTGCTTCCAGTCTTAGTACTTCGGTTTCTAGGAGCAGAAAGCCAAGTATCTGTTCAAGTCGTTCAACTCGCTTGGTAAAGTCTTGAAGCCTTGAGCTGAGCTTTCTGAATTTGTCCAGTTTCCTCTCCGCATCACGTAATGCCTCGGAGATCGCTTCAAGGAGTTCTGCGTCGTTTTCTATC
>CAYGAG010000112.1:0-5150 GCA_964347765.1 uncultured Candidatus Bathyarchaeia archaeon
TTTCGTGAATGTTTTCTTCCAAGGTACTGAACATTTGTTGCTGATCTAATTCCTCGCGTGCACTAAAGACGATTTTATATATTGATCGAAACCACAGAAAAAGCGGTTTGAGCTAACCTGTAAGACCCCTCCGACCTCACCCCCCCTAGGGGGGGGGGGGTGAGGTTTTTCCCGGAATTTGATTCCGGTTGAGGTGTAAAAGCACCGCTCCATCCTAGGCAGGCTCGATGAGTATAGGAAGGCTTGTTGTTGCAGTAATCTTCACGGAAGAATAGCTTTCAAGGAATATTCTTCGCCAGCCGAAGGCATATCTCACAGGCCTCTATTACGTGAAGACCTTTCTCAGTCGTCTTCCAGATGCCCAATTTTTCCATTATGAACCCTTTCTCTTTGAGAGCGTTCAAGTACTCTTGAAGCTGAGTGTAGCTGAGTCTGCCCTTTTCCATAATCTTTGTCTTCAACATTCCCTCTTTGGCGATTTTTAGAATCTCCATGATTATTTCATGTCGCCCTCTTCTTTTTCGGTGATTGGAGTGAGACATTTATCACATCATCCGAGTCTATCTTTCTTTTACCTAATAAGATTAGAGTCTAAGATTGATTGCAGTTTGGAAAGCTAGGTGTTTTTTGTGGTTAATGTAAGCGTGTCATCTTGGCTCTTTCACTATCTGTAAGGGTCTTCCCTCCGTGAGTGCTTGAGCCGTCTTTCTTCTGACTTGCTGTAGGAGTCTCCAGACTGTTCCTCTGGAAATGTCCATTCTTTTTCCTGCTTCTTCTTGGGTTGAACACTTCACGCGGGTATCAGAGTGTGTCAAGAAAGCCTTATCACGGCCTGAAGCAAATCATAGGCAAACCTTAAGACTCCCCTCAAATCATCAATCCCTACGTACAGTTCGACAGCAGTGAGGCCGGACGCATGGATCAGAGGCTGATTGCAAGCTTTCTTGATAAAGGAAACGTGTTCGCCGTGGTAGGAGCCAGCAGAGACCCTGAAAAGTATGGTCATCAGGTATACCGAGATCTGAGAGGGGCAGGGTACAACGTCTATCCAGTGAACCCTCACGCGGACGAGATATTGGGGAGTAAGTGCTATCCGCATCTTGAAGCTTTGCCCGAAAAACCTGATGTCGTGGATCTAGTTGTACCTCCGAGAGTAACGGAGGAAACTGTTAAAACCTGTAAGAAACTTGGAATAGCCAAAGTTTGGATGCAACCCGGCTCAGAATCCCAGAAATCGATTAGGTTTTGCAGAGAAAATGAGATAGACGTTGTCCATGGAGTATGCGTAATGGCACAAAGGAGAAAGCAAGAACAGACCTGAAGCAAACGCGTGCGTGGAAATTTCTTGATGATTGTTCGTTTCTCAAGCTATAGTCTCCATGGCAAAGTTTTCTCTTTAATTTTATGGCGACGGTTGGAAACAGAACAGCGGACCCTGTCAAGACTAGAAAGCCCACATAGCTTAATCCTTGAGTGCAATAGTTGACCAGATCTGTGAAATAGGCAAGTGGTGAGACAGATTCGACAATTCGTCACCACTCATATTTCCCATATTGAAATGAGGACACTGCTAATGGGGACAACGTCAACGGCGACTGGATACACACCTAGTCTAGAGCATTTTTCAAGTTGCTTGAACGAACCATCCGTATCCATCAGAACTATGATTTCTCTCATTGCGTCCAATGACCTCAAAGTGAAATAAGAGGCCTCAACTAGACGCCGGTTCTTTCTTGCATACATCAGTGTCCATAACCGTAGCTATCTTGTCTGATCCCTCTGCTCAATTCCTTTTCCGCTCAAGTTGGAGGACCGTATCTTGTCCATTTTGGAACCTGAGCGTGTGGGATGGGATCTGCCCTCGGTAGATATGGTTTGACATCTACTATGGGTGAACCTGGAAAGGCATCAAGTCCCTTCACGGTTAAGATGCAATCCTTGACTTGCACACTGATGAACCATAACTCAGGAAAACCATAAAACACTAAGACCTTCTATTTGTGTATCGTGCGGGAGAGGTGCTCATGTCTGTGTATAAGGAATCTGCTTTTGGCTGGATTCATGACAATGAACATTCCATTATCGAAATAAGCGATGAAGTTTGGGAATATGCGGAGCTTGGCTTAGTCGAGTTTAAATCGTCTGCACTTCTTGCAGATGGACTGGCCAAACATGGATTCAAGCTACATCAAGCAATTGCAGGGATGCCTACAGCCTTTATTGCAGTCTGGGGCAAAGGTAAACCTGTCATTGGGATAATGGGAGAATATGATGCGTTACCTGGTCTGTCTCAGAAGCAGGTGCCTTTTAAGGAACCGTTGGAAAAGGGAAAGCCGGGTCATGGGTGTGGACACAACATTCATGGAACTAGCGGTATGGCAGCGGCGATCGCTGTAAAGGAAGCTATGGAAAAACATGATTTGGAAGGTTCCGTCAGATTCTTTGGATGCCCAGCTGAGGAGAATTTCTCAGGCAAAGTATACATGGTCAGAGAGGGCAGTTTCGAAGGTGTTGACGCTTTGATCAGCCATCATCCCAGCACCATGAACAAGGCAACTTTGATGAGCAGTCTGGCTGTGAACTCCGTCAAGTTCCATTTCCACGGAGAAGCTTCTCATGCCGGGGCCTCCCCTGAACAAGGTAGAAGCGCCTTGGATGGTGTTGAATTGATGAATGTTGGTACAAACTACTTGAGAGAGCATATGATTCAAGATGCAAGAATACACTACATCATCGAAAAGGGCGGAGACCAGCCCAACATTGTACCATCTTATGCCAGAAACTGGTACTATGTCAGGGCACCAGAAAGAGATGAAACACAGTCCATATACGATTGGATCATTGACATAGCAAAAGGCGCTGCAATGATGACGAGAACCGAGGTGAAGACTGAATTTCTTGAAGGCACCTACAACATTATTCCTAACAGAACAATATCAGAGCTGATCATTCAGAATATGCGTGAGATCGGACTCCCCGAACTAACTGGTGAGGACATGAAGTTTGCCGAAGAGATTGGCAAAACGATCACTCCTGAGATGAAGATGACACAGTTGAAGAAGTCAAAACGTCCAGGATGGGAAGAACTCATAGACAAGTTAGTGGACGACGAAATTCCTGATCCCTGGGGGAAAGGAGAAGTAAGCCATGGCAGCACCGACGTGGCCGATGTGAGCTGGCAATCTCCAACAGTAGAATTCGAAACTGCCACTTATGTATTAGGCACGCCATCGCATTCATGGCAGGCGGTTGCACAAAGCGGAGTTGGAATAGGACACAAGTCACTGATATTCGCTGCAAAGGTGATGGCTGCTACAGCAATAGATCTCTTCACCGACACTGACATCCTGAAGACGGCGAAACAAGAACACAGAGAAACAATAGGCGAGAAGAGATACGAGTCACCAATACCTGAAAACCACAAACCGCCTCTCGAAATCTGGGAAAACCAGTCTTATTCAGTATAAGTTATTGCTAGGAAGCGAGGTGAGGTTTGAAGATTCTGTCTGTACATGATAAACAGTGGGTGTACGGTGCAGTAGAACAAGATTCCACAACTGTTATTTTTCCGTTGAACCATTTATGTAGATAGGGAAAGAGGTTGAAAAGTCGCTTCTTTATCTTGATTTCACTGTTTCTTTTTTCTCAAGTTATGGTTGTTACTGCAAGTTACACTAATGTTACGGTTTCAGAGGCAAAGACATTGATCGACTCGACTCCTTCTTTGGTGATTCTGGACGTCCGGACGCAAAGTGAGTATGATTCTGGGCATATTCGAAATTCTAAGCTCATTCCAGTCACAGAATTGGAGAGTAGACTTGATGAATTGAACACGACGGATGAGATCTTGGTGTATTGTTTGTCAGGTGGGCGAAGCAGTTCGGCAAGTCAGATTCTTGTAGATAATGGGTTCCTCCATGTCTATAACATGCTGGAAGGGATAACGGCTTGGATAAACGCTGGATATGCCGTTTACGTCAAATACTCCTCAATTCAGGAAGCCATAAACAATGCAGACGGAGGAGACATAATTCATGTGTCTTCAGGAATCTATTATGGAAAAGTTGTTGTGAACAAGACGGTATTACTGATCGGGGAAAACGCTGAGAATACAATAATTGATGGAGAGGACATCGGCAATGTTGTCGAGGTGACTTCCAGTGATGTTTTCATCAATAGTTTTACCATACAGAACAGTAACCGATCAGCAGGAACTTCATTTGCAGGGATTAGAGTCTTAGGAAGCAGATGTAATGTTACGCAGAATCAGGTGACGAAAAGCAAGATTGGCATACTGCTAGTGGTTTCAGAAGGTAATGCAGTCAGAGATAATGTTGTAACTGGCAATGGGCATGGCGTGTCATTATATGATTGTAACGGAAACGTGGTTGATTTCAACGTTTTCAGTGGAAACACAATTGGTATTTCGCTAGCCTTCTCTTCTGGCAATGTGGTTGCAAACAACGATGTTCGCAACAGCTCTGCTGGGGGACACGGTGTCACTCTGCAATCGAACAGTTTCAACAACACAGTTTCAGACAATAATCTAGTGTTGAACTATCATGGAATGTGGCTATCCAATTCCTTTGACAATCGAATTGTGAGAAACACATTTGCAGATAATGAATTGTTAGGACTTGAACTATCCAATTCTCCAGGCAACCTGTTCTATCATAACAATTTCATAGATAGCCCAACACTCGTCAAAATAGGCGCCAATTCAACATGCAGTTGGGATAGCGGTTGTGAAGGCAACTACTGGAGCAACTACAATGGAGCTGATCCGGACGAAGATGGAATTGGTGACGAATATCTTCCTTGGGAAGGAGTGGATTATTACCCGTTGATGAATATCTATTGGAATCCAGGCGACATTAATCATGATCTGAAAGTCAACATGAGAGATGTCGGAGGGGCAGCTAGAGCATTCTCTACTGAGCCCGGTGATGAAAGATGGAATTGTCATGCAGACATCACCGGATTAAAATACCTTTTACCTGACAATAAAGTGGATATGAGAGACATAGGTTTAGTAGCCAGCCAGTTTGGAGACACGTACTATTAGGAAGCAAAAGCTTATCGCGAGCTTACTGGTTAGCTGATACACCAAAAATGCTCTTTTATTCTCTCGAAGATTCGTCTTTCTATTG
>CAYGAG010000113.1:0-5129 GCA_964347765.1 uncultured Candidatus Bathyarchaeia archaeon
GAGATTCCGTTCTGACTAATTACAACTCTATGCTGTGTCTCATAATATGCTTCGTAAGTGGCTGAGCCAGCAATAGTGATGGTCCTCGTCGGGACTTCCACATCGTCATTCCATTCTAGAAAGACTCCGCGAGAATTAGGGGCGATCGGCAAAGAAGTAACAACACTGACTGTATAAGAAGACTCGGGCAAAACGAACGCCCTCAACTTCCCTTCAACGTCCGTAGAACGATACTCCTCATCAATCTCCACCTCCATGTCTGGATAGGGTGTTTGAATTGTCAAGATGCAGCCGTAGGCTTGAATCTCGAGATAATGCTTTGCAAATTCGTCCCACAAAGTGTATCGAGTGAAGTCTGTCTTTTCGTAGGAGGCGGCGAATTCGCCGTATTTCTCTTCTGAAACTGGAAAGAATATTGATAAGCCGTGAGAATTTGGGCGGGCTTTGTCAGCTTCTGTCAAGACCACGGTTTCAATCGTACTCATCACATGTTCTGCAGCATTGCGAACTGCTCCGTCAGACACGTGTTGGAATACAAGCTGGGCAAGATGGTATACATCGATGTAATAGCCGAATTGGCCTGCGTAAGGTCCTGAATACTCGATGGTAAGATTCCGGGAAACTTCGATCTCTTCATGATACAACGTATCTTTCTTGTTCAATCTCAGAGCAAAGTCGTCAACAGCCACAATCAACTCTGTTATCTTTGTCACATCTGTTGCTGACATCGTTGCGTTCGATATTCCATCCACAGCATTGCACCATCGTATGTAATCTGTCACTATGTCGTAAGCGAAATCATTTGGTGACTTCGACGAGTTGCCAGTCAAACCTGAAAGATAGTCCTCATAAGGAGCAGGCGCATAGCCAATCCCTTCCGGACCAACCAGTATATTGGCGCAGTCTCTGATCTGATAAGCCACTTCAACCATGGCCATGCTGCAAGCGTCGAAGAGCATTAGATCTATAGTTATAGGAAGCTCACGAAGAGCTTGGCTTAGTTCTGGCAGCGTCAGATAGTCTATGGGATACGTGGTATTATCAAAACAGAGGCCCATGCTGCCAGTTCCATGATTGAAAAGCACTAGGCAGAACTGATTTGCTGGAAAATTGCGTATCGTCCAGTTGACGAAATCTCTTAATGTATCTGGATGACCCATGTTAACCTCACCTAAGGCAAGGATGGAACTTTCATTTGTGGGTGTCATTCCTTCAGAGATGTTAAACCGTCTACAATCCGTCCAGTTACCATAACTGCTATCTTGGCCAGATATCCTATCCATCTGTACTACAACGTTCACTCTTGGTGATGAACTCACACTAGCCATTTTCAGGAAAACCTCGATCCCAGCTGTTTCCAAAGTGTTGTCTGCATCAAGATAGACCATAAAAGTCCAGTCTGCAACAGATTCGTTTCCAATGATAAAATGGGTAGTTGCAACAGTTCCATACGACATCCAAGTATCGTTCAGATAGCTGTCGAGGTAGACTTCTACTCTCCAGTTTCCAAGAGGCGTATTCTCATTAATGGAGATATAGTCATATGCAACTTTCCTCTCCCAGAAGCTCAAGGCTACATCCGTCTCCTTATAATCGCTAAAGGTTTCTGAATAGGCTCTGTAGATACTCCCGTTGGGTTGAATCCAGAAAGCCGTGAAGTTGTGGCAGTTGCCAAGTTCTTCATTGAAATAAGCGATTCTATCAAATCGCAGATAGTGGTAAGCTCTTGCGTCACTGCCTACCGTAAACCTTGACTTCATCTTCACTGCATTGCCATTTACATCGACATTTTCGCATACTCGAGGACTATTCAGCCCTCCATTGGTCACTTCAAAAAACTCTGAAAACGATAAGTGGCCATCTAGGTAGACATCAACTTTGTACGCTGTTGGGTAGTTCAGCCCGGGCCAGTATCCTGCTATATAGAGATAACCTGCATATCGATATTCATGGTATCCTGCGAACGTTGCGTTTATCGTTCGGTTAAGACAGGATACCCACGCTTTGGCTGAAACGTTTCTATAGTGCCATCGAAACTCGATTGTCTCATTAATCGTAACAGTTGTCAGGCAAGATGCTTTGTCATCGCCAGGGTTGAAGACTGTTTTAGGGGGTCCGATGGGGGTGTAGTAGAGTGGATCATAATCCTCACACATAAGATGCCGAGTGAACGAAGAACCAGAACTGAGGGAGGATAACCGCGTTTCGAGTTCTCCTAAGTCAGTCCCAGCCACATTTCCTTGAAAGCATTCTTTGATCGACTCATCAATCTTATCAAGGTTATAACCTGAACCGCGAAAACCTCTCCGGTGATAATCCGATTCATTTTCCACAGGTGACGAAGCACTGGGCCACCATCTTTCAGGACCATTTAATGGCAAACGATATGCAGCAGACGAGAGACAAGAGAAAACTAGAACTGATAAGAGAATCCATCTGACAGTCTTCAAAGCTGATCACTAGGCAACATATTCAGGAAAAAATGTCAGTAGTCCTAAATATAAGAATTGGCAATTTCTGAAGCCAACGAAGATCACGCTGCCAATTGCTGGATGCAGTCACCTGTGGTTCGCCGTTCCAGAGTCGACCTTGATACTTTGGCGCGCCCCAAGAAGCATGAAGCAGACAACTTCTTAGAGTCAGATTTCATTTGAACTCGAGTCCGTCTATATTTCAAGCTTGGTACCCATATCCTTTCAAGAGAAGGGGCGTCTTGATCACATTTGCTTTGACTACAATGTGGTTGGTAGAAGAATGTTACTGAAATCTAATATAATCTGACTATATACAATATTTATGCAGGGAGGGGAACGCGCGCGTCTCAATAGTCTACGGAGAGGAATGTGGAGGATTGAAGACAGCAATATTGAGAGGAATGCTTTTAACGTTTTTTCTTACAGCCATACTGATAGCAGGCAAGCTGCCTGTGCAGTTTTACAGGACGTCTCAAACGTCGCCAGATTCCATCGACTCTGCTTTTTCTTCAAATGGAGGAGTAATAAGAACTTATGACAATGTCACCCTCTTCGTGATCGACATTAACAACGATTACCATGAGGAGAAGGCTATTGGTTATCCTAACCCGCTTCCGCTGCCGAATCCATGCGGCGATGTGAGCTTCAGGCATGCCTTGTGGCACCTAATGAATAGAAGTCACTTGACAAGCGAGATATGGAACGGCACTTATGTTCCGCAATACACACTAGTACCCCATCCTGAATACAAGCATACTGAAATCAAGCCAAACAGATTGCTCGGACATCTAACACATGCGTACAATTTCGAAGAAGCAAACATCATACTTGACGAAGCGGGCTATACGGATAAGAACGAAGATACTTGGAGAGACAACCCTGATGGCTCAAATATTACACTGACGTTCTATGCAAGAGAAGACGACGTCGAAAGAGTACAACTTGCTGAATGGTACACTAGTCGACTTAACGCAGCGCACATTAGAGTCGACCTAAGAATCGAAAATTTTAGCACCTGTTATGAAGCAGTACTGGTCAATAAGACGCATCACCTCTATGCTGGGGGGTGGAGCTTTGGACCAGAACCGTCTCTAATACAGTGGATGAGCGGCTGGTATGAGCACCCAGACTCTTGCCAAAACTACAACCGTGTGAACTGCACAGCGTTCGATGAAGCTGCATCAGTCTTCAATCTCACACGAGGCGTTGTTGAAGGCTATGAAGCGCAGGAAATATTTAACACCGAATCATACGGCGGCGCTCTGGGAGTAATCCCCGTATGCGCGCGAGTATTAGGGGAGGAAAGAGTTCACAATGTCGATACAGGTTTGAATTACACAGCCATTCAGGAAGCTATAGATGCTCCCGAAACCCTTGATGGACACACGATCTCGGTTGATGCTGGAACATACTATGAAAACGTCGTTATGGACAAGGCTCTAAACCTTATGGGTGAAGGCAGGAGTAATACAATCATCAACAGCAGTGGATTGAGTTATCCCGGAGCCCTTGTCAAGATAGAATCAGATAACGTGAATATGAGCCGATTCACAGTAACGGCTGCTGCAAATCAAGGAATAGGCGTCATCAATTCACGTCGTTGCGAAGTGTATGACAACCTTGTTTGTTTCACGGGTGACAGAGGAATTGTTTTCGGAGGTGGAGGAAGCAACAAAGCCCATAACAACGTTGTGCACAACAGTAGCTCCTACGGCGGCATCGAAGCCATTAACAGCAACAACAACAGCATATACAACAATGTTGTTTACTTCAACGAATGGGGTGTTGCTACTAACAACGGTTCCTACAACAGGATTTTCGATAACCTGATCCACTCCAGTGGAGCAACCGGCATCCATATTGACTGGGCCTCAACAGGCAACATAATCAGCAATAACAAAGTCAGTTCAAACACAAACACAGGTATTGGTTTCATAAATCAAGCTAGGAGAAATGAAATAAGCTATAACATTATCTCGGGAAGCGTCGTAGGTATCAGTGTCGGCGATTCTTCAGCTAACAGCTTTTCTGGGAATTATATAATGGACAACCGGGTGGGCATTGACCTGATCTCCTCTGAGAACAGCACCATCCATCACAACAATTTCATAAACAACATTCAGCAGTTGCATGTCCATCCGTCTCGTTACAATGCTTGGGATTCCGGTTATCCTTCTGGTGGGAACTACTGGAGCGACTATACGAACGTAGACTTGCGCAGCGGTCCACATCAGCAGAATGAGATGGGCAGCGATGGAATAGGAGATGTTCCATATGTGCTTGATGCGAACAACACAGATAGATATCCCCTAATGCGCGCACGCTACTACGAAGGCGCGATGACACAGGTAGTTTCAACGGAAAGCACAGAGGGATCGTCCGCTTCCTCGTTGGTCGTTGACTCAGCTGGGAATATTCATGTAGCTTGGGAGGATGATACTGATTATGGTGGTTCTGGCAATGACACTGACATTTTCTATAAGAAATTTGTGGCTGGCTTGGGTTGGGCATGCACCGAGCTGGTCTCAACAGACAGTACAGACAAATCTGAGCAGCCTTCTTTGGCTATCGACTCTATAGGAAATGTCCACGTAGCATGGACTGATTGGACTGACTTGAGCGGAAGCGACTCAGACATCTTCTATAAGGCGAAGG
>CAYGAG010000114.1:0-900 GCA_964347765.1 uncultured Candidatus Bathyarchaeia archaeon
AATGGATAAAGACTCCGGTAGATCTATTAAATAGTAGAAAGATTTTGATCTTAGATAGAAGAATTGTCGAATAGAATGGCTTCCGTAACCGTGTTAACTCTGCTATTAGGCCTTCAGGCAGTGACATCCAATATCCAACCATTGATTTCTTTGAGGTATTATGATAGAACAATCCAAGACGTAAAATTCGAAAGATTCGGACCAAGAGCAGACAGACTGCTGATCAAACTCTACAAGAATGAGACTGCTGAATGGGATGCACTTGCTAATGGAGATATTGATGTCGCTGATTGGCCTTTGACGAAGTCCTACTACGACCTCTTTGCTAGCAATGAAACTAATCCAGCAACTGGCTTTCCCTATAACGAAACTATTGACTCAGTGCCATATGGGTCCCAAACCGAATTTTACATACTTGATATCAACAACGACCCGAGACAGTATCTGGGTTATTCTGATCTTAATCCAGTTTATCCGAATCCATGCAGCCTAAAAGAGTTTCGACAATCCATAGCCTATCTTGTGAACAGAAGCAAGCTTGACATGATTATCGGAGATGGATTCTACGCTCCTCTGTACACAGTTGTACCACCATACATGGGTACATACTGCCACCCAGACATCAAGCCAAGTGGATTACTGGAAAATCTGACCTATCCTTGTTCAAGAGCAAAAGCTGCGGCCTTACTGAATGCGAGTGGATTCCCGATTAACACGTCCACTGGCTGGAGATTCTGGGATCGCAATGATGATGGGATAGAACAAGCTTCTGAACACCTGGAACTCAAGTTCCTCATAAGGGAAGATGACCACAGACTGGCATTCGGCAACTTTATAGCAGATGAACTCGAAGCTGTAAGAGTCCGAGTCATTAGGCGTGAATATCCCATCCTGCCGCAG
>CAYGAG010000114.1:910-5032 GCA_964347765.1 uncultured Candidatus Bathyarchaeia archaeon
ATCTCTACACGGGTAAATGGAATCTGGGTATCGATCCAACCCACCTAATAATTTGGCACTCTTCGTCCTACTGGTCAGGTTTCTGCTACAACTATGCTTTTGTAAATGACACAGAATTGGATGAACATATCGACGGAATAATCTACGCTGAAAGTCTTGAGGAAGCTGTGGAAAATACTAAAGCAGCCCAGGAAAGGTTTGCGGAAATGGCAGCTGGAGTGCCATTATGGGCATGTTTGGGATTCAAAGCCGCAAGTCGTCACTACACAGGAGGTAATGCAGGCCAGTCAGTGATCCCAGATGATGGGGAAAACGAGTACAGAGGTCAAAAATGGAAGGGCATTGTGAACATCCAAACGCGTGGAATCGACAACTTTTGGAGTTTCCTCAACATGCGTCCCACCAACTTCGACAGAGGAAATGGTGAAAACATGACGATACGTTGGGGCTTTAAAGTTCCTCATATCAAGATGCTGAACCCGGTCTACGCTACATATGTATGGGACTGGAACGTGCTCGACCTGGTTTATGAAAGCCTGTTGATGCGTGATCCGTCTGACCCGGCAAAGTGGATTCCATGGCTAGCTGAAGATTTCGAAACAAGCCTGTATGACCATCCATTATATGGATCCTGTACGAAAGTCAGGTTCAAGTTGAGACCTGATGTTGCATGGCAGGATGGTACACCTTTGACTGTAGCCGATGTGCACTTCACTTGGGTAGAGTTGAAACGACTTCTCGAAGAAAATGGATATCCAGGTCCATGGTGGCAATCCAGCGTTGAAGACGTTCTGTCATTCAAGATTTTTGACCCGTACAACTTCGAGGTTCTACTTGACATTAAGAGCTACTGGGCTGCGAGTTGGATAGGTGGCAGCATCATCCTGCCCAAACATTTATGGAAACCCCTCGCAAGTGATGAAGTCCCAGCCGTTACCATTCTAGATTTCGCTCCGGACCCCAACATGATCGGTAGTAGCGCATGGAGATTCCAGGAGTACTTGGAAAACAGCCATGTCTTACTGGTCGCGAACAATCCTAGCAGCACTGTCCAAACAAATCTGCCCAATAGCGTATCAACCATCTCGCCTGAGGGATTCCACAGATACCACCCAGTGACAGCTAGGGCAAGAATAGATGAGACAAATGAAGCTAAGATCGATTGCTGTACCCAACCACACGTAGTAGCCTATACTTTGTGTAACTTGATCCTCAACGGATCAATAACATTATGCGTTTCCATAATGTATCCCAATGGAACAGAGTATAGTGAAGAAGGAGTTGTGATAAATGCAGGAGAAAACTGGACACATTCCTGGACAGGGGAAATCAAATGTACAAAAACAACGACTATCGAAGTCAACCTGACCACACCGCCAGAGTTCACAGGCACTTACAGTTGGAACCATGTCTTCTGGTCAACTATTCAGGAAGACATAGGCGGCAGCACATTCTACGATGACATTGGCAGCGTGCACCCATACGGAATAGAACTCCCGACCCCAGACTGTAAGGTTGACATGAAGGATGTTGGAGTTGCCGCGAAAGCTTTCGGAGGTTGTCCTGGACATGAGAGATGGGATCCATCTGCAGATATAAACGGAGACTACACGGTCGACATGAAAGATATTGCAGCAATCGCCAAGAAATTTGGCTGGACAGAGACAGATTGTGAAAGAAAATGAGGGAGATAAAGCTTGGCTGGCTTGTCATCCCGTGTCCTGGTTGTTCAGAGATGCTCTCTTGATCCTTATGGTTGATATCCGTAGTTTATGCTTACTATGCCTATGTCAGTATAGTCTATTACCCAATCACAGTTAAGGTCTGCCCTTGCATCCCAGTTTGGTTCACAGCTTGAACCATACGCCACACCGACAATCACAGCATCAACTATGTCGACTACGCCATCGTCGTTGCAGTCTGCTCTTGGATCCCAATTTGGATCTCCAGGTCGTGATCCATAGGCATCTTGAATAATCTGAACATCCGAGTAGTTCACCACCCAATCCTCATTGCAGTCTGCTCTTGGATCCCAGTTTGGGTCACAATGTGATCCGTACGCTGCTCCAATAATCACAGCATCAACTATGTCGATTATATCATCGTCGTTGCAGTCACCGGGCATCCAACATATACTGAGTGCCAGATTTCCGTCCCCTCCGTTTGGAAGTGGCCCGTAATGTCCAATTCCGTCGCCGTTGTCGTCAAGTATGGGATATTGATATGGTCTCACCTGTCTGACATGTTGATAGGCTACGTTGAAGGCTTCGCCGATAGAATCCATGCTCTCCAGTCTTGGGAAGAATGTGTGTGAGAATGCAGGCCAGTCAGTGCCGGGATCTGGCCAAGCATAGTGGTTCCCATCAGTTGAGCAAGCTATTATCCTGCCGGTTTGGCTGAGATCATCTATGAAATCTCCAGCGAAACATGCTTCAAGCACAAAGATGAGTTCTCCATATTCTACTTGGGCAATCCAGCTCGCCACCTCGTAGTCACGTATATAGTCGTCTGGATCGTTCAGATCTCCGTCACCGTTGCTGTCAAGATAGAAGTATCCTCCGTTGCCGCCGTGGTTGACGAGATACAAGAAGCACACATCGTTATCATCCGAGTGACTTCCTAACCAGGTCGTGATAGCGTGTTCCACATTGACTTTGCTTGAACGTGCATCGACATCATTGACACTATCACCCGTAACGTCTCTAGGATAAATAATGTCCAGATAGTAGATGTGATCCGAGTCATAAGCACGGCTCAACAAAGTGTTGTAAGCCTCTGCAATCTGGTTCTCGAAATCCTCTTGCTGCGAACCACCGGAAGATCCGCCGCAGACGAGTACAGCCCATGTCTGAATGCTGTCTGGCGTGTATGTCGCAGCCGAGACGGAAGCAATGTTCATCGACACAACAACTGTCATCAATAGAAACGTGGAAGCAAGAAGGCAAATCCTACATTTTGTGATCATCCTTTTCAATAATTCTCACCTCCTCTTCGATTCAACAATCGTCTTCTTGCAGTTCCATGCTTAAAACAAGCGGGAAACATTTCCCAAACGGAGAGATAAGTTAAAGTAGAAGTTCTCAGCGAAGAAACAGTTTAACTCAACTCTCTCTTCACTTCAAACCTTTTCATCATCTTTATAAGGTTTAATCCATCAAAGAATCACAGGGAAACCTACAGTTGAAGCTGAAGCAGATTATCGCATCTTCTTGCAGACAAAAGATACTGCTAGCTCTCTCTAAGATCAAGAGGACCCACATCACAAATCTTGTCCGCATCATCAACAGCACTTACAACCAAGTTAACCGCAACCTCCGAATATTGGAGGCGGAAGGCATCATCAAAACCAAACACTATGGACACATGAAAATAATAGAACTGAAAACAGACAACCCAAAAACGCAAATACTCATGAAAGCTCTGAACATACTTGAGAGACCACCAACCTCTCAAAACTCTCGAATCACCAGAAAAGAACGATAGCCATCGAGTGGACTAACCATAATCAAAATTCGACCAAGAATGTGGAATCTGAACGAGAAACGCGAAATTGCTCTTGACTCCCTTCTCTTAAAACATGACAAACAGATCATTGTGAGCATAGAGATTGCTATGGTCACAGCCATAAGTATGTGCTGTAAAGATATCTGAAGACTGATCTAATTATCCTGCAGCAGAATGACACTTTCTTGTCGAACGTGCTGCAATCGAATTTTCGAAATGCAGGGTATACACGCATCTTTGTTCTGCCACGAAAGCTGTGAGGTGTAGCCATCCTGTTCTCGCGACTCCAAGCTAGTCTAGAACAGTATGGTTGTTAGGATCTGTCACGCAGAACTTGATCACCCATGGCTGTGCACTACGACCACTCATCCCTGGCGAGGGGTGGACAGCCAAATAGAGACATGCTAACCGGCAACGAGGTCTATCTCTCTGGTATCTCTCTCAGAATATAGAAGAGTGAAGTCTTCATGAACCATAGGATTGTTTAGACACAAGTATGACAAGAGCAAGATAATGAAACCGAGAATAGACAGCAGAAACACTAAACTGAGTCTTTCAGATTGTGAACCACTCTTCTTCCCTTGCAACCGTCAATCGTATCTTTTATCAGTCCACTAG
>CAYGAG010000115.1:0-5031 GCA_964347765.1 uncultured Candidatus Bathyarchaeia archaeon
GACAACGTCTATATCATCTATCCAAAATGCTACTGTTCATTCGTGAACAAGATTCCTCATGAGAAGCTTTCAGCAACGTACTGCAATTGTTCTCGGGGATGGGCCAAAGCTCTCTTTGAAGGAGTCTTGGGAAAATCAGTTGAAGTCATCATGGAAAAGTCTATTGTGAACGGAGATGACGAATGCAAGTTCAGACTAGTCCTGTAGAGCACTTCTAATAGCGTACGAACAGTGTCTTAATGGAACATCTTGTAGATTAAGCCTGCCTTCTTTTTTCCGATTTTCGGCACTTTCTGAAGTTCCTTGATAGAGGCGCAGGCCACACCTGAGATCGTGCAGAAGTGTTGCAGAAGATTTTCTGCCAGTCGGTCACCAATGTATGGAAGAGCAGACAGGATATACTTTTTGCGGTCCTTCACAGGCAGGTCTGCTTTGACAGGTTTTCTGTACCATCGTGCATCTGGAGACTTGTCATTCTTTCCTGTCGCCTCCCTCTGAATCAGAATCCTCATAAACGCCTTGAAAGCAGTATCGTCCTCAGCATATATGATTGGCGTGTTATATACATAGACTATCTCCATGAAGGCTCCCATAAGCTGACACCAACGCGTCGACATGCTCTCTTCACGTCCATAGCCGATCATACGCCAGTAGTCCATGAAGTCTCCATGAATCACCAGTATCCTCCTTCTGATTCGATGCCCCAGAACTTTCTCAGCCTTCATCATTCTTAGCATCTGATCCCACAATCTGTTAGACCTTGCAGATGAGAAGAAATCCTTGACGGTTTTCCTCTCAACGAGTGTCGCTCCTGATTCTCCAATCACCAAGTAGTCTCCAATTGGCAGTTGAGCAAGAGCCGTCTCTGCACAAACACCCTGAACCAGTTCTTTCAGATGTCTTTCACGATGATCCACAAGAAGATTCAATTTGATTCATCCTCCATTCACTTTGACGCATCGCGTGCCGCCTACGCTCAGATAAACGAAGATCTACATGTATAGGTCTGTCGAGATAGAAAAGTGTCTCGATTGAATCGGTTTCTTTATATCAGGAAAATTGTACTTAACACACGGAAAGCCTGCTGAGGTAAATTAAGTTGAAAGCTTTGAACTGTCCCTTGTGCGAACTGGATTTGGCAGAGGAGAAAATCTATTTTGAAGATAATTCCTTCATTGTGTTGAGAACGAGGAGTCTCAAAGGACATAAAGAGCGAATTATGATCGTGTGGAAACAGCATGACCATACTATATCGTACAAGGCGCAGGAACGTGCTTTGGACATACTTTCAAGGATCGGTAGAAAGGTTTTCGGCTATACGCCTAAGTTTGTGATCATGGACTCAACGTTTGCAACGATAAATGATCATTGGCACTTGGTTGTCTCGGACCTTGACCCTAAGAGTGAAGACTTCGACCAGATTCTGGCTACTCGGTGGATCAGGGTTGTCGACAATACGCTGGCTGTTGAAAGTGAAGCCAGAAATGTCCAAGTAGGATGATTAGCAGGAACACGGTTTTCATGATTCAGTTTAGCCATTTTCCTAGGTCATTTTGTTTCGTCCATGAATAGTATTGTTTCATCCTCTTCACTGCTGTTTGGACGCGTGTGGGAGAGAAGTTCCGCTCTTCGCATAGGAAGCTGTATATCTCCTCTTCTTGCAATTCTCCGTAGCCGATTTCATAGTTTTCAACTATATTCGGCGCAAGGTAGAGCTGCCTTATTGTCTGATAATTTGCTGACAGTTTGGCTTTGATGTCGGACGGCATATCCTCTAGTTTCCCATGGGTTTTGACGAGTTTTAAGGCTGTTTTCGGACCTATCCCTTTGATCCCAAGGTTGAAATCTGTCCCCACTAAGATCGCCAGATCTATGAGTTGTTCACGGGTGATTCCGTGTTTCCCCAGGAACCTCTGTAATATGATAAGTTCAGGTTCTAGAGGGCGAGAAACTCGTTTGCTAGGCAGGTACTCTTTCCCCGTGAGGGTTAGGAAACGCACTAGTCTGGGCGTTCCGAACAAGAGGGAATCGTAGTCTTTGCTGGTTGTAGCCCACACGTCTCCACTGGCGGCCATGAATGCAGCTTGGGCTTCGGCTTCGCTGGGAGCCTGCACATATGGTATCCCTAGCAGCTGGAGGAGGCGCTTCGCGTCATCCACCATGGATTTGGTCATTCTGCTGGTCATCACAGCCTTCGAAAAGGCGGTAGCATAATCGCCTTCCGTCAAGGCTTTTTTCCATTCTTCAGAGGCCTTCTTCTTGGTTTTCCGTCGCCGCTCAATCTCCACCATTTTGAGTTCAGGAGGTCTGCCGTCGAAGACAAATGCTAGTCGCATTTTGTAGTCAAGCATAAGACGGGTGGTTCGAAAGATTAATCCGACCAGATGCGACGTCACGTTGCCCTCTGAATCCGTTAAAGGTTTGCCGTCAGGCATTCTGATCAAGGCTAGAAACTGGTACAGATACGTGCTGGCATCCACGGCGAAGCTTCTACCAGTAAAGTCTTCCAAACCTGAAATCCGCTTCACAACAATAGGCGTTAGGTTTATTCCCATAATATCCACGAAGAAGTAAGCTCAGCGAGAATTTCAGTTTTTCGCGCGATAAGCAATCTATCCGGACAACTACCGAGAACCGGGGATATCTCCCGTACAGCCCTTTTTTCCTGAGATCCAGAAAACGTGTATGTAATGCCTACAACTCATTCTTCCTGCAAGGCCAGTTCACTTTTCGAGTATTTCTGATTGGTCATCTTCTTGATTTTCAGGAATTTTTCTATACCTTTCTCAGTTTCTTTCTCGTAGATGTCGATTTCTCCTTCGAAAAGATCCAGAATTGCGCGGACCTCTTGTGGAGAGTGCATTCCGGGATCCATTACCGCGAGGGTAGTGAACTCTCTGGATTTCAGCTCAGGAATGAGTGCATTTAGCCATCTTCTGGTTTGAACAGCATGATGCTGGAGTAAGATATCTGAAACGATTTCGATGCAAATCCTTCTTGTCCTCTTAGGTATCCTGTCTAATTTACGAAAGGCTGAGGTTAAGGCGATGTTAATGTTGTTTAGGTTTTCCACACCTTTCAGCTTAGACACATTGGGCAAGCTTTTGATGATTGCGTCTGCTTCAGGGTTACATACGAAAAGATAGAAGTTGGACTGAAAATCCTCCGCAAGACTCTCTATTCCACTCGCCTTTGTGATAATGTGAAATGTGATTTCCCCCTCTTTCGCTCCTGCTTCAAGGAACCTCCTGATCAGCAGGTCTCTTTCGTCACATGAAGGCGAAGCTAAAGTGGCCGCATAGTTTCTTGGTATTCCACCGAACAACAGATCATCAAGATCTGCATATCCAGTAGTAACGTGAGTTGGAAGAACCTCCGAAGCCTCTGCTACAGGTTTAGGCTCAACCATTTGACGCCCAGTTTCTGGGTGAATTATTGACTTAGTTTTTCGGATTTTCTTTTTAGCACCCATTTTTTCGTATATTTCTAGTGCTTGGTTTAGAAGAGAGTAAGCTCTTTCTTTATCACCTTCTGCAATTCTGTCCAGGTGCATTAAGCCGTATTCGTACAGGAGCTCAGCGAACTGGCCTACACACCATTTTTGTGCGTTTAGGGATTTGTATCCTTGAAGACTTTTTTCGAAGTGCTGTATGGACTGTTCCCATTTTTTCTCACTTCTGAAAAACATTGCTTTCAACGCGTCAGTGTTAGCGATAGCCAGTCTGTTTCTTGTTCTTGCTGCATATTCGTAGATTTTCTCAATCAGCTCTTTAGCTTTTCTGATTTCGCCCTTTTTAAGATACAGTCTTGAAAGGGCTGGAAATGCCTCGGTAAGCTGTCTGAGTGTGTCTCCTGTTTTTTCACTGACGCTGTTGCTTTCGTTTAAGTATTTCTCAGCTTCCACATAATCTCCCATTTCCATAAATAGTTCTCCAAGCCATAGAGCAACATGGGAGGATTCCTGCCATTCTCCAGTCTCCTTTGCGATGTCACGGGCTTCCATCAGATACTGAAGACTCTTGTCCCATTCTCCCAACCAATAATAACATACTCCAATACCTCCCATTGTGTAGGAGATGTGAGCGGTGTTCTTCGTTCTCTTATCCAATGCTAGAGTGTCTTCAAGCACAGAAACGGCTTTCTCAATCTCTCCCATGAGCACATTGCACCAGGCCTGCCACATTTCCATCCACGGTATCATGGATACGTGACCGACTTTCTTCGCTAGTTCTGATCCTTTCTGAGCGGTTTCGAACGCTTTTTGGAATTCTCCTTCTTGCCAGTAGACATAGACAATGCTGTTGTACAGAAGGATAGCCGGTTCTGTATAGTTGTTTTCGAGAGCTATCCTCATTCCTTGTTCAAAGTATTTTATTGCTTTTTCGAGTTCTCCGGAAAACATACTCAAAATTACCAGATTGGCACAACATCTTGCAAGAACTTCGGGGGCATTTAATTTCTCTGCCAGTTCAAACGTCTTCTGTGCCCAAGTTGAAGCTTCAGCAAGTTCGCCACTTCTCCTAAGCATGTGAGAAATATCTTGATATGAACTGGCTAGTTCTACGCTTTCAGGCTCCTTTTCAAGCATTTCCAAAGCCATGCGATGATGTTCAGAAGCCCTGCCCGTGTCACTAAAAGCATTCCAGAATACGGATGCCATCTTTACATGAAGACCTGCAATGTTTTTCTTATCTTCCAACTGATTCCACAATGTTAACGATTCATTCCAGTACTCTATGCAGGCATCAAATTGTCCAATCCACGCTTTAATGTCGCCGAGCCTCTCCGTTATACGAGCTTTTTCCTCAACCTTGCCTTTCTTTGTCTCAAGAAGTCTAAGTGCATGCTGAAGATAAGAGAAGGCTTCATCGTGAGCGTATATCTTTTGGGCTTTTTCCCCTGCCTTCAAAAAGTAGCCAAGTGCTTTATCTTTGTCTCCACTTTCCAGAAAATGATAGGCAAGCTCCCCCAGATGTTCATCAGTCTTTTCAGCGTACACCTTCTCTAAGGCAGACCCTACAACACCGTGAA
>CAYGAG010000116.1:0-5007 GCA_964347765.1 uncultured Candidatus Bathyarchaeia archaeon
ATTCTGAGGACACGCTGAAAGCCAAGGGAGACCGACTCAGGTACCTGGCAAAGCGAGTGGACCTGGGCGACCCGGAAGCGGTGAAGGGGTTCATCGCAAACCGGGCGAACTGGTCCAACGCCTACAGGCAGGGGGTCGCCTACGCCTACAACAGCTACGTCCGGGCAAACGGTCTGAAGTGGAACCTACCGCATTTTCGAATTGAAGACAGGCTGCCAAGAATCCCTACTGAAGAGAAAATCAACCAGGTAATTGTTAGAGCCAGAGGCAAGTACGTTCTCGTTTTCAGCATTCTGCGAGACACTGGTATGAGGCCCATCGAGCTTGAAAGAACCAGGACCAGGGACATCGATCTGGAGAGAGGAACCTTCACCGTCCGGACCGCGAAAGGAGGCGCAGGAAGAACCGTGCAGGTGAGGAGGCAAACATTGGCCATGCTGAAGGAGTACCTCGGGAAGCACGGCTTCGGACTGAACGAGCAACCATTTCCGAGAAGGAAGAAGATGACGGGCAGGTGGGTCAGGCTGAGGAACACCGTTGCCACGAAGCTGATGGACCCGACTTTCAGGACCATCCGGCTGTATGATCTACGCCACTTTGCTGCGACAATGACTTACCACAAGACGAGGGACATTTTGTACACCCAGAAAATGCTTGGGCATCGGAATCTGAGGAGCACCCTGCGGTACGTCCAGCTGATCGCGTTCGGGGACGACGACTACACGTCGGCTGCTGCAAAGACGGTTCAGGAAGTCCGTCAACTTGTGGAAGCCGGCTTCGAGTATGTTACAGAGGTGGAAGGAGCGAAGGTGTTCAGGAAACGCAGGTGATTTCTACATTGTGGAGTACATGGCTTTTTTTGTGCGCGCGCGCAAGATTGCCAGTTAAATCAAAGAACTCCAGTGAAATCAATTAACATTCGTAAACTCTCATCGTGCCTCACATCCAACTCACTCCATTCGGGATGTTGCCTTACGCGATTTTCTTCTGCCTTCTTGTACTGAATCTGTGCACGTAAGATTTTTAGTGATAATAATTGATATCAGCTATGTAGGGGAAAAATATGAAAGATTTTTTACTCCCATATTTGGAATGGGAGGTTTTGGTTGAACCTGTCACAATCACCGAAGTTGATGACAGACCAGAACTTCCAAAAGGAAAAAAGGAGATCAAAATAGAACGAGATGAGGACTATAACCTTAAGGCAAGACTTCATTTTGAAGATTCCATCTTTGAAGAAGGATTGCGCCCATCTTCAGGTGTTGCAGGTAGCTTTGCCGAAGGATTTGATATTCAAGGCTCCCATTTCGACATTATACATTACAGTCTTAAATCTTGTACTTTAGGTTCAGTTCATGAATCCTCTAGAGATCAACACGTCTCAGGTACGGTTGACCTCCATTTCAAGGAATTGAAAATAGAATACCAAAACGAGAATGAAGGCACACATCTTGTTGAGTGGTACCTTAATGGACCTGATGACAGTGTTTTTTGCAGAACCACAAATCGAAAGCTTGCAAGAAGGTTCAATCGGGTGCGGTCAGCATCAAAGGAAGATAAGATTGATTCCATAGAGATTTCAGGACTTGACTCTTCCAGTGTTGTGGTCGATTTTCTTAGAGTCAAAATACCTGATTTGGAATTTTTGGTGACCAAAGTTCCTAATGGAATTGGACCAGACTTTTCATCAAACATCGGAATCGAGTACCGGAAGACTTGGGGGCGGATTCCAGACGTGTACGAAAGAGAGAAGATCGAAGAACTATGTAGCTTCATCTTTGGACGACAGCTTCTCTCAGTAGGCTATACATTATTTGACCAAAATGAAAACTTGGTAGAGGCACATGTTCATGATCCTTGGGGAAAACGAGCAAAGTCTTATTGTATAAGACCGGATGAACCTCCCATAAGGATTGGCTCCTTTACAAGAAGTAAGGCTGAGGGAATCATTAGCCAATTGTTGCCAACGTATTATGAAAAGCGTGAATCCCTACTTCTCAAGGAAAGTTTGTGGCACTATTGGACCTCTCGTGACACACCAGTTGGGGGGAATCTTCCAATGCTTGCGGCCGCTCTGGAGACAATAATGAATGGATGGTACAAGTCAATTGGATCTCGAAGCCGTGGAGTCTACATGAAGAATCGGGAATTTAACAGCTTGTTGAAAGAAGAGATTACCGCTATACAAAGAAAGCTCACAGACAAAGAGAATGGTGACAAAATAACCGCGAACATAATGAACGCGTACAATTTTGGAATCATGGAACAATACCGAGTTTTCTTTGATGAAATCGAACTGCCTACTAGTGATTACGAACGGGAAGCAATTAACGAGCGTCATAAATTCGTGCACGGACGCATCATATTCGATGAAACAGATTGGAAACGAGTCATTCAGCTTGGTAATACTCTGGAAACCTTACTCCACAAGGTGTTATTGAAGCTGCTGGGGTATTCGGGAGAATATATAGACCGTTCTGTCCTTGGTTGGAGTGACAAACGATTAGGTTGACTTCCCACGTGGGTTCATTCATGCACGGTCTAATATTCAACGATCATTGAAATCGTAGACTCCCAGGTTGCCTTGTGCCCAACCTACTACAATCCGGGATATCGCCCGCGCGCGCGCATTGAAGGAAGTTTACGAGAAGGCAAACCTTAAGTCTCTTTTATGACACTGAAAAAAGGGAGAGTTGGGGGCAGTAGGTAGGTCCTGCGCGCTTGTGGAGCTATCCTGCTACCCTCAGTCTCAAATATCATCTAGTCTTTGCAGGGTTACTTCTTGGAGTCTTTGGAACCTTTGTAGATAGCGCTGTTTGGGTTCAACTGAGTGCTGCGGTTATCCATTGCATGCTTGTATTCTGTGCTTGTCGGGTTCCTAGCATCTGATCGCTGATCGTTGGGTGATCGCCCACTTCCTTTTCCCATGTTACCACCTCCTCGTTTACACGTTGCCCATGCATGCGCAAATACTATCTGCCAATACTATTGGGCAATAGCTTTATATATAAACTTTGCGATTATCTATTCGATTGCGATGCAAGATTCCCGTTTCCTCAAGTATCTAGAGTATTTCGCGAGGTCACCCTCTGCTCGAACATACTATTGGATTGTGGGAAATGCGGAGTTGGGAATTACCGAAAAGTGGTTCGCAAAACGGGAAAATCGCCCAGTTCAAACAGCAACAATTACCGCAAAGTGGCTCGCAAAAAAGGCAAACCGCTCAATTCAAACAACAACGAATGTGCTCAGAAGCCTTGAGCGCGAGGGGCTTCTCGAAAGCAAGAAAGTGGGAAGAAAAAGAATATACAAATTGAAAGATCGCCAACTATTCGAGGGCTTGACGCAACAGTCAATATTAAGGATGCAATCTTCTGGAAAGAAAGTAGAAGCAGACCAAATGTCAGTAGGTGTTTTTGATGAAAATCTGCGGAAATGGCTGTCTTATCTAGCGGATATGATGGAGGGGAAGTTCTACTCTGGTTTGACATTCAGAACCCACGTTATGGATACCCCAGTAGATTATTCGATTGAGAACAAGCTCGGGCTGCACTTCATCCTCGTCTTTCATATCAAGGATCTTAAGGACCTTGAAGCTGCAATTGGCCGGATTTTCTCATTAGCGAGCTCTAGGGACATCATTCCTAACTTACTCACTATGTTCTTTGTGGGGTTGGTTTCTAATGATGAGATTGTGAAACCAGTCCAAAATGGTTTCGCCAAGCTTCGTGACCACTTGGAGAAGTTTCAGCTTGTGCTCTTGGCTACTTACCGTGTAAAGAAGGAAAGTGTCGCTGACCTTGTGAAGCCCGAGTTTGCTGAGCAGATAGGTTTAGAGATAGCCAGAGGCATGACCTACTTCGAGAAGGAAGCTCTTCCTGGAGAAGATTGGACGGGTGATATAAGCGAGAGGCGCGGACGAGCTATGGAATACCTTCAAGGTAGAATTAATCCAAAGGCCGGCAAAAGCATCATTGTTGTTCCAGCATGGCGTGAGCTTCTGCCGAGAGATGAGGAGGTGGAAAAGCAGCTAAATCCAGAGAGATTTCTAACAACCTACGGCTTGAAGAGGGGAGATGCTTTTCTCGACATAGCCTGCTTTGATGGACTATTCACCAGAGCTGCAACTCAGATAGTAGGCCATGAAGGGAAGATATATGCGACAGACCCCTCTCCCACATCAGTCCAAAAGATAAGGGCATTCGCTGATGAGAAGAGGATTAGTAATCTCGTTGCAAAAGAAGGGTCTGCCGAGAAGGTAATGCTTGGCGAAGAGATAGCTGACGTAGCGTTCTTCGGAACCGTCGTGCCAAACCTTTACAATCCAATGAAAGCCCTCAACAACGCCTATCGGATGCTGAAATCTGGTGGCAAATTGATAGTGCTAGAGTGGAAACAAGGCTACTTGAGCGCTGGCCCTACACCCCACCACAAACTGAGAAGAGAGAGAGTCAAGGCGTACATTGACGCTGCAGGGTTCACAGTCGAGGCAATCAAGGATGAAGGTGACTACTTCTACTGCATCATTGCCACAAAAAAGAGATAGCACAGCGCACACACGCGTAGAGAGACTACGATGAACAAGGTGACAGCTCAAAGCAATTTTAATTGCCTTGCACGGAATTTTCCTTCTCTCTTAGTCAAAAATATAAAGCGAATGCGCTAGGCGCTCGACTTCGAAAGCGCGAAATCTATCTATGAACTCCATAGAACGTTTTCGATGTGCAAACTGAATTCGTAAACTCCCGGGGTGCCTCGCGCCCGACCCAGCAGAGTCTGGGATGTTGCCCAGGAGGATTCGAGCCCCCCTGACGGGGGGGATGCCCGCCGGGTCCGCGAGACGAGCGAGACGGGCGAGACGCGCCGTTGCCAGAAAAGCCAAAAATTCCGCCCGAAAGCATTTGCAATGGACGAATTTGGCCGCCAATTTTACAGAATATGGAAAGCGGGAAATTTCCGGCTTTTTCGGCAACGGGGCGGGACGGGCAAGACGGGCAAGACGCATTG
>CAYGAG010000117.1:0-3533 GCA_964347765.1 uncultured Candidatus Bathyarchaeia archaeon
AAGATGTGAAGCAAGAATCAAGAAAGGCTCTAGCGTCTGGCGTTGACTTCCTTGAGCCCGGGTGTGGGTTCTCCCCGATGGCCCCGATTAAGAACATCAAAGCAATGGTCGAAGCTGTTAAGGGCAATTATTAGAAGCAAGGTTTCGTGTGTTTCGCCTATTCAGATAGACTCTGTGTACCTGTGAATGGTAGGAAAAGCCACATAAACCCGACACGATCAATAGGCATGAAGAAAGATGAACCCATATGAAATAGTAATGGCCGGTCTGAACGGGAAAAAAGAAGCTGCGGGTAGGATACCCTGCATAAACTCTGCCAGTGTTTCTACAATTGACTTCATGAAGGCTTACAACGCCTTTTGGCCCAGCGCGCATAAAGACCCTGCACAAATGGCTAAACTTGGCTCAGCAGCTCACAGATTATGCGGTCTCGACAACATATCGCTCCCGTTCTGCATGACCATCGAAGCAGAAGTCTTAGGCGCCAAGATCGACTTTCATGAGGACAAGATAAAGTGGCCATCCATTAAGGAATTTCATGTGAAAGACCCTTCAGACCTTAAACTGCCAAAAGATGTGTCGAAAACGGGAAGAATCCCAGTGGTAGTCGAAGCGATCAAAAAACTGAAAGCAGAATTTGAAGGCAACGTACCTGTCAACGCCTACATAGTCCCACCGTTCACCAGCATCAGCAGCTACTTAGTGGACACAATCACATTCATGAAGTGGCTAGGCAGAGAACCAGAGAAGATCCACCAATTTCTAAGAGAGACCCTTGACGTATACGCAGAAATTGGGGGTTTGTACAGAGATGCAGGAGCCGACATCATCACTTTGCACGGCATGGGTGCGTCAAACGATAACATCTCTCCCAAACATTTCGACGAGTTTGTCAAGCCCTATCTAACGGAGATCATCAACCGTTTAAAGTCCCCAACGATTCTAAACATATGCGGGTCCTCATTGATGATCGTAGACAAGATGGTTGATTGCGGCGCCAGCGCAATAGCAGTTGATGAGCGAACCCCGATCAAGGAGGCCAAAGAAAAGATTGACAGAACCCGACCAGGATACCCGATAATCGGAAACGTTCCCTCTTATACCGTGATACATCAGGGCCCTCTTGAAAAGATCAACGAGGCTGTAAAGAGTTGCGTAGAAGACGGAGTTGACGTATTAGCCCCCGGATGTGACTTCTGGCTCGAAACACCTACGCAGCACATAAAGGCTTTCGTAAAAGCGTGCATCAAACACGGATCTCCACCACCGTAAAGAAGCAGCAGCACTTTCAACAGTTGGTAAGTCATCGCCTACTAACCTCACAAAGCGCGCGCGTGTGCAAAAGGTTTCATCTGGCGCCTGCGAATGGATATCGGTTTCCGTAGGTTAGTGACCACTCGATAAAGTCGTCGCCGTCGACGACTTCGTCGTTGTTGAAGTCTGGGTCGATGTCCATTCCTGGAAGCCACGACCAATCGCCGGGTACCGATGGGCTATTATCTCGCCACACCCAGTAGTCGTCGTAGTTGACGCGTCCGCTGAAGTCCGCGTCGCCTACAGGCCCTTGAGCCACCTCTGCACTGCCTGCTGGAGCGTATGTAGGTTGCGCATACATCCACATGTTCAGGTATTGCTGCGCTTCAACGATGTCGTAATGGTAGGGTTCAAGATCATCATTGAACAGGTGTACCGTTATTGCTGTGTTTGGGTCTGTGTAATATTGGGTTGGTAGTATGTGTGTTATTCCGGGAACTACAGATTCGATGCCCCAGGCTGGAAGTGTCATAGAGTATATTATGTCGTAGGGAATCGCATGGGCGATGGCCTGTCTTACGTACCTGTTGCTTAGTTTCGGATTGTTGAGGTTGAACCACACGCCGTTGCCTGAAGGATAGTCGTACTGGTATACTCTGACATTGTTATAGGTCATGTAAGTATAGTATTCGGTCACATGCGCTAGTGGATACTCGCCGAGATCAAGGTCGTTATTCAGCAACAGTGTCTTCCTTGTCGCGGCGTCCGTAGCATACTCCAAGATTAGCGTGGAAACATGTGGACCGTAGCCATCAGCGTAACCCCAGTGAAGAGGATTCCTCTCTAATGTGATGTAGACATCTTCGACAAAGTCTGTCACTATGAAGGGCCCAGTGCCCGGTACCATCTGCATGGGGTCGGTGTTCGTTACATCGCCTTTCAGGTGTTGAGGCGCGATGTGCTTCAGCGAGTGCCAAGGCATAATGGTGCCTCCTCCCCAATCATTTGCTAGAATTGACTTTATGTCGGGATGCGGCTCATGCAGTATGAAGTCAATCTGGTATGGGTCGATCGGCCCGTATCCAGTATAGGGGTCTATGACTCCCCCCGGATCGTCTACGAGTTCCACAGACTCTATGGCGAAAGAGAAGTCGCCTACGCCGCTGTTCTTAGCTTTAGGCGTAAAGGTCATGTCGAAGGTGTATTTTACGTCTGTTGCATTGAACGGCACACCATCGCTCCAAGTAACGTTATCCTTGAGAGGAACTCTCATACGTTTGCCACCTTCCAAGGGCGTTGGGTCGCCAGCAGCCAACTCGGGCTTTATGATGTAGTCTCCGTGGCTGGGCTCCACTTTCCCTGCGCGCTCACTCCATTCAGTAGCGGTGTAATCCAGCGACCACACGTACAAGGTGTCATAGACAAGAGACCCCACCTGCTCCGCCGTATAGGTCTCCATGAACATGGGATTCCAATTCCATATGGCCTCACTGACTGCATATTTCAAGGTATCGGTTCCGACGCCGTAGCGATCTGGATTAGGATCGGTCCCTGTGGGCGCCAAAACCTCTTCGAACTTTGTTTCGTTGATGTCCAAGTGTTTGATGTCGTACCACCAACAGGTTGGATCGTAGCCGTCAACGTAGCTTCCCATCAATTCGAACAGCCTTGGGTAGTAAATCTCCGCTATCGGTGGATCATGCATCCACTCTTTCTGCCATGCCCATAGGTAGTCTTTTCGATCTTGCGCATCAAACGAAAAGCATCCCCGCCACAGTACTCTAGTAGCTTTTGGACTCATCCAGGGGTGGATGTTGAAGCCTTCTTCAATAGGAGTCATATTGTTAAGAGACATCGATGCGAACCAAGGTTCCAATGCGTGAGGTTGAAGCCACCATTCAAGCATGGTGACATCCCATCCTCCATACGTCGTCGGAGGAGCATATGGGTTATCACCGGTCAGGTTCCAACCATTTTCCCAAACTTGGTCCCACCAATCAAAATCAGGCCAACGCTCAATTGTAAGTTCAATGCCAATATCTGCAAGTTCAGGTTTGATCTTCAGCCAAATCTCATAATAACCGCCATAGTACCCAAAATAGTCGTTTTGAGTAATAGTCGCCTCAATTGTGAAGATGGTTGGGGGTTGCGCCTTCAGTATTATGGGTCTGCTGCTCAAGAACGCACTAATCATGATGACACAGATCAGCGTAACCGCTGAAAGATATTTCCAAGAGTTTTTAAGAATCATTCTATTCTCTCTCCAGTCTCCATCTCAA
>CAYGAG010000117.1:3543-4954 GCA_964347765.1 uncultured Candidatus Bathyarchaeia archaeon
CTCCTGTTTGAAGAGTCGGCAGCGATTTAAGTCTTGCGCGATCATGGATAGCTCCTCCCGTAGTTGTCGAGGAACGTGAAGAAGTCGTACCGATCCACGTCACCGTCAGGTAGAGTGCCGGGCGTGTCACCCTGCAAATCGGCGAGGATATTGTAGTTGGGATCGCCTATGCTACTACCGTAATGATCAAGGAACGCGAAGAAGTCGTACCGATCACAGTCGCCGTCCGGTGGGGTCCCAGGAGTATCGCCCTGAATGTCCCCTAGAATTATGTTCTTGAAGAAGCCATCTCCCATGTGGCCAGGATCGGGCGTTGTTTCATCAATGATGATGTATTCGTCTTCTAGTATATTATCATATCCTATGAGTATCGTTTCATCTCCGAGGGTAATGTTAGAAATTCCATAGCCCACGACTTCGAAGGTTACATTAGCTAATGTACCAGGTCCAGAGGTCACAGGTACAGCTGCTGGCGGTGGCGGAGCATAGAAGCTGTTTCCCGTCAGATCCAACATGCCAAGTGTGTCGTTAAACTCTCCGACGAACGGCATGGTGGTCGCCACGTCCTCGGTGATGAGGTCTCCGTTAACGACCTCCACGCCCGCTAGGACGTTGGCATTGTATGTTAGAGTGAACTCGTAGCCCCAAACATCGTCACCAGTGTAATCCGTATAAATCGAAATTGTGTAGTTTGTGCCAATTGCAGACGCTGGGTCTGCGGTGTGTGCCCAATCCGGGGAAATGTAGATGGCTGGGGATTCCACAGCGCGCGCTCGCATCGCCAACAATATTGAAACCAACGCTAAGCAAAGACAAGATGCCTTAAGTAACCTATTGTTGAACAAATTCCTTTTCCTTCTCTCCAATCTTTTAGGGTTTAGAAACCCGCTATATTAGAATAAATAGATGGAATTTAAGTGTTCCTTTAGTATGTACTAGAGGACAATTCTATATGCGTGCAATCGGCTTAACCACGTTGCGTGCGTTGGCATTGCTTTATAGGAAATTATATAAAGCAATCATCTGATTTTCTTGCGTGTAGCTATCGCTGGAGAGGATCGGACGTGAGTGAGGATGTTTTGAAAAGACTAAAGGAAGCTGTTGTAAACTATGACGTCGAATTAGCAGTTGAAATTTCCAAAGAGGTCTTGGCAACAGGTTTTGACCCGCTGAAAGCCATTGAACAGGGCCTTGGAGAGGGCCTAAAAATTGTGGGAGACAAATTTGAAGCCGGAGAAGTCTTCCTTCCGATGCTAATGATGGCAGCTCAAGCCATGAAAGAATCCCTAGCCATATTGGAGCCCGCGTTAGCGAAAGGGGTCTCCAGAAAGGTTTTGGGCAAAGTGGTTGTCGGCACCGTGGAAGGCGATATTCACGACATCGGCAAAAGCATCGTAGCCGCAATGCTCAC
>CAYGAG010000118.1:0-4923 GCA_964347765.1 uncultured Candidatus Bathyarchaeia archaeon
ATCAAGGTCTCCTGTTTTGACACGTTCTCTCTAACAGACATGCTTTCACTGAACATACTATCACCGTGTCCTTTCAGTATAAGATCTTCCCCACTGTACCTTGAAAAGCGCGCGGAGAAGAGACCCTCATTACGAAAGCGCGCATGCTCCACGCTTGATGTTATAGGCTAATTTCACCGAAGTGTCTAGCTACGAGTCTTACATCTCGCATATCGATTGTTCCATCTGGTACGCCTATAATCGGTCCTGTAATGTCGCAGTTCGAAGGCGCAGGGGGAACAGTTCGTCCAAAGTTTCTTGCCGCGAGTCCTATGTCTCTCATGTCGCATCTACCATCTGGAAGGCCATCTGGACCTGTAATGTCGCTGGTTTCCCCTCTTTCATGCATCTCAACAACTTTGGCAAGAACGTAGGCAGGACCAAATTTTATCCAATAATCCACATCTTCGCTTATGCCACGGATGGTTGTCTGTAACCCTTCAGCAATATTCTCCGCAACAATAATAGTTTCCGGTTTGAAACGGAAACCCCAAGGATAATTTGGATCAGGCTCTATAGGGATGAAAACTTCGACGACCCCTCCAATAAACATTTCCTCTTTGCTATGATACAGCTCAACAAGCTCATCCCAAACATCACTACTTGTCGGTTCGACCCCTATACGATCACCAAACGTGTCCTCAATAATAGCCATTGCAACAATCTCATCGGGAGACGCCCTCAGAAAGTGAACCCAACCAATCGCCACCAATACTACCATCAGAACAAAACCAATCAGAGAGATTCCGTTTTTCTCCATTAAAACACCTCTACACGTCTCCTGGTATTATATGACACTCAACAACTAATAATCCCACACATTAGAACAAAATGTTTCAGAATCTAGTACAATCAGTCAGCACACGCGCGCGTTATTCTCTGTGCGCAGAAGCCTTCAGGTTCCTAATGCGTGTTGCTTTTCTTCTTTTGTTCGTACCGTTGTGCACACGATCTGCAGCAGAAGACATGTTCTTTTCCGTTGATGACAGCCGTACAGGCTGCAAGCTCGCATTTTTCTAGTGGGAATTTGGCTTTACAGAATTCGCATTGAATGAATTTTGGTCCCATCTGTTTATTTCTCCTCCTTCTTTTCCCTGTTTTTGTAGTAATCTTCTATGGCTGCATGCAGAGCGTCTGCGGCAAGATTGGAGCAATGCATTTTGATCGGGGGAAGTCCTTCCAACGCGTTTGCCACATCTCCCCTGGTGATTTTCACGGCTTCATCCAGAGTCTTCCCTTTGGCCAATTCTGTTACCATACTGCTAGTTGCAACTGCTGCTCCGCAGCCGTAGGTTTTGAATTTAACGTCAGCTATACGATCCTCTTTAACCTTTATGTAGATTGTCATCATGTCTCCACATACAGGATTCCCAACGGTGCCTACGCCGTCAGCATCTGGAATTTCGCCCATATTGCGGGGGTTTCTGAAATGGTCCATCACCTTTTCGCTATACACTATTTTTCCAACTCCTTTGGGGTTAGTGGGGACATTTCCCTTAACCTTCTAACTATGTCTGGCATTATATCTAATACATAATCTACTTCTTCTTCAGTATTTTGCCTGCCTAATGTGAATAAGATCGAACCATGCGCTTCTTCGTGTTTAAGTCCAATCGCCAACAAAACATGTGAAGGCTGCAGAGTCTTTGCAGTGCAGGCGGAACCGGAGGACGCTGCAACTCCCATCATATCCAGATTCAGTAGAATGGACTCACCTTCGATGAAGTTGAAACGGACGGCGGCATTGTCGGATAACCGCCTAGTTGGATGCCCGTTCAGAAAGGAGTAGGATACGGAGTCAAGCAATCCCTTAGTGAGTCTGTCTCTAAGCTTCTTTAACCTCTCGCTTTCATCAGGCATCTCTTCCTTCATTATTTCTGCGGCTTTTCCGAAACCTACTATGCCTGGCAAATTTTCTGTTCCAGACCGCAATCCTCGTTCTTGACCCCCACCATGAATCAACGGTTCTATCCTTGTACCTTTCTTGACATAGAGTGCGCCTACGCCTTTCGGCCCATACATGTCGTTCGATGATACTGTAAGTAAGTCTATTCCGTCTTCTGCAACATCCATTAAAAGCTGTCCGTTTGCTGCTGTAGCATCCACGTGTAGACATGCATTCTTGCTGTGCACTATTTGACTGATCTCTTTTATGGGCTGGATCGTTCCTATTTCACCGTTTGCATACATGATGGAAACAAGAATAGTTTCTTCGCTCATTTCTCTCTCCAGATGTGCAGGATCTAAAAGACCATATTGGTCCACCGGAAGGAAAGTCACTTGGAATCCTTTAGCTACCAAGGACTTGCATGGGTTGAGAACTGACATGTGTTCGATGCTAGAGGTGATTACACGTGTTCCTCGATCTTTATTGCGGTAGGCAAACCCTTTTATCGCGATGTTTTTGCTCTCGGTGGCGCCTGAAGTGAAAATTATCGATTCCTTGCTCTCTGCATTAACCAATCCTGCAATCTTTGCTCTTGCATCATCTAGGGCTTGTCTTGCTTCTTGACTATACTGGTGGACGGATGAGGGATTTCCATAAGCTGATCTCATGTAAGGCAGCATATCCTCTATAACCCGAGGGTCGACAGGTTTGCCTGCAGCATGATCCATATAAACGCGTTTGGTTGTTGACATCATTTCTTCACTCAGAAGCAGAGAATTGCGTCTGAGTCAAGTGCCAGATCGTTAAGTGTTGCTGCACCAACCACTTTGGCTTCTTCGGTAAATTCTCCACGCGGGATTCCTAGCAGTCCGCAGCTTTGCTCACAAACCACAAGTTTGACTCCAGCATTTATCGCTTGGTCTATCACTTCTTTAAGCGATGGGAAACTGCCCACCCTGATTTTTTCTGCTTCTCCCTTCTTCACAAGCGTGACTCCTCTGATCAAGAAATATACGGTAGCATCTATGTTCATCATGGCTGCCGTTGTGGCCAAAATGAAAGGCGCATAGGCACGTTCTGGCGCCTCAACACCGCTTGTTTGAATGTACAACATTCTTTTTCTCTCGGACACTTTGCTTCTCTCCGTCATTTCTTTTTTCTGATTAAAATCCGCACCGCGTTTTCTTCCTGTGTTATACTTACTATCTCCTGCTCTAAATGCTTTACAAGGGTTCGTATGTCCGCTTCTGCAGCCGGGTCATCTGCTACAACCTCCAAGACTTCTCCACTCTTCATGTTGTCCAGCTCCATTCTTGTTTTATAAACTGGCTCAGGACAGTATAGCCCTATGCAGTCTAATGTTTTGCTGGGTTTAACCTTCATAATGGTTTCACTTTCAAATCCAAGTACGCCGGAAAGAAATAAAATCTTTCGCTCAAACTGAGACCACACAAAGAAGATCCCCTGGCAACTAAATCGCTTGTTAGCACCACCTTTGAAGCGCGCCAGATCAAGGAAGTGTTCTGTCCGCCAGACTGTCATTCATCAGTAACCGAGTTCATACCATTACAGCCGGAATGTTCTAATCCCTGCTCTTCTCATCATATGAATTTCAACAATCTGACTATCATAGCTAGAATAATCGAAGACTGACTAAGCAATTAAGCTTTCTAAGGAAGTACAGTAAGACAATCCGCTCTAAATTACCATCCAAAAGGCAGCACTTCTCAGAAAGACTGCATCTCATGCAATACGGTCGTTTTTGATCCAAAGTAAAAAGAGACATATATGATATGTATACGCCTAGACGATTGCCAGTAACATCGATGAAATCGTACTGACATTCTTCCTCATTCTGCCATGTTGTCAAGGAGGGAAAGATTTTTTCGCGTAGACTTCAAACTACCACGCATGCCGGTTCTCAAATGAGGGGCGACACACCAATGCCAACAATCGTTAGACTGGCTCGAGAAGTAGATATTCCATGTCTAGAAGAGCTTTTTCTCAGGTTCTCTGATTGGGAACTTGAGAGGAATGCAACTCTACGTGAAGCAATCAATGATCCTAATGGTGAGTTGTTGGTAGCTGAATATGATAGTGAGCTAGTAGCTTTCCTGCATCAAGTCTTCTTCGTTGATCCCCTTCACGCAGGAGTTAACTCAGATATAACGAGTCTCTTCGTAAAAGAAGATTGCAGAAGAAGAGGAATAGCCTCACAACTGCTGCAAAAGGCCATACAAAATGCCAAGAGAAGAAAAGTTAAAGAGATCCATGTTACAACGAGGAAAGACAACAAGACAGCTATCAGATTCTATGAAAAAAACGGATTCAAGAAACAAGGTATACTGCTTGAAACGAACCCCTAGTTGAAGCGACTAGATCTGCCTTCAACGCCTTCCATGCGCGCTAGAATAAGAAGAGAAAACCCATATGAGAGATCGCTGAATAGTGAAGACACAATTATGAAGCATGACGAAAATGCCAGAAAATGAAAGTGTGAAGGAAAAGATCGAGAAAATGGGTTACAAAATAGTCTATGTTCCACATGAAGCTATGGAGAATTACAACGCGTGTTATAGAGTCAGATACAGAGGCAGAACTATATTTCCTCCTGCCGCGGACAAGTTGAGAATACCGTTAAACGAGATATGGATCTCTAAGAAATGGAAGGAATTTGATGAGCATATTCTATATCATGAATTGAGAGAAATCCAGCATAGGGCTGAAGGACACAGCGTAAACGAGGCTCATCGATTAGCCAGTAAAAATGTGAAGGAAAAATTCAGAGGAGATCCAAAACATGAACGTCTGCTTAGAGAGATCAACATCGCCTCCAAAGAGACATTAATGGAATTGGCAGGTGTAGATGAGGATCTGTTTCAGGAAATCAAGGAGAACCGTCCTTACCACAAGATAGATGAACTCGTAGAAAGAATTCCATCAATAGAAAGACGAATCTTCGAGAGAATAAAAGAGCATTTTTGGTGTATCAGCTA
>CAYGAG010000119.1:0-4906 GCA_964347765.1 uncultured Candidatus Bathyarchaeia archaeon
GAATGTCATAGCGGTTACTACTACACCCCCTGCGAAGTGATTGGCCTTGTTAACGATGCGTTGGCCAGCTTGGACCGGGGTGAAATGCTCTCGTTAGCAGGTGAGCTGGACTTCTATAACAACCAAGGTTAGACTGTTAGACCAGTTCGAATCTGCGCCTCAACTTCCCTTTTTTTGTGTATGGGGGGGTTAGTTTTTAACCTCAATGCACGCGCGCCAGCTGACTGAGGCCGGCTTCGAGTGCGCGGCCGGGGTGGAGGGGGCGAAGGTCTTTCGTAAACGGAAGTAACGCACGCACCTTAGTCACTAAGGCGCGCACTAAGGGGTCACACACATTGTTTTACATGGTTTTGCGTAAAAGCTATAGCTGAACTGGGGATAGACTTCTTTCTTTAGAAAGAGGGTCAGTCATGGTTGGCGTTACAGAGATTTCTGCCATCGTTGCAGCTGCAGGAGTGTTGGTTGGTGTCGTCTACTATATTCTTGACATGAGAAATCAGAATAAAGTCAGACAGATGGATATGATAATGAGACTTTATTCATACTATTGCAGTGAGGAATACTCGAAAGCCTCAGGCAGATACATGGCTACTGAGTTCAAAGATTTTCAGGACTTCCAACAGAAATATGGAGTTGTTGGAGAACATCCAGTAACAACAGCATTCTACATTGTCCTCACATACTTTGAAGGAGTCGGTGCTCTCCTCAAGAGAAAGCTTACAAACATTGAACTTCTTCATGAGCTATTCGCAGTGAAACTGCACTGGAAAAAGATTGAGCCAATAATCGAAGATATGAGGAAACACTTCGAGGAACCAAGACTATTTGAGAACTTCGAGTACCTCTACAAGGAAACAGAAGAATACGAAAAGAAGCTTCAGCAATCAAAAGCTTAGGCAGATGGTCTACCATCGGAGTTTGGGGTTAGATTTTAACCCCCAAACCCAAACACACAATAATCTGATTCAATTGAATTCACTCAATCTAGTCAACCTGAATCAAACTTAATTCAACCAATACAACCCAAAAATCTCATAGCCCATTGGGTATACTATAGTATACTCTGATCAATGTTGAATACTCAAGGTTGATTAAATGTTTGACCATTCGATTCTGTCGAATATATTTTGTATGTAAATTCAGATTTGGGGAGAGTATGTAAAATGCTGGAATTCCGGCACGGGTTGTCATCGCGGTCCCGCTCTGACCTCTTATTGGCGACTTTTTCCATTTTTTCCACTTGGTTGACACTTGCCCCCTCGGCAACTTTCACCTGGATGGATCGTCGAGATTTTGGTCAATTTTGTACCGTGGGTTGACGAGCCGACCACCGGCACGAAATTAGCCGGTTTCTCCCCCCTTTCGAACACTTTCAAAATCTGCTCCCCCACTCTCCCACATTTCCAGAGAGTATGAGAATCCTGAAAAATCGGCCAATTTTGTACCTTTTGTGCCAGAGGTTGATGCCTAGGTGATGTGCACACAAATGTTAGTGCATACATACTTATCGGTTCTAATTTCCTAAAACACTTGTTCTATTGCGTAGTATTAAATTCCCCTTTAATCTTCTTCTTGTTTGGTGATAAGATTGCAGAAGAAACTGCTGGTTATCGTGATGATGATGGTTATCGCTCTTCCCTTGGCAGCATACGCTTGGGCTGAGATAGACAGAGGCGGGCGAGCTGAAAAGGAGCAGGAAACATCTCCAAGCGCGACTAAGTTCAAAGCTGTTATCAATAGAATGAGAAGCATGGATGTTTTTGTGTGCGTTAACTTGACCAACGGGTTGACTGAGGATGAGGCGGAGCTTATCGTGGGAACAACATTTATCATGGTTATGGGAGATTATGTCACGGATCGATTGGACTCACTAATCTTCGATGATGCCCAAATAACCGCCCACTACACATGGGGCTGCGATGAAAACGACATGGGACATGTATTCGATATGACCGCAGATCTCACAACGCTTCAGATAACGGTTTCGCACTGCTTCTGATGAAGGACGCGCTTGACATGAAAAAGACTAGCCAATACTTTGTGACAGCTGTTTTTCTCTTTGCTCTGATTATTCTCTCTATCTATTTCATTGTTGGTAACCAAGGAGGCTATTCCTATCAGGTACCTGAGCAGACAAATGATGGATGGATAACAGCTTCATTGACTGACGTTGGAATGGATGCAGCTCCTCTAATCGATCTAATGAGTGAGCTCTCACGCCAGAATGTTAACCATGTTCAAAGCATCCTTCTCATAAGAGACAACAAGCTTGTCTTCGAGGAGTATTTTGGCGGATTAGATCTGGATCTAACCAACAACCAATTGAATTTTGTACATAAGGATTTTGATTTTAATACCCTGCATTGTCAGTGTTCCGCCTCTAAAAGTATTATGTCTATCCTCCTCGGAATTGCTATCGATCAAGGTTTCGTACAGGGTGTTCAACAAAAGATGTTCTCCTATTTTCCTGAGCATTCAGATCTGAATGATACTGAAAAGGAAAAAATAACTCTTGAACATATGCTTTCAATGTCCTCAGGAATCCCATGGGATGAATCATATCCTTACACCGATTCCAGAAATGATTTAAATCAAATGTTCTACAGTGCCGATCCAATCAGGTATGTACTTGGGAAGTCAATTGTTGCGCCACCAGGTACACAGTTTATTTACAATAGTGGAACCACAAATCTTCTTGGTGATGTTGTAAGAAGAAGTACTGGATTAACTCTGGCAGACTTTGCAAACCAATACCTTTTCACGCCACTAGGTATAACCTCCTTCGACTGGATTGGATTTCCAAATGCTCCCCACATTGCCATTGCATCTTCGACACTCTATTTGCGACCGAGAGATATGGCAAAGATCGGGCAGTTGTATTTGCAGAAAGGCGTCTGGAATGGGAATCGTATAGTCTCCGAAAACTGGGTCACAGAATCCACCCTTGAATCTATGTATGTTCCTCCTTCCAGAAATCCGATACCTGGGTTCATTAAGAGTTATGGCTATCAATGGTGGCGCGGTACGTTTTCAAACGGAAACATTGAGACATACTTCGCTGCAGGTTGGGGAGGCCAATTTATCTACGTTATACCCGATATGAATATGGTTATTGTTATTACAGCTGGAGATTTCGAGGGCCAGGGGTATCAAGGATTTTATAGTTTGATAAACGACTACATTATGGTCGCACCATCTTCAAGTAGCTAACCTCTTAGGATAAGTGAACGTTTGTACATGGTTCCATAACCTCGGCTTTTCCCTTAGAGGGCAATAAATAGCCCATCGCGCTTGAAATTAGATGGGAGCGAGACCATCACGAGAAGCAAATCAACCTCTGGGGCGGATTCCCGGCTGCGGGTCGTCGGTTCAAATCCGGCGGGCCCCACCAAGAACTTTCTTTGCATGCATGCATTCCATTCTAGAAGCTACTGCCTAGTACATTTGTGATTATTGTAGGGGGGGTCTAAAGATTTACTTCTTACGTTCTTTTGATGGAGATTGATGAAGTGATCTAAACAGGCGATACCGAGATAATCGTGGCCAGCCGGTCTTGGCATATTTTAGTTTATCTGGGTTCTTCTTCAGCCAATTCATCATGTGGAAGAAGCTCTTCGCCCTCCTCTTGTCTCTCTCCTTCAGTGGGCAATAGCCCAGATTTCTTATTTCATCGAGATACGCAGTTTCCGTGAGATGTTGTGGTTCGCCTGTGACTTTTATTCTGAAAACCCGATTATTGCCAAACTCCCTTGTCAAGTCTTTTACAGCTTCGTCGAAGATGTAACTTCTGCAGATGTATACTGGCTCATCTGGCTTCAGTTCGAGTCTGGCCAAAAGCTTGAAAACAACCTTTGAAGCTTGTTTCAGATACTCTTTTCGATTGAATCGATGAGGTCTAAAATACTTCACATCCAAGATATCATAACTAAACTCTTGAGTCCCACTACGAAAGGCTCCTATGACTACACCGAGTAGGAGATCGCCGACACCAGCATCATCAATGATTATTGCCATTCAATATTGCCTCTGCAAGAGCGGTTCCACAGGTTTGCCAAGCACATGCCGCAAACATGTGAGTGGAGACATGCGTAGTGAACTTTCTGCTTATTATGAATGATGGTAGGGAGCATTAAAAAAAATATGACAGAAAAATGCGGAGCGAGAAATAGGTGCCAGTACGTGAACTTAGTACCTTCTCGGTGGTCTTCGCTTAGAATAGCACTCTCGACAATATACCGGTCTGCTGCCATCAGGCTTGAATGGAACTTCGCATTCTTCTCCACAATCAGCACACACAGCCTTATGCATTTCTCTTGGTTCTCTTCTTCCATACGACACGCAATTTCACCTCCGTATCAGTCAAGGAAAAGCCAGCATTCTTTGGGAATTCTAGTTCTTGCGTGCCAACAAATTCAAGCTTCCTTATTTAAATCTATTGGGCACACATGCTCTAGCTTTTCTTGGGCTGCTTTCTCTGTTCAATTCTTCTCTTTTCTCTCTTTCTTCTTTTCTTCCCTTTCTTTCTATTCAAGGATCCTCAACAGCCATAGTCTGTCTTGGAGGTGTAAGGATATTTCAAAGTTCCGCAGATGATATCTTTATGTGTGCACATATGTTAATGATTGAAAAGGTTTTGTATGGGGTGTTGAGCTGCCGAGGAGTAAGGCTTCTGTCAAAGTTCAAAATGTCGTTGCATCTGGGGCTTTGAATCAGAGGGTTGATTTGAATGCTGTTGTGAAAGGGTGCCCCAGAGTGGAGTATCGTCCGGAGCAGTTTCCTGGCTTGGTCTTTCGTTTGAAGAGGCCTAAGACTGCCACTTTGATTTTCGGTTCTGGGAAGATGGTTTGCACCGGTGCCAGGTCTGAGAAGGAGGCGAGGAGGGCTGTGAGGAAGGTTGTTAGGGAGT
>CAYGAG010000120.1:0-4902 GCA_964347765.1 uncultured Candidatus Bathyarchaeia archaeon
CAATTGTGCGCGCGCTGCGTGTTGTTGTGAAAAACCGTAGGCAAAAAACAACAACATGCAAAACGAGCGTAGAAGTAGTCGACGCTAAGGGTCAGAGGACTACTACTTCTGAAGTGCAACAGACGGGTGCATTTGCGCGCGCGATGTATGGTTACCCTGAGCCCACGAAGGCGATGAAATCCACGCATAAAACGAGTTGGGGAACCATAGCGAGGGTAACCGCGATGACTCCCCAACTTCACGATTTCTGCCATGTAAAAAGGTGATTATCCTTCCATCAATCATACGCGCCATCAAAAACCGTTAAAGCGACCTGTAACATAACTGATCACTTACCTCGCGCTTCATGCAAGCGCGGAAGGAGAATGAAAGAAATTACTGAAAAGCGCCTAAGTGTCATAGTGAGCCGATGCAAACAATGTGATTACATTTTTGTTGTTAGCCGCAAGTTTATGGGTCACGACGACCCTGATCTCGACCCAAGAATTCTTCATTTGCAAAAATGCAAGAATGATCAACATATAACGCGCCTAGATGACAACTTTGAAACCCATGTCTTACGTCCAGAAGGCGAGCTCAAAGCATTTTTCCACAAGCTATGTTTGACAGAGAAGCAAATCAAAGAACTAGTAACAAGACTGTCCGATTGGCTGGCATAGTGCGCGCGCGCATGTATAAGTGTGTAGTCTCACTCGGTGGCTCAATGCTTACAAGGCAACAGCTGGTTGGAGGACTGCATGAATTGAGTTGGAAAATATGGAAAACGCCAGCTAAAAGAGCTCAGGAAGAGTTCCAAAACGGTTATGAAAAAGGCTTAAGACGTTCACAGTGGAATCGTGCTTCTTCTCACTTCTATTCAGCCTACAAGCTCTACACCAAAGCCGGAGATCAGGATAGTGGAAGAATCGCTTGGGCTTTAGCCGCTCTCTCCGAGGTGTTGGCAGAGCCAAGAAAGGAGAACTGGTTCAGAGCGGCGAATGAACTAGGAAAGCTGGGAGCTAAGATCATTGATGCCCCCAGACAAATTAAGGCAGATATTCTTGCTCAAGAATGCTACTTGACAGGCCTTGAATCCCACTTAGAAAGCGTGGATGATCCCACGGAAAAATTGTCATTAATGGAAAAACTTACACAAGGCTATCAGTCATTGAGTGATTCGGTTCTAACGATTCCCCTTCTGCTAGGAAAGCCGAAGTCAGACGGCGAGACCAAAGCTCAAAAGATGCTCTCCAGAACAACAGAGTTCAGAAAGCAAATTGAATCGCAAAACCTAAAACACATACAACTATGGCGCGAGGGCAAAGTCAAACTAGATGCAAATGGCACCTCAAGACTTCCATGTGGTTGTACCTACAAAGAACTTCTTGCAGGTTTACAACGCATCTCCGAGGACGACTGTCCCTTTCATAGCTCAATATCAAATGATCTAATTCTGAGAATAAAAAACAGGCGAACGTCAAAGAGCGGTCTCATAGAACCAGAATACGTGCAAGCCATTCATGACGTCATAACATCGACAGATGGAGATGTCGATGTCGAAGGAATCTGTCGTCTAACTGGCTTCAACAAGGACGCCGTCAACAGAGGTCTGTGTTGGCTTTCTTCAAAAGGAGATATATTTATTCCTCCGGGGTTTTGGAAAGCTGAATCCCAAAAGGAGAAGAAGAGGAGAGAGACCGAGAGAAAGAAGAAACGCGAGAAGATCGAATCCAGACAGAAGACCTTTGCACATGTCTGTGAAGTTTTGAAGAACTGGGGATTCTGGTACAAGATCTGTGACGATTGCGTATACGCTGTAAAGGAGACACGTGATGAACCAATTAGATTTTTCATTTCGATTCAAGCTGAAGGAAGCGCTTGGGCACAGAAGTACTCCCGCCAGAACATACCATCAGCTTTCCACGTATCGAAATTCATACGCAGAGTTAGTGGGGTAGTACGATGGCGAACAAGCCATCAGCGTTCAGTGATTGATGGTCTAGATCAGGAAGTGTTGACTTGCTTCGGATGGCATGCATATAATGATGAGGATTCTAGGCGAGAGAGTTTAATAGCAGCGGAGATTGAACTGGGTGAGTCTCATGTTTCCAATGTTCTGCGATGGCTAGCGAACAGCTGGCGAAACCATCCTTTCGACAAATTTAAAGAGTATTCAGAAAACGCAAGCGCTGACTACGATTGGTTTTGCTCAACTATTGGGAGCAACGCCCAACGCTTTCGATTAAACCAAGAACTTCGGTGTCTGCTGGAGGCGAAGTATTTAGAACTTATCAGGGAGGGGCGCCTCGACCCAGATGTTGCTGTAGGAGTAATCACGCGTTTTTATTTGGTGACCTACTAGATTCTACATGCGCGCGCTATCCTCGAGGCCAGATCTCGAGAGCTCTTTCCGCTAGGATCTTCGCTCTCCCTTGGATCTCGTCAAGTCTCCATTCACTCCATCTTTCACTTATTTCCTTTGTCAGACTGACGTTTGATTTTAGGAACCACTCTTCTTTCTTTTCTGAGAACAGTTTGTTCTTAATCGACTCATTTGGACTTGGTGCCATTAATGTTAAATTTCCGATTGTGTGTACGTGAGTATCGTGTATATTCTCCCAGCTTTCACCCAGATAATCTTTCCAAGCTTGGCTGAGTGTCTCAGGCATTACATGCTCAATCCAAAGCCCACTGAGATTCACTTTCTCAGGATGTTCAAAGCTTTCTTCAAGCGTTTCCAATACAAAACGGCATCTTTCAGGGGACATGCTATATATGGGAAGCGTGCGGAAAGATTCCTCAAATTCTGAATCAATTGGCCAGTACTGTGCTGTCCAGGATTCCTTTCCTGCAAGCTCGTTCTGGAGATTCTTTGCAATATTTTTCTGCGGTAGTTTGCAGAGATCTGCAAAAAGTCTATTTAGGGAATGCGTCGGCAGCCTTTGAAAAACACGTCGAACAAAATATGATTCAACCGTTCTCAGTACGACAAGAAAATCTTCCATTGTGACTAAACCATTTCTATATCCGTTATACATCTTCAGGAGATATGGATAGTGAACCCCGACTCGCAATTTGTTTAGGCGGTCAATTCCTCGTCTTAATGGCGCAAAGCTCTCTCTTTCGGGGAATAATAGCTTCTCGTAATATTTTGAATATGTACTAATAGTTTTGAGTTCGGAAATAACTTCATCTTCAGTTGCATACTTCAGTCGTTGCCTTACCTCTCTATATGTCTCATCTTTCTTAACTGTTGCATGCTTTGTCATCACAACATAATGCCGTATGAAGTCCTCAAGATTATCGGCTCGTTCCAGCGTGTTTCTACCCAAGGTTTGCTGCATAGGAAACCAAACGTTTTTGTATAATTCATCTGCTTTGGCTTCATCTTCAACCGCCATCATGAAGTAGTTTCTTACAAGGTCTGCTTGAGCAAGTTCTTTCCCTCTGAAGTTCAATGTCTCGAAAATTCGGTTTGGATTATCGTCTTCTTCAAGCCTAATTGTAACCATTTTCAGTGCGCGTATGCAATCCAATAATCCCTCGAGGTCGAACCTGTCTTTTTCTTTCTCGAATTTTCTCTCATAGAATACATAGGCTGCAGATAGTTGACTATCTCTACCAAGCTTGGAGTCTTCCGGGCTCAGAATCTTATTGAAGGTATCTCTGTCTACTTGTGTAGGGCGTAATTTTGGTTTGTCCTCTGTCTTCTTGGCGTATTCATTGAATAAAAGGTGGTCATCTATTTCTTCACCGAGTTTGCTGTCTCCGTCATGGTTGGCTTTATCTCTTACCAAGGCGCAGAGAAGCAGCAAAGTAGCAAGCCTTTGTTGTCCATCTATAATCACTCGTCGTGTTATCTCCCCCACTTTTTCTTCTACTGTCTTGAGTACGATAGGTCCTAGAAAGTGATTTGCAGACTCCCCATTACGCAGTTTCTCGTATAGGTCCATCAGATCATCCCAGAGGTCTTGCCATTGGTCTCGTTCCCAACTATATGTTCTCTGCCAGATTGGTATAATGAATTGTATTCGTGATGGGGACATAATGGCGTTGAATGATGCTTCTGTTACATCTTTCATGTGTATCCTCTTGAGAAGATACTTAATTCAAAGTATTTTTAATTTGCGGGATACACCATCAACACGAATGGACCGTACAATCGCGCGCGATTTGGCGGATGCAGCATAATACTATACATGCATGCGCATGCCTACTAGATTCTACATGCGCGCACGCTCTAGTTGGCAAGGTCACTGCCACCATTTTCTTTGGGTTTTCTTCCCATCTATTGCGCGCTGTATCTGGTCGTCTATCTCTTCCCCTGCGACCTTTGTCTGTTCGATGATTTCGTAGGCTTCTTCTTTTAGCTCTGGATGTTCTTTGAAATCCTCTTGCACTAGCCTATCTAACATTGCATCTGCCACATGTCCATAAGCGAGGTCGTAGAAACCTAGCTTTTCCAAGGCCTTCCGTTGATCAGGAAGCAGTTCCAAATCTCCACTAATGAGAGGTGATTCGTCGTCGAGTTCTTCACGTACCAAATCATATCCAGTCTCATCGAAACCGGATTGAGACCACATCCAACAGCTGATCCTCTGCGCAGGTGTCAATTCCCTGAGGGCTAGCTCCAGCTTCAGTTCTCTTCTGAGCTTCTTCTTTTTCTGTTGAAGTTTCAGTTTGTCCATTTCAAATGCTCGTTCAAACTTCTCGATTATTTTCTTTCTGGATGCGCCGCATTTTGGGCAGGTTTGGTCGCCCGTCTTCAATGGTGTATTGCAGAAACTGCACGGAAAAGAGAGGCTTTCCCTCTCTCGCGAAGGTTCACCTGTAGATGTTCTGCGGTTCTCGATTTCCTCTTCATGGTCTAGCATGATGTGGTCGAGTGCTATGTTCTCAGCGAGGCTTCCGTATTGCTGACCG
>CAYGAG010000121.1:0-316 GCA_964347765.1 uncultured Candidatus Bathyarchaeia archaeon
CATCCAGCCAGATTGCGGAGTACCATCGACGTTTCAACTCGATAAAGGATCTCTACGATACATTTCTAACTGATCTGTTAATATCTGATTTCAGCTATACAAACGCCTGCAAGACAGCAGCTGAGCTGTTTGGATCCGAAAAAGTTGAGTTTGCAGCCATAGACGGCACCGAATATACAAGCGCGTTGTTTGACATGATAATCTTCTTTGGAGGCGCATATGCAGCGAAGGGAGTTCTTGAGTTCAGAACGGATCACGGTCCGAAAATTGAGTATGCCACACGGTTTGCAGAAGAAGGGAGAGGACTCTCAAGCTG
>CAYGAG010000121.1:336-2279 GCA_964347765.1 uncultured Candidatus Bathyarchaeia archaeon
CTCTACGTGAACAAAGTTGTCGAAGTGGATAAGACTCTGAATCCGATGCTGAAGCTTGAATCCACCAGCGTCTCGCTAGTCAAGCCCCTCACAGACGAATCCATTGCAATCAACTCAACCATAGCATCTTGGATCATGGCATTTGCAGAAATCTACCTCGCCTATAAACTAGCCTCAAATCCTGACGAGAACATCAGGATTCTCTTGCTAGATCGAAGCCTCACCTGCATGCAGACAAGCCTCATGTATGACACCTCCAAACGAAAGATCTGGAAAACCCACGGCGCCATCGTCGGGTTGGAAGTAGAAGCCGGGAAAATCGACGTCAATGACCTGGCTTTTGGAAGGCACCGCATTCTCAACACAGCTTTGCAGATTCCCGCAGCGAGAGGAGACTACCTCCGATACTGCCTCGTCTACCTACTTGAACAAAAAGACTCATGGATGTCGATTCAGCAAATCTGGGACGAATTAAGCATCAAGGATGAACGAAGGCGGGCCCGCGTTTTGCGGTACCTCCTCAAATCGTTGGAGGAGGGCTACATAGAAGAACAAAGTGGACGCTATCGCCTGAATGCACAGTATAAAGGCTCGTGGCAACGGCTGCAGCAGTTGGTAGCATTTGTGGGGAAACAACTCTTCGAAGAGATCACACAAGTTAATCCATTGTTGGTGGAGAAAGGAGGACAACAGGAGTGGCTGACAACCCAAGACATTGCTTTCCTCACCCTCTTCTGCCTCTACATGCTCATTGAGGAGTGTTGGAACCGCAAGATCCTGCTCGTTGGAATCACCAAAGACACGGCCTCAAGAGACTTCAAGAACCACGTGATACCAGTTCTCATCAATCAAGGCGTCTGGAAGCATTCTATTGATCAAGAAAGGCTGCGAGACGTACCCAACACGGACCGGATGTTTCTTCAAGCAATCAGCCTCTTCAACCACACGAAGCTGAGGGTTCCATGGGCTTTGATAGAGTATGACTCCGCCTTCCGCACAATCGTTCCAGACTTCAAACAACGCCCAGGATTTGTTAGCGGCGCTATTCGAAACAGAATAATTCCCGAGAGACTATTCGTCAAGTCCTACATCCAGCTCTCCCAAGCCCAGCATGACCCGCAGCTCCGCAGCAACGTCTTATTCATCGACAGACTGGTGTACCCCGAATTTGACTTCTGGCAAGTACACAAGGTGGCCTTCCAGCACGATTATGGAGGAGCACATGAGCCCATCGACGCTGTAGTATTCCAAGACAAAACGGTGCACAACCCGATTCAGAACTTGGTCATGATCACATTGGCTGCGATGACAAGCCCCAGCATTCCCGAAGTCTTCGGCCACAACAAACCCTTGTTTATCGCCGATAAAGTGGCGAAGTGGCACTATGGACAGATGAAAAAAATTATAGATACTACAGGCCATTGGATTATTAATCAGCACGACCTGAGAAAGTTTGTGTTTTACATGAGCACGTTTAGAGAAAGGAGGGCGCAAATTGAGCTCGCAAGACGAGAAATCTAAAGCCTGTTTCACCGACTTTGAAGGACGGTTTCATGGGCGGCTCTGCGCTGTGATTCCGCGCATCGTGAGTGAGTCCCGCTTCGCAGGCATTTCAGCGAAATATGACTGCCGCGTGAAGGTAGAATACCAGAAGGATCTCATGGGCCTCTTGGAAGAGGGGATGCTTCTAGCTGTCAAGAACTTTAAACCGCACGAGGATGGGGAAACTTTCACACTCTGCGAGATTTCCCGCGTGTGGCCCGAACACTTTGGACTGCGTGGATTAAGGGACTCCAGCTACTACCCCATGCAATTCGAAATCATCCAGCAATCAGAAGGAGACTGGAATACAAACGACAAGTCGACCATGATGATACAAATCAGCTCAATTCCTATCAACTATAACCTTCATTTGGATTCCACTGGAGGCTGCCAGTTTGACA
>CAYGAG010000121.1:2289-4832 GCA_964347765.1 uncultured Candidatus Bathyarchaeia archaeon
GACAAAGGGTTCTCCTATCCTGTGATTGCCAGCGAAGCCTACATTCTGAACAGTAGCATGATAAACCGCATGTACAACCATCGCATTGTTGAGAAGATGGGTATTGATACTTCGAAGAGTACAGACGATGCCCGAGAGGATCCTCGGTTAGGCCTTGTTAAAATGTTCGAGGCTAGCAAGACACAAATTCCAATCTACATCGATTACGAGAACCTTCTCCGATACCACTTTGGCATCTTCGCCTTTACTGGGGGAGGCAAGAGCAACATGCTCTCCAACATTCTTCGCAGACTCTGCTACCACACCGGAGACACAAAAATCGTTATCTTCGACGTCTCCTGCGAATATCCCTTCCTAATAATGGACGTCTTCGCCGACGAAACCATTCCGTCAAAAATTCTCCTTGAAACCCGTATCGAATCTGCTGAGCATCTGTACAACTCTGTTGTGAAGCCGAAAAAGTTTGAGAAAGACACACGAGCGCTCCAAGCCTTCGAGAAAATTATAATTCAAGGTAAAATTGGCCATTTCACACGGCCTCGAATCATCATACCAACCTACAAAGAAATTCTGGACAACTGCAGTACGCAGAAGAAGGACAGCATTGGCAAGCCAACCTACGTCGAAGCACTAAACGCCATCTATGAGGCCATCGTCGACTACATCAGTGACAACCATCTTGCTGAGGGCGACCAGATCAGCGAAGCATTTGTGAAGTATCTTGATGAAAAGGCCTGCGATGCAATGGACACCTTCAAGGTGAGCGACAGAAGCAACGTCTATGCGTGGGCAACCACGAGATCCACCTTGCTGAGCGCCATCGAGAGAGCCCAAGCGGCAAAGCCAGCGAGAGGCTTCTCCACCGAAGACGTAGAAAAACTCATTGAAGGCCCCACCAAGCTGACGTGCCTGTCAATTGCTGACCCCTTCCTAATCAAGGAATTAGCCATCAACGTCACCAGTTATTTCCTGAGAAGACGCAAGAGACACTTCAAAGTCAAACCCTACATCCTATTCGTCTTCGACGAAGCCCAAGAATTTGTCCCCTCCACCTCCGAAGCCCGTGGAATCGAGAAGACCTGCACCGACCAGGTGGAAACCCTTCTCAGACAAGGACGGAAATACGGATTAGGAGCATGCATAGCGACCCAGAGAATCGCTTACTTAAACACCAACGCGCTCCAACAGCTACACACGTATTTTGTAGGCACCCTGCCCAGACCCTACGACCGCAGCGTCGTCAGCAACACCTTTACCATAGACCAAACTATCCTGGAGAAAACTCTCGAATTTGCGCCCGGAGAGTGGCTGCTCTCAAGCTACATTGCCACCGGAATAGAGAACGTTCCAATCTTCATAAAGGCGGACAACGCTGAAGACGAGCTTGAGAAATTCCTCGCATCCTAAATCTGTTGAAACACGTAGCCCAACTGACTCTAACTAGCAACGCGCGCATACTATTGATAGAAGTTCTAGCATTACAATGGGAATCCCTAATAAAGAAACAAGCACATATTTTCTTTGGAAAATCTCCATGTGTACAAAGGCATTCGAACAATTCAAACCGAACGAACATTCGAACAAAGGAGTGAAGTGATTGAGGAGAATCCCTGAGGATATTCGAAGAGCGATCTTTGAAAGATGGCTTTCTGGCGACACTTATCGAAGAATCGCACTAGACTTTAACGTAAGCTTATCAACAATCAACCAGATCAAAGAAGAAGAAAAGCAGAGGAATCCAGAACTAGAAGAGTTAAGAAGACTCAGCATTTTACTGAAAAAAACTGAAGTCAACTTTTACGACACTCTCAGAGCAGCAAACCTCATTGATAAATTGAACAGCTGCGGCGCAAGTCTTAAGGAGTTGGAATTTTTCATCAAACTAGCTGAAACAGTGTTTCCAAATGAGGATGGGCGTAGGGAAGAATTCGTTGAAACTGCCATCAAACTTAAAGCCTTAGAAGAAAAAACTGGTAAAACCTATCCTGAATTGCTGCAGGATTTTCAGAAGGTTAGCTCTAAGATCTCTAAGCTGGAAAAAAAAAGGCGCCGCCTTAGAGAAGAAGAACGGGATAAAAAAGCTCAAATATTAGATCGCGAAAGGACAGCTGAAATGCGTAATCGAACGGCAGAAAGCGAGAATATAGCATTGCAGGCCAGAAAAGATTCTCTCCTAAAAGAAATCAGTAAAGACGAACGTGTTAGCAATGCCCTCAACAATGAGGTTTTTGACATACCTTGCAAACAATGTGGCTGCTTAATCTCAATTAAACTCCCAACCAGAGAAGAAGTCAACAACTTAGTCAGGAAAAATTTAAGCTTTCATTTCCCATGTCGAGACTGTGGCAACTCTGACTTATATCACCCTAATGAGATAATGATTCAGCTTGGTTGGGCACTGCTTCCCACAGACGATTTTGAGGAAATAAGTATCTAGATTTCATTTGATCACATGCACATCATACATTGTGCGGGTGCATCAAATGGCTTTGTCTTCCTCAAGGTCAATCCGTTCCCCGAGGCGGTAGTAGTTGAAATCACCA
>CAYGAG010000122.1:0-4763 GCA_964347765.1 uncultured Candidatus Bathyarchaeia archaeon
CTTCCGACTCTGAAATTTCTCCAGCTCATCTATGGACTTGAACAGCTTGCCGATCATGACAGTGGAGTCTTCCACGGTCTTTGCCCGAGCATATCCATGTAGCGAGAAGTCTTGAAGTTCTTTAAACGAATCCGTGGCTTTTTTCAGCGCGATGTCAAATCTCCTTCGATCGAAGATGAAATATGGTACTATCTGGCGGAATCTTCTTGCTCTCTCCCGGTCAATGGCTGCGAGGGTCTTCTCTAAATCGTCACATAAAGTTCGAAGGCTTTGGTGTGTGATATCGTCTGTGATGTCGAATTCATCTATTGTTTCAAGAACATCTCTCGCGAATTTGTATGCTGTTCTTGCTCGGCGATAAGTTTTGGGACTGTTTTTGACCATTTCTTTTTCGCTGGCTTCTAGCATTCTTTCACAGCTGTCGCCAAGCTCTTCCAGTTTGGTTCTTGCGTTATTGAGTAGATTCGTTCCTTCCGCTCTAATAGGTTCCAAGGTCGAAGACGTTTCTTCTTCTAACCAAGTTTTCAGTTCCTTAAGCGGAATTTCAAGCGTCTCAGCCATGGGCTCTGCCCACTCTTCTTCTAAAAATGGGCGCTGTCACTAAAATCTTTTTAGTGTTGAACTATTGGTAGAAGATATTTCATGATCTCAAAGACTTCAGCAATGCGCAAGCCATTTTATCTCAAAATACCTTTTATGAACCATCAAATGAGATAGGTAGGTGTTCGGACTGCTTAAGTTCAAGACTGAGCAGAAGATTTTTGAAATAGAAGGTTTTGAAGTTGGGGGTCAGCCGGGAGAGTTTCCCACTGCTCTGATTGGAAACGTTTTCTATAAGGGAATGCCTGAAGTTGCTGATCATAGGGAAGGAGCGTTTAAGAAGAAGTCTGTGTTGAAGTGGATTCGTCGTGCTGAGGAACTTTCTGAGAGGACAGGTGTTCCACATTTCCTAGACATCATGGCTATGTACCCTGAGGCTATAAAGAAATATGTTGGATTTGTCTCAGAGCTTAATGAAAGCGTGTTTCTTATCGACGGGGCAAATACTGAGACGCGCGTTGCTGGTCTAGAAACCGTAAGGGAACTTGGTCTGCAAAATAGGACAATCTATAATGCGATTTTTCCTCAAATCTCGAAAGAAGAGATTGAGGCCATTTCTGAGTCAGGTGTGACCGCGGCCATCGTTATCGCATACAACGAGATGGATCTCTCACCGGAGGGAAGACTCTCTGCGTTGAAAGGCTTCGATCAACAGGTTGGCTTGCTTGAGATTGCCGATGAAGCTGGGGTAGAGAAGATCCTTGTGGATACTATGGTTTTTGACATTCCGAGCATCGCTTACGCCGCTGAAGCGATTAGGCTCGTCAAGGGGAAGTTAGGATATCCGGCGGGTTGCTCTCCTGCCAACGCCACCTACGAGTGGAGAAGGTCGCAGGACAGGCTGCTGGAAAAGGGATTTGCTGCTTATAACGCGTCTGCGCATACTATTGCACAGTTCAATGGAGCCGATTTCCTGATCTATGGGCCCATTAAGCAGGCGAAGAACATGATTCCCGCATGTGCAATGAATGATGCAGTTCTTGCATACTATGGCCAGAGAAGATTAGGGATTAAGCCTCTCGTTTCTGAACACCCACTCTATAAGATCTTCTAGACGTTTCGTAGCCCCCCAACAAGAAGGCAGCTATAATGCCAGAAATCAAAAAACACGTGTCTACGAGGTAATAGAATCTGCGATTTCGAACTTCAAGAAGCTTGCGCTTTCCTTTTCAAACTATTTGTAGGGATTAGTCTGATCTGTGTACCATGTTTTTTCTTAGCTCGTCAATTAAGTTTCTGGCCTTTCTTACACAGTCCCATGCATCTCTTGCATAGGCGTCTGCGCCATATTTTTTGCGTATCTTTTCGGACACCGCTGGACCTCCGATCACGATTTTCACTTTATTCCTCAGATTCTCTTGCTGCAGGCGATCAACTACTCCCTTGAGGAAGGGTACAGTCTCATCCACAGAGACGGAAATACCGACTATCTGCGGCTCTTCTTGAATAACGGCGTCTACGAATGCGCCTGGAGAAACGTCCACGCCTAAGTCTACCACCTGAAATCCAGCAGCACGAAGCGTTGCCGTCACGATGTCCTTTCCTATGCTCTGAATGTTGCCTTTTAGCGATCCCATCACGATCTTTCCAGCTATATCAATGGATTTCATTTGCAGGTGAGGTTGAACGATTTTGAAGGCCTCTCTCATGGCTGAGGCTGATGAGGCCACATCCACGATGAAATACTCCTTCTTCTCATACTTCCTATCCACAACATGCATGGCCTCAGTCATCTTTTCGAGGGTTGCATCAGCAGACACTCCTTGGCTGACAGCTTTTCCGGCGATTTTTCTAGCCTCTTGAATGTTGCCAGAAACCACGGCTTGAAATAATGCATTTAGAAGTTCTTCGGTTTCGTTCACACTTTGAATCTCCGCTAGAGTCCTGCCGATTTCTTAAAGATGTCGAGGTTGATTCTACCGCCTCTGAAGGTTTTACCTGTCTTGGCGTTGTTCACGATCAAGACTGCTGGAGCAAATAGATCAGGGTCGATTTGATAGAAATCGTAGTTTGCTTCCTTGAATATTTCGATGAATGGTTGCCCGTAGCTTTTGGAGGATGATGACGGAGCCTTCTCAACCAGCTTGCCTAGCTCTTCATCATCATGATAGTCTACGGTACAATAAACTACGCCTGTGTATAAGATAGCATCATTCGTCCTTCCCATAGCTTCAGAAAATCCTGGATGAACCGGAGCGATCGGTGCGTACCCGCACGCATATGTTATCAGCTTAGGGTCAAAACTTAGTCTCTCCAACTTGTGTATTCCCGTTTCTACGACTCTCCCTGAAATCTGTGTAGATCCAGTTACACTTGCCGTTGGAACAAGAACAAGAAACAGATCCTCAGGTGATATCTTGCACTGTTCAGAAATGTATGCTATTACTTCGTTGGTTGGGTATTTGCTAGTTTCAAGCACGAGAACAGCTGAATCAGCCTCGTCTTTATACCCGATTTTTTCATATAGTTCTTGGGGTTTTTGGGCTAAAGCCCGAGCAGGTCCAGAACCCATGGCGAAATATTCTTCCACCTTGATCTGCCATCCAGCAAATTGAGACCCCAAGGTTGCTATTGCCGGATAATCTGTGTAGACAAAAATTGAGGGCAGTTCGAAATCATCATATCTCTTATAGGAAATCTCGGCCTTTCCGTAACCTCCAAGACAGATCTTTGTGATTATTTTGCCTGCAAGAAAGCCTCCTTTTGCTTCGATCCCAGCATCGATTAGTGTTGCGCCCAAATTGTTTTCCTTGACACTAACTCCGTACTTCTCGGCCTCATCACATAACTTCTCTACGAGAGGCTTGGAGGCTCGATTTACACTCAACGATGTATGAGGCATTTCTTCTTCGCCACTAAAGGAATCTTTCATAAGACTTCAAATGTGTGTTTTGCTCTTGAGAGACGAAAAGTTTACCATCCCCGCTCTCGGCCATGTCGCCGAGGAATCTATAGAAAGGTCCTCCAACTTTCTCCCCATCAATCTTGACGCTCGATTTGATGCTATCGATGGTGAAGCTTGGAAGAATTGATGGAATATGGCCGCAGAGGACTATTTTTCCTCCCGACATCTCGGCACCTGCTCGTCCCTCTGAGTTTCCTTTAATGAATATCGTTCCGTTCTTCATGTGAATCCCTGCAAACTGTCCGATGTTTCCATTTGTCTTGATAAGGCCCTTTCTCATGAAGCATCCGACCTCGTTCCCAGCGTTTCCATGAATGATTATCGTTCCGCCTCTCATCCCTCTGGTGCTCCCCCTGTAGGCGGCTCCTATATAATCGCCGGCACTTCCCATGATTTCTATTGTACCTTTCTTCATCATGCATCCTGCCCATGATCCGGCGTTGCCCTTAACGATTATTGTTCCGCCGTTCATCTCCTCACCCAAATGCATGCCCGCATTCCCTTCGACGATTACCGTACCAGATGTCATCCCGGCTCCAATTCTTCTAACCTTTTCAACATCTCCACTAATTTGTATCACTGGGTTCTCTGAAGTAGCCGGTTTCTTCTCTATTTTGAAGAGCTCGCTGAGAGTACGCTCTTGGTTTCCTTCCCACAAAGACAGAGTAGCTATTTCACTTAGCGATTTCTCTTCAAGGGTGTCTGGGCTAATGCATTCTGCTCTCACGGGGATTCTGAATGATCGCCTAGGAGTTAATTTGATCATGATATTTCTAGATCCTTGCCTGGACCGTAATAGGAGCTGAAGCTTTCAGATACTCTTCGGGAATCTGATAGTTTTCGTACTCAACTGTCCAGTACTCGCGAAACTTTCGTTTCAAGTCTTCGGTGGGTCTCATTGGTGATGAGACTTTGACATCAACCCAGAACGTTTTTCCGGGAACAGCCTTTACGATCTCCCCATCTTTAACCACAATCTCGCCGTTCTTGAGGGTATAGGCCGCTCTACTCAAAGCTTTTCTGACTTTTTCGTATTCTTTTGAAAAGTCAACAAGTGTAGGGTCAATGTTATACAATGCGATATCGGCATCCGCTCCCAACCCAAGATGCCCTTTATATTTCAAACCTAGCGCCTTTGCCGGGCCAGCACGTGTCGCAATTGCTATTTCGTAAAAGCTGTATTCCCGGCCAATGCTGGGGAGCAGGCTCTTTTTTCTTGCTCGTTTGTTTATTTTCTTTAGGGTTGCTTGCCTTGCTA
>CAYGAG010000123.1:0-4423 GCA_964347765.1 uncultured Candidatus Bathyarchaeia archaeon
GCTTATGGACAATATCAGAAGAGTGACGGCGGGATAATTTACACACCCTTGATAAGAGAAAATACTAGGGCGATTTACTACGGCAATCTTCTTATTGTAAGCTGGGAAAGAACACTCGCCAATCTTCTAGACACGATCTACACAATTCATCCGTCATATAGCCCCTTTGACACTGATATTCTAGTATTTATTGACCGAGGAGCAGTGATTAACCCATGGGATATTGGGGCTTCACAAGAAACCATCAATCGCATTATTCTGCAGATAGACAATAAAGTTGCAGAATTTGGTCTGATCACTTACAACAACCTGCAGAGCGTTCTGGTGCGTGCACAATTTCTCTCTATAGAGATGAGGGTTTCTTTCTTGGTTGTGGCACTCCCCGTTTTCTTTGTGGCATGGTACGTTGGAACTACCGTTGCAGATGTGTCTTTCAACTTGAGGCGACGGGAGATTGGGCTACTACTGGCTAAGGGCTTCTCTTCTGGACAGCTTTTCCGTTTGTTCTTGTCAGAATCGTTATTAATAGGGATTTTCGGCGGTCTTATCGGCGTCGGTTTGAGCTTCTTGCTCAGCCCTTACTTCGTCACTGTGATAGGAGGCGAGTCTGGCAGAGCGTCTCTAGTACTAACGCCAGAAGTCATAGTTTTGGCGATAATCTTCAGTACAGGCATGACCCTTCTTTCGACCTTTAGACCCTCAAGAAGAGCTGCAAAACTACCTGCAGTAGATGCGTTGAAAGAGTACATGTATGTAGAGGAGACAAGACCTTACAAGCAGAAATGGCCTTGGGCGGCTCTCCTCTTAGGAAGCTACAAGATAGCCATGTTTCTCGTGGGCATACCGAGCTTGATGCAATACTTTATGGGACGCCCTCCGCCTACAACAAACATATTCCTCATGATTATCTTGGCAGCATGGATAATCATTGACGGTGTTCTGACGTCCATTGGATCGTTGCTTTTCTTCTGGGGATTCACAAAGATCTTCATCCGTGGGTCTTTAGGGTTTCAAGAACTAGTAACAAGAGCAGCAAAATTTCTTGGAGATCTGCGCATGTTGGCAACAAAAAACGTGCGAAGAAACCCTGCAAGAGCCGCTTCGGTCGCTTTCTTGATCGCCATGATAGTTGGCTACGGCTTTCAAACGGTGGGGGGCCTCGCTAGCGAAGAGGACTACATAATCCGCCAGGTTAAAGCTAGTGTCGGTGCAGATGTAAGCGTCTCGCTAACCGACCTGACTAACGCTACGGCGGTTTTAGGAAATATAACTGACCTATCAGGAGTAGAGTCTACAGCCTTAGAATATTCTTTTCGTGGAGAAACTGGTTTCCAAAGTCTGAGCCTAGTCGCTGTATCCTCCCGAGAATGGCTTTCTACAGCATACTACGAGAATGAATGGTTCGCAGGAAATGATGTAACAACCGCATTTCAACAGATGACTAGCGACAACAACACCATCATCCTAGAGCGAACAATAGCAAGGAATTTGGATCTCAGGGTATATGACTCTATAACTCTCAAGATCGGCTACACAACGATGAAACTGAAAGTTGTGGGATATTTCGGTCCTGAAACCAGCGGGGGGTCGCAACCCGTTTTTCGTCCTTCCGAGTTTTACACAAGCTCTCCATTTTGGTCTTATGTTCCCACAGACTTGTATCACTCACTGGAAAACAGTGTCCTTGCGTATGGAAAGATCCTAGTCAAATTTGAACCGAACGCAAACGGGACAAGCATTGCTACTCAGATTCGAGATCTCAACTCAAGCGACATCGGCTATGTTTACTCAGTCGCCGAACAACTTGAGAAGCAAGAAAGCGATCTACTATTGAGCGGCACCAAGAGCGTTCAACGAATCGGAGTAATATTTGCAGTAGTGGCAGCTTCAGCGGCTACAGCTCTAATAGCACTGGTCAGTTTGCAAGAGCGCAAGAAAGAAGTCACCATAATGAACGTTCGTGGCCTCTCTTTCAAACAATTGATAACAATGCTACTTGCAGAAAATCTATCCATCATAGTTTTCTCCGTTATAATAGGCGTTGTGGTCGGCCTAATCATAGTCCATGGCAACATAGCTGCCTTCAACGCAACCCAATATTTCACACTTGTAAATCGTCGCATGGTATTTCCACCAGGTGCTATACTAACTCTGTTAGTTTCCTTGATTCTGGTTTTTTCCTCTTCGATACTTCCAGTGATTGCCGTCACAAAAAGATATGTTTCAAAACTGGAAAGGATTGTGAGAGCTTGAAAGGCATGAAGGTGCTAGTGAAGGATTTGATCCGAGTGTATCGTCTGGGGGATGTTGAAGTTCAAGCCCTTAGAGGTTTAAACATGAATGTAAAGGAAGGAGAAATGGTCTCCGTTATCGGGCCAAGCGGAAGTGGCAAAACTACGCTGCTCAATATAGTCGGAGGGCTTGATCAGGCAACAGCAGGTCTCGTGCAGGTGGGCGATATCACAGTGAGCGCTTTGCAGACTTCACAGCTGGTAGATTTTCGAAGGATGAAAGTGGGTCACATCTTCCAAACCTTGAATCTAATTCCAACGCTAACGGCTGCTGAAAACGTCGAATTGCCCATGATTGCAATGGGAACTTCACATGGATCTCGCCATGAAAGAGTCAAGCAACTATTAGAAATAGTAGGTTTAACAGACCGCGCTAACCACAAGCCAGATGAACTAAGTGGTGGTGAGCAACAGCGCATAGCTATGGCCACAGCACTGGCAAACGACGCTCCACTCTTGCTGGCTGATGAGCCGACGGGCGAGTTAGATACGGTCAATGCTAAGATTGTTGTGGACTATTTGTCGAAGGTGAATATGGACCTTGGTAAAACTATTATAATGGTGACCCACGACCCCAACGTGGCACGTGCGGCAGATCGCATACTGAAAATAGAAGATGGAATAATCAAAGCTGCACTCACCCCAGCGCAAATTGTGAAGGAAGAAGCAGCAGTCTCATATGTCGATCAACTGAGAGCAAGAATAGCAGATATTGAGACACAGCTAGTAGAGCTTGACCAAGATTTCAGGGCTGGCAAGATAAGCGGCGACGAATATGTGGAGAGAAGGCAGAATTTGAAGCAGACAAAGACCAGTCTCGATGAAGAACTCCATCGTATGGGAGTCGTTACCTAACCTTGATCCCTCCTTCAAGAAGAGAGCTATTTTTATGAAAACAAAATTTCGGCGTGGAAAGTGGTTTCTTCTTATACTGGCCATCACTGTTCTAGTTGTTGCTGTAGTATTGTTTGCTCTGAGAATCCGATTTATAGAAAGAGAAGACGCGGTTCTCAATTACTTCTCCCAGCAAAAAGGTATGCCAGAGACTTTCACTCAACTCGAAGAACTCACATCTCCCGACTCAGTGGTGCTCTGCTGGTGGGATTATGGTCGTGCAGTTAGAGAATGGAGCAATAGAGAAGTAATCGAAGCCTATCCGTCAAGAGATGTATGGCACACTGTTGGGTCAAGTCGAGATCCGTGGCATAACTTTGCAGCGCAAATTTTCGGAACGTGGGGCTCTTCCGAAAAGATTCACGATTTAGCAAGAATATTCATGTTGCCAGAAGAACAGGCCTTGCTCATTATGAGAAATTACGACATCTCATATGCTCTGGTTTTCGTGCCTGATGACCTGCAGAAGTTCTCTTGGATTGCTGAAATCGCTGGCTACAATGCGACAGAATACCTAACTCTACAAGGTGACGCCTATCAACCTACAGCGCTTGGCTCTCAAGTTACACTGCTGCGTCTCCTATTCGATGACACTTTGCATCCACAATACTTCACCAAAGTCTTCGATAATGACAAAGGAAAAATATACCGCGTTGATTATCCATAGAACTTATGTAGGTCCATCCACCCGCATCTTCTATGCTGTTTCTGTGTTGAAATTTCAAATCTACCGCACATACCTCCACATCCCTGAAACAAGGTACGTTTTGAGTTTATTCTTGCAAAAATAAGCCTTTGGTTAGGTCACTGGGATTTGACCGCATCCCAAATGGAGATATCTCCCGTAAAATTCCTTTTTTTCTAGTTTGTGTTCATGGCATTTTCCAGGGATTGAATTATTCCTTGAACAAATTCTATGTTGTTTTCCATCGTTTCCCTGTTTTTCTCATCTTTTGCTTCTCTTCTAAAATACTCAATTTTTCTTCTGAGCTGCACGTTGATGAATTGTATTTGGTAAGAGTTGAGTAATGGTCTACGTTTACGAGAACGTCTTTCCTTCATTTTATTCAGTTTCTCCTTTCTAGCATAAGCTTCTTCCTCAGAATCAGTGGCTGTTCCTTTCCATCGAAAGATGGATGCTTCATCCTTCACTCTGGAGTTCAACACCTCTCCAACTCTCTGATATCCACATTTTGAAAAGAAGTGCCTTGTCTTCTCGTCGTCTTTGCCTGTTTCTA
>CAYGAG010000123.1:4483-4749 GCA_964347765.1 uncultured Candidatus Bathyarchaeia archaeon
CCTGATGCACCATTATAACTCCAAGAATCTTGCCATCCTCTTCATAAACGAACGGCTTGTAATGTTCGTCAAAATAAAATGATAGAGTTGGTTCTGGAAACAATTCATCCCGATACAGGTGTTTAATCTTCTCTCTATCATCAGGCTTGTATTTTCTAATCATAGAATATCCTTCTTCTTGTCTATGTAGAATCCTTTCTTTGACTTCAGGTTTTATGACTTGTGGAAACCTATGGGAGTGGAGTTCAGAAAGCTCTCTATTTGGA
>CAYGAG010000124.1:0-4744 GCA_964347765.1 uncultured Candidatus Bathyarchaeia archaeon
TCGTTCTCGTCAGAAATGACAAACTTGAATTGAGTTTTTTGTTTGAAGAGTTTGCTTGTCTTTTCTAGAACGTCAAGTTCACTTCTCATCTTTGAAGAAGGGCATTTGCAGTCCATACTGATCAAATCAGTTAGACTGAAAATCTCCTCGTCAAATATGGTTCCGTTGGTGTTTATCTGTATCCAGTACTTCATCTTCTTGAACCGCTGTATCAGTTTCAGCAACTCTTCTTTCTGAAGTAAGGGTTCCCCACCGGTAATTGAAACACTTCTACAAGGGTATTTCGCAACTTCGTTGATTACTTCGTTGGTGCTCATGTCTTTACCATTTTCCCATGTATATTTTGTGTCGCACCATGTACATCTTAAGTTGCATTCTGCTAGTCTGATGAAAACCTCCGGTCGGCCAATCTCTATTCCTTCGCCTTCTATTGAATAGAAGATTTCTGAGACTTTCACATCTTCCCCTCCTTCTTTAGCCTGAGAATGAGTGGGTCTTCAATCTCAGCTTCTTTGAATCCTTTAGCTCTCAACAGACAGGAATCGCATTTGCCGCACGGAACTTCTTCACCTTCGTAACAACTCCATGACCACTCTAAGGGTGCACCTAACTTCGTTCCCAGTTCAGCTATCTCCTTCTTATTCTTGTGAAGTAGTGGAGTTGCCACCGTTATTTCCACATTATACCTCATCCCCGCTTTGCTTGCAGTCTCAATTAGCCCATTGATCTTCCTGTAGAACTCAGGCCTACAGTCAGGATAGCCAGAGTAGTCCAAGACATTTGCCGCTATGAAGATCTTTGCGTCGATTTCTTCCGGGTTGACGTTTTCCTTTTCAATCAAGTGCAAGATGGTGGACTCAAGGTATGCCGAGGCTAAAACAACGAAGAGGGTGTTTCTCATGGGGACGTAGGTTATCGGAATGTCTCTCGCCATTTCTTCTATAGATCTTCGCTTAGGAACTTCAAACAAGTCGGAGGAAGTCAAGGCGCTGTACCAGGCTAGACCTTTGTATGATGAGATGTCTATTACCTTGTGTTTGATGTCTAGCTTCTCAGCAACTTTCTCCGCAGATTCGACTTCTTTGCTTAGTTTTTGTCCGTAATGGAATGTAATGGCGTGTACATCGTAACCCAGGCTTCTTGCATAAGCTGCTGTGGTTGTGGAATCTAGACCTCCACTGAGTAATACAACAGCTATCTTAACCAAGATATTCACCCCAGCTCCGCGGAGATTCCCACACCCTCACCTTCTCAAGCTTGACGTCTTCTGGCAAGACAATTCTTTCGAAAATGTACTTGGAGATATTTTCAACTGTGGGGTTTCCGATATCCCTAATGTCATTGAGAAGGACATGGTCCAACTTGCCTGTAATTCCCTCCAGGCTCTCCTTTGGCACCTGGAAATCGACTAGAATGCCGTTCTTCAATCTATCTCCTGTGACAAAAACCTCAACCTTCCAAGTGTGCCCATGAAGGCTTGCGCATTTTCCCTTGTAACCGATCAACTTATGAGCCGCATCGAAATGGGATTCAACTCTTAATCGGTACATTCATGTCACCTACAAGATTCCGCTCCATTCAGAGCACACGTTATGATCATGGATGGACTCAAAACTGACACATTTTACTTTGCAGTGCCTTTTTGGGTATTTTTCTTTCAGTAGCTGGACGCATTGTCTAACAACGTCTTCAACAAACTTTGGTTCACGATGTATCTTCTCCACGACCTCTTTCTCTTCCCGCCTCTTCAAGAGTGAAAACGTTTGAGAGCTGAAACTCTGATTGCAGATGTCGATGACGTCTAGCAGTTCTATGTTGTCCTTTGAGATATCGGTCTCAACTGTCAAAGTTCCCCTTTGGTTGTGAGTCAGACCGTGGCATAATTCCTTTGAGCAGGGGCAAGCTAACACTCCGTTAACAGAGACTCCTACCATTTTCTGGTTTGATTCAGTGGAGAACCACGCGAACATCTGCGCAACCGAGTTTTCTGTTTCTCCACTTGGTCTCGTTCTCTCATAGGGAAGTTCTCCGAAAACCTGAGTGAAACAGTGATAGCCATGCTTGTGGAAGGCGTTTTGCGAGATTTGCTCAGATAGGTCTTCCAGAGAACCGGCTTCCTTTGGGATTTCTTCTACAGATTCCACGAACCTACTCATGTGTGCCCCGCGAAGGTTGGAGGGCAAAGTGATGTAGCTGTTGATGTTGACGATGACGTGGTAGTCTCTGTTGGGCCTTTTGATTATGACGTACTTCTTTAGTCCTTCGACACCCACCTTTTCTAATTGGATTTCGTTTACAGGTTTTTCGTTTTGAATATCAGCTAGCATTTCAGTTTTCATCATTTCACCCTGCCTGACACGAGATCTTCGTAGACGCGCCTCATGTGGAAGACAGCCACCGCCGTGTCTTCGTCGAGACCACATCTGCAGGTGCTGCATTTTGGGCAGATCATCCATCCGCATCTTGGGCAGAGCTCTGCGTCGGCTGAAGTGAATTTGTCTCCGCATTTGAAGCAGTAGACTTCAGGGTTTGCAAAGAACTCCAAGAAGTTCTCAATTAGACGGGACATTGGTATGCGCTTCTGGTCGGCGACTTTCTTTGCCTTTTCCAACACGTCTGCATCTATGGTTAGCGTTAATTTAGCCTTCTTCTTTGGAGTGTTCATACGTATTTATACGTATAAGTAAGCATTTAAGCGTTTTCACCCGGCTTGTGTGTGCTACACCGAGGAAAAGGAAGGCCTAGAACTATGGGGTGCACTTCATAATCGGGGTTCTCTGAAACAGAGCTACAAAAATGTGATCAGGGTAGTCTTCCAACTTTGTAAGGCATTTCCAATGACTAGGTCTGCCGATAACCGCACGCCAGGTCTCTCCATCAGGTTTTGGATAGATGAATGCAATAATCCATTTGTTGGTAGACTCGATTCTGTCCAGCTTTTTGAAATCTTTCATCATACCTACTTCATCATCTCTGAAGTAGAAAGGCAGATTTCTCGGTGTTCCCTTGGCTTGACTAATGCAAAGCGCCTTCAATTCAACATAGTGTTTGGTGCCATTGACTGTTACGGAAAAATCAATCTGAGATCTCTTTCCACCGTTATCATAAAGATTTGGTTCTCTTTCAAAAGCCTCTATTTCTCGCTCTCTCTTCAATCTAGTCAGGAGTACGAGCAATTCCGCTTTGAACCAAGATTCTACGCGAGTATCATTTCTGGCAAACGCATCAAAGTATTCTTTCCTTTGTAAGAACCACTTATTTATGTTAGGTACTAAACCTTCCATGTTCTCATCCCGCAGGGTATAGAAGGCCAATCATCTGAGCGTTTTCAAGATCCTCAGACTGACTTCAGTTAGCATTTCATTTAGCAATTATGCTTTTCTAGCATGTAGAACCGATCTTCGATTGTGGTCATTCCACAAGAAACGCTGTTGTCGCGCAACCATTTAGGGAAGCTATAAATTCGTGGCAACTAAGTAGTGGTCGATCGACGAGCAAAGTGAGGTTATGTCAGAGGACAAACATTTTCAGTTTGCTGAGAGGCTGCTTGCCTGGTTTTCTTCAAACGCAAGAGAATTCCCTTGGAGACGAGAAACAGACCCTTACAGAATCTTGATAGCAGAAAAGCTGTTGCAGCAAACAACTTTTGGTCATGTCTTGAAAGTTTATGACCCATTCTTTGAGAGGTTTCCCGACGTTCAGAGTCTTGCGGAAGCAGAAGTCTCAGATGTTGAGAACACCATCAGAGCCTTGGGTCTTCAGAGAAAAAGGGCAAGGGAATTCAAGAAGATAGGTTCTGCAATCTTAAACGAACACAAAGGCGAGATTCCCTCAGATAAGAGGGATCTTCTTAGACTCAGTGGAGTGGGAGAATACATTGCCAACGCTGTTCTTTGCTTTGTATTCGACAAAGACACGCCGATTGTAGACGTAAATGTAAGAAGAGTTGTCGGAAGGTTTTTTGGTTGGAAGGAAATGAGTGACAGAGAAATCGAGAGAAGATTGAGTAGACTGATTCCAAAGGGAAGGGCGAAGCAATTCAATTGGGGGGTAATCGACTTTTCTGCCTTGATCTGCAGCAGAAGGCCAAAATGCAGAGTCTGCCTTCTAGACGATATTTGCTCTCAATATGCGTATCAGTCCTTCTGAGAAGGGTTCTCACGCGCGCGCAACCTTAATAGGCTGAAACGACACCACTATGAGTGGTGAATAATGCCGCTCTGGCGCGTTGAAGAAGAACACCAGCTCAGAGACATGGTTGAGCAAGGCACGCCCGTTGAAGACCTCTGCAAGGTTTTCAGACGTAGCCCAGAGGCTGTACGGTTGAAGATCCGTCGCATGGGCCTCCAGCCGCCTGTATCGCATGAAAAAACCAGCGGTAAAGTTACTGCAGAGGCCACAACAACAACACGGAAGCCCATCAAGATGGCGAAGGACCTGATCAGTCCGGAAGAGGCGTTGAAGATGTGGCTGGGCTGCGTAAGACGGTTAAACGAGCCTGGATGTGCGCCGCAAGACGTGAAACGCATACGATTAATTCTAACCGCGTTGAAGGGCTACATCATTGTTTCCGCGGAGTACTATGAACGGATCCGCAAGGTTGAGTTGAGCATGGCGCGGATGAACGAGAAGATGATTGCGTATTTCGAAGTGTTAAGAGCTCGAGCGCAAACTGGAGAGGAACGCACTAAGTGGCAGCGGCACATCGACGAGTTGAAGACTGAGCCTAAAGCAGAAGAGGAGC
>CAYGAG010000125.1:0-2297 GCA_964347765.1 uncultured Candidatus Bathyarchaeia archaeon
TTCTCCTATGATTCCACGTCAGTCGCATCGAAATTGGGTAAAATCCTTGGGGTTGCGCGCGCGTCATGCGTAACGGGTTCAACATCACCCGATTAGACCTCATTAGGTTTTTCCCGTACCTAGTGTGGGGGGCGGGATTTCGGCTCCAATTTGACGGCAAAAGCATGCTTGAATAAGTTTGGATGCACTCTTGGTCGTTTTGTCCCATATTCTCACCAGCACTGAAGGCAAACCGCACAGCATAGGAGAATGGCTTGCTGACTCATTTCCGTGTCCGCAAAGTCAATTTCCTAGCTTGTGTGGTAGCAAGAATCCATACACTACAGCGGCTGCGGCTGCTCTGCAGCAGAAGGCATGAGAAGAATCATCTTTCTTTTCATCACCATAATCGGATATTGCCTTCACAACAAAGAAGGGTAGTTTATGGGCTACGCAAACCGTTGCAATTCCGACAGCTTCCATTTCTATTCCTCCGAGCTTCTGGTTCGTCTGGGCCGCCGCTTTCACATAGGCAGTCTTTCTTACGAGATTATCACTACTACCGCAGATGAGATCTGTGAAGATTGTGATATTTTTTTCTAGCCGAGTATTCAACATCTGCTGAAGCCTTTCAATCTGGAATGGAAGAGCTACACCTTCTGGTGACTTTATTGAACGTGGCATAAATCCGAATTCATCGCCGATCTTGCATTTTCGAAGATCCCAAACTTCGTTTGCAATCATTACGTCCCCAATACCTATTCTGCCAGGAATTCCTGCCGCAATTCCGAAAACAATCAGCATGTTCGGGCTATAGATCTTGATCAATCTCTCCAAGGTTTCTCCACTGGCAACATTTCCAGATCTGCCAACGACCGTTAAAAAGGCAACGACGTTGCCTTCCTTTTCGTTTAGGATTGTGACCACTCCGGCTTCTCCTGTTTGCTGATTTAGCTCTGCAACATCATTCAACACCGTTTTCAAGGCATCTCCTTCCTCATAAAGTGCACACATGAGAAGAACCTTTATTCTACACCTGATTGCAGTTGCTTTTTTGATTGCCTTCGTCAAGAGCCTCTTAGGTTCGGGTTCAAGCTCAAATGAGCTAATTCTCTTCAGGGTTTCAATCGACTCTTTGGAAGGGGACTCGCTGAGATATTCGACAATCATGATTTTCGTATCCACAGAGCATTCCTTGTAATGTTTATAGAGTTCCTTTTCGATTTCCGAGGCGGAGCATTTCATTAGACTTCTAAGAAGCTCTTCTCTGAATATCCCCTGCTCTCGACAAAGTATCTTCAGAAGAGCTGATTGGTTTTCTCTTACTTCCGATTCAGACAATGACTGCAAGAGAACGAGTTTGACTCTTCGCGTTAGATTGTGAAAATTGCATACGAGAAACTCTGCTCCTCTCGCCTTTTTTGCTTTGGCAACGAAGTGGATGATGGAACTCGGGTCAGTCACTGAGTTCAGTTCTTTGAGTATTTCATTAGGATCTGACCATTCGTGGGAGGTCAAACCTACTCACCCGTATGCAGGTCTTAATTCCAATAACATCTTACTCTTTAGCAAATCGAAGTATCTTTTTGTTCCCTTCTTTTCTTTTGAGATTTCCCTAAGCTCTCCAGAAACCTTACCGTATTCCTTGCATAATGGACATTCCTCATTCTGCATATCGAAAATGGGATACTCTGGTAGAGAGATCAACGTTTCAATCTTGATTCCTCGAAAATCCTCTTCCAAGGTTCCTACATATCTATCTAAGAAGATACTGGCTCCAACAATTTCGGCTTTGATTTTCTCTCCAACAATAAGAACGAGCGTCTTAAGACTATTTCCAGTGTTGATTCCATCATCAACTATGAGAACCTTTTCGTTTGAGGAGATGCAAATCTCGGGAAGAAAAAGCTGGTCTTCTTCTCTGTGCACGTATGTGACAAATGCATTGAAACGTTCGGCTATGTTGTGGGCAAGCAAGTAACCTTCAATTTTATTGGGAGTAAGTACATAGGTTACATTCTCGTCCTTGAACCTTTCGTACATAGCCTTTGCGATCAAGTTTGTGTATTTTGGGTCCTTGAAAATCAAATATGTGGCGATTTTGACGTTCGTATGATAATCCCTCGTGAAGAAATAATGCCCTTGACGGATTGCTTCACAATTCCTGATTATCGTGAGCATTGCTGGATCTGAGGGGTAGCTCTTGGACACTTAAGTTCTCCTCGGCAGAATTCTGGCAGTTTTTATAGGTACTCCTTTTTTGCAAAGAGGACATTCACGCGAGTTGAAGGTCCTTAGTGGCTTTTCTAGCCAGGATA
>CAYGAG010000125.1:2307-4708 GCA_964347765.1 uncultured Candidatus Bathyarchaeia archaeon
TTCAACATCTTAAAGGATGGAAAATTGGTGATCCCACCTGAAGTGTCCACGATGCAGCATGTACCCCTGATTATTGCATGTTTCTCTTTTGCAAGTCTTATCAGCAAGCTAGTAACAGTTCCAGAACCTAAGACATCCACAAGAATCAGGACTTTTTTGCCGGTGATGTTGAATCCTTCTTTCAGTGTCAAATGGTCCCCTCTTTCACTCAGATTTGCAAACACTGACTGAGTATCACCACCCGACAAATCAGCAATTTTCTGAGCAACTACAATATTCGTCGGGATTCCAGTTGTGAGAACCACGTCTATGTTCTTTCCAAATACGTCTACGATTTTTCTTGCAATCTTCGACATGAATCTTGAGCTTCCTAAAACCTTGGACAGGTGCAGAAACTCCTCGGCATGTTGCCCTGAAGGCATTTCATAGTGACAACCAACCTCTATTGCTTCAAGATTCTCTATCATCTCATGAATTTCCTCTGAAATGGGCCTTGTTAGCTTGCGCCAAAGTGCCTTCTCAATGATTGGATGATAATACAGGGCTTTCTGAACTTTGGTCTTCGCAACCCTCAAAACTCTATGACCCACTAGGTAGCGAAGAATCTGCGAGCATTCGGTATTTGGGATGTCAAATTGAAGTGCTATTCTGTCAAATGAAGCTTTGGTTACATTCCATAGATAATTCATGATTTGAGTTGCCCTCTTATCGGTTGACCCCAACCAATAAGGATCTCCACCCTTGGTGCATACTGCAAAAATCAAATTTTCTTGTTTGAGCTTATCACAAAGCCCGTCTTTTCGAACCAATTTGTTAAGCATCGTCTGGTCAAGATTCAAACCAACCAAGTATCTGTTGCCGAGTTTGCCATTTTGATGCCTTCGCAATACAGGTAAAAGGAATGCGTCTAAAAAAGAGAAATCGATGTTTGTGACAAGCTCAAAATCCAATATTAAAGTATCTCCTTCCTTGGCTTTTTCAAGTCGTTCCAAGAAGATACGTGTTAGTTCCCTGCCTTTTGACCTGGTGACAAGACTAGTATAGTCGTCTCTTAAGTCCATTGTAATGTCGTATTTTTCGAAACTAAGATTCCCCAAATTGTCGCGATCTCCTTGGAAGTTTTATATCTATATGCGTCCCAATGAAGAAGTTTGACAACGCTTCACGATCGTATTGCCTTGAATAACCAGATTTATACCAACGTCTAACTACAGAAAATGCTGATTCGATGTAGATTTCACCAGAAAAATCTTCCTTGATGCGATCGCGTACTCTGTTAATTCCACCATGAAATTTTTCTTCTCCAGAAATCTTAGGGATATCTCCATTTAAGACCATCTCGATAGCTTTGGTTCCTGTCTTTTCAGAATATTTTTTTGGTTCTTTGTTCATTAGACTTTGGTGGATACCTATGCCTCCGTCAGAAATCGCCAGTTCAACATTTGGAACGTACTCTGGATTTGTTCTTATGTTGGGATTCCACTTGTGCACTTGGGCAGCTATGAATCCTTCGCTCTTGCTATGTTCACAGATATTGCCGCTTATTTCCCCTGCAAGTGTATCAGCTAGAACTTGTATTGCCTCTTCATTCATGCCGAAATCATTTTCCAGTATTTTCGTTACTTTTGGCTTTATTAACTCCGAAGACGCGTGTCCTACATCTTCTCTCCTTTTGATTGGAGTTATAGGAAGAATACGTACGGATAGGCTATTGCTCAGAGAACTCCCTAATTCCCATTTTTCAGTTTCTCCTGACGTGCGCTTCAGTTCAGCCCATTCGCAAAAGCAACCGTAGACGTCCATGAGTTCAAGGAATCTTCTTCTGTCTTCGTTCTCAGGAAAGATGACGACAACCTTGTCACCAGTTAGTCTGCGACAGAAATCTCCAATAACTTGTATCTTCAAAGTTTCCGGGAGTCCGAAGTATATGGTATTGCTTAAATCGAATATGACCTTCCCAGAAAAGACCGGGGTTTTCACACTCTCTAAGAACTTATCGACATTCATATCATACTCAAGATTGTAGCCTGCTTCTTTCAGCAACCTGTGAAATTGGGGCACTACCTCCTTCACAAAGTGGTCACCATTGTGATCAATGCACAGTCTTTCCGGAAAAGCGATCCTAAATCCGACTTCATGCGCGGTTGACATAATTTGAGGTTGAATCCCAAAAGATAAAAGTCTTGTTGTGCGCACGCTTTCTTTTCCTCTTAATACATGGCCTTCAATCTTGCGTCCCATTTAGAATTGAAAACATCTCCCGCGTGCGTTGATGGCGACGATGCGCGCGCTTACAACAACACGCAAGACGATTAAAACATGTTCCATTGCGATTTCTCTCGTCAACCCTATGGTCGAGGCAAACGTGCCTACTTTCGGGAATTGACCACAAAAAAGGTTG
>CAYGAG010000126.1:0-4571 GCA_964347765.1 uncultured Candidatus Bathyarchaeia archaeon
TAGGGTTCCTAACCAACAGATCCCTACTTATAGCCGTCATTGTCTCAATTTTCTCTACTATAGCTGTAATCTACATTCCACCATTACCTACTATGTTTCAGACCGTGCCGTTGGACCTGTTCGAATGGGCTCTTGTTGTATCACTCTCCTCCATGGGTTTTCTTGTGGTCCCAGAGATCTTCATACAAAAATTGAAAACAATAAGGGGGCATGCTAAAGAGAAAGTCGCGCGCTAAGTGAGCTGGAGAGATTTGAACTCTCCTCACTCCAGGAGATATCACCTTGTCTCCTCTTTTTTCCAATTGTAGTTTTGCCATCCAAACTTCCCCGCGCGCGCATTCGCTGACGTGGGCACTTGAGAAGATGATGACTTGTTGACTCAAACGTGAACCATTCGTCAGAGCCAGCTTTGGTGTTCTTCAAAAATCTGCCTTGGTTTGTATGTTTGTGGATGATAGAGTGGGTGTGCAATGCATGCGGTTATGCCCTCTAGCAGTTTCTGTCGATCCCATGATGGTGGTCGGGCATCTTCTGTTATTGGCGTCCACATTAGATATATACTGAAGACTTTTTCCTTGTACTTGGTTTTGTGTGTTACACTTATGGATTCTAATGGTTTGAAACCTAGTTTTTCCATTTGCCATTTTCGAAACCATGGGCTCCAATGCCCTGTCAAAGCGATAGTGGCGAAACAGGACGCTTCTTTCTTGCTCTCTATCATATCTTCTACAAGCATTCTCCCGAAATCGTGTCCTTTTGCTTTTCTCAAGACCCAAATGCAGTTCATCACTACTGCTTCATCCCCAATTATGGGGTAGTAAGAGACTTCCGACGGTGAATACTCAATTGTACCGATAACCTTTCCCTCAAAAATGAGAATTTTTTTATGGAAACCTTTCGCAATGGCTCTCTTCAGATATGCTGTCCTTTTCTTGTAACGTCTAGATCGTGGACCGACCAGACATCTGTGAAGATGTTCCTCATATTCACTAGTCTTAGTGATGTCGACGATTCTGGCTTCAGAGTGGAATAGCATTCAATCATACTCGTCTAAGACCGATAATAATCTTTTAGTATAACAGGTCTCTCAGCTTTCCCAGATTTGACGCTCCCCCACGCGTGGTATGAGTAAAATTCAAATATATCCAATCAGAATATATTTTTGGGTGATATATCATGCTGAGTGAAGGCATTGCGTTGGACATGATAAGATCCTCTATTGTTCTGCTTCTCGGCGAGAAACCTCTTCACACCATCTAGCGTTTTCTCCAGAAGGATTAACAGGAAGGGCGCGGCTTACGTCTGAATCAGAGTGTGAATCTAGGCTAAGGCGTTTTGGCTTTTCGGGTTAAGAGTTATTCTGGGCCATTTCGGATGAATACGCTGCTTTCCCTACGTACCAACTTTTCCAAGTATATGTTGCTGTTGTATCACAGTCACATACCTTTAATAGCCACATCTCCATATGTAAATCCGGGTGGGAGTGGAAATTTTTCGAATATCTTATCTCCTTTCTCCCCTCAACGGACACACTCCCCCCCACAATTGCAGTGCGTGACGTAGACGAGATGAGGTTAGCGAGCCATATACACATAAAAAAGAGGATTGTTTGTTTGGATTGCCCTTCTTGCTATGTTCCTATGCCGAAGAAGAAAATGCCTCTGCCGAATGCCTTTGTGCAGAACGGTTCGCTGTGATAGGTTGCCACTACTACGTCTGGAGGCGGCCGTGACATTTTGTGTCCATTCCAAGTCCATACATGCCCTTCAGCTTTAACTATCATTTTCGAATCGTACATCCAAGTTTGTCTTATTATCCAATAGGCTTCTATCCTTGCCTGTCGAACTCGATGACTGTGATAACGCCACCTACATCTTCTTGACCGTGCCCAGACAGTCAACTTGATAACCCACACACACTCGGGTCTGTCGGTCGGATTGCAGTCTGGATGTTCAACTGTATTAAAAGGATAGATCTCTAATCTTGCTAGGCCAACCAGCCTCCATCGCCAAAGCCTCAGAAAAGCATAGCCTACTGCCTTTGCCGGGTGTACACATTGAGGTATCAGGACAGCGTCAATAACATGAATAATACCGTTGCTGCACATAATATCAGTCAAAATTATAGTGGCTCCGTCTATCATGACAGCAGAGTCTACGACATGGATGCTAAGGAAGCCCTCCTGCAAAGTTGTCAAGCAACCATGTTCCAAAACTTCCTCTGCCGTTAAACTGCCGGACACTACATGATACAATAGAACTTCGACTAACTTCGTTGGATTATCCAAAAGATCGGCTAATAGGTCTGGATCTAAAGCGGCGAAGGCGTCGTCTGTGGGTGCGAAGACTGTGAAGGGTCCTAGGTCCTCCAAGGCTTGTACTAGATCAGCTGCCTCTAAAGCTGTCAGCAGGGTCGTGAACGAACCCGCATATATGGCCGTTCTAATTATGTCTAAGACTCCGTCAGGTATCAGGACTGTGTCGATGGCATGGATAACACCGTTTGTGCAATCGATGTCAGTCAAGATTACGGAGGCGTCGTTTACCATGACCATGGTGTCTGTGGTCGTGATTGTGAGATTTCCACCCTGTAATGTTTCGATCGAAGTCATAGCAACCACGTCAGTTGCCATGAGTTTGCCCGAGACCACGTGATACAGTAGGACTTCTGTCAAAGCCGTCGGGTTTGCTACAAGCCAGTTCAGCACTTCGGAAGGCAAAGTGGTGAAGGCGTCGTCTGTGGGTGCGAAGACTGTGAAGGGTCCTGCGCTCTTCAAGGTTTCATCCAGACCCGTGGCTTCCAAAGCGAAGATGAGAGTAGTGAAGCGACCATCGTTCTCAGCTGTTTCAACAATGTTCAGCGTTGGTTGTGCTAGCATTGGCGTTGCAAGCATGCTCACTATCAAGACCAGCAATAACAACACAATCGGGACACTCTTTCTCATTTTTTAATTCCTCTTACAACACTCTTTTGCAATGAAAGGCTAATAAGACTGTGTGACTGTGGCGCAACAGTAACATAGTCCTAGATATCTGATGCCCAAAACAAAATTATCGGCGATAGGGGGAATGTGGGAAAACTCTTCTCTCTTTGAGAGACCGAACGTTTTCTTGTATATAGCTGCCCGCATTCCGCCATCAATACGCCGTCGAATCTTTCTGAAGGCCCCACGAAAGCAAGTTGTATTCCAGAACCTGAACGCATGCTGCGATGATCGCGTGCATGCACATGCTAGAATTTTCTGATTTCCATTCTTCCTAGTTTGTTGTCTAATCCAGTGAACAGGACGCTGCTATGCGCTCTGGCTATTTCACTGTAGAGATTTATTGGGTCGTTGCTCCTGTTTAACATACTGGTGTTGTAGGCGCAGATGGCGATGATTGGGATGCAAGACCCTGTGAATGCTTTCTCATATTCTACTAATTCTCGAATTGAGTCATGTTTGAAGAAACATGCTACCTCTCCAGTTATTCTCAATCCCTTAAAGCCACGTTTCATGCTTTCATTGTAAAGTTTGTTCCATACATTTATCGTGGTGGTCATACTGAATTTTCCATCTATGAAGTAAATGTCTTCGTATCCCAAGATTTTTAGGGCACCTGTTTTCTCGCATTCTTCAACCGGGATGCCAAACTGTTTCATAGCTGCTCTTATTTTGCTAGGCTTCTCATCACTGGCAACATAAACTCCAGCCTCGCCTTTGTCTAATCCAACTTTGAGGTATCTGAAAAGAACATTGTATTTGGCTTCTGGAGAATCGTACACGAATATCAGGTGGTTTGTTGGTCTCAACTTTGCCATGCAACCAATGATTTTTTCTGGGACAGCGGTCGTTTCAATATTCTCCCAGCTGATGGAATTATGCCAAAGATTCTCAAAATCTCCTTGAAAGACTCCTGCGAGGCTTTCGCTGTTCGTCCAGAGACATGGATGATCTGCCATATTCCCCTCTACGGTGCTTGCGATTAAGACTTCTTTGAGATCAGCTATCATGTAATGGCTTGATGGAAGATCGGAATATTTCAAGTCGAGGGAGTTGCCGGGCGATAACCATTCTTCTATAATTCTAGGAAGTGAATCTTCATGATCCGGCGATTCTGATACTGCGCGAATCCTTACTCCTTTCTTTATGGTTCTCTTAAGCTGTTCAGCGAAGCCATGCACAAACTGTGCTATCTGACTTCTGGAAAACACAATGTCCAATTCTGCCTTAGTTTTCTCCATCATTGTCAGCATCCTAGCCATTATGCTCTCATGCTTTGAGAGAAGAGCGAAATGTGTTTTCTCTTCCGCTTCCAATCTTGGCACTCTCGCAAAATGTTTCAGAAACGTTTCCTTTTTAGCCTGCAATGCGGACACTCTTTCGCTGGCTTTGTGCTCTTCATGTTTGATCAGAACGGAAAGCGCCTCTTCCACCGGCACAGCCCTAATTTTGGTTGGTCTCCCCAATAGTTTTTCAATCAACCCCATTTCTTCGAGCTTAGGTAGTATTCTGTAAATATCTTCTCGACGCACCTTTGATACTTTTGAAATTTGGCCGACGGTAGCCAGCTTCAATCTGACTATGGCTA
>CAYGAG010000127.1:0-4541 GCA_964347765.1 uncultured Candidatus Bathyarchaeia archaeon
GTTGACCGTGGAGATCGCTGCCATGGCAACGATCGTCTTTCCCGCGCCGGTTGGCAGCACAATGACGCCTCGGTTTCCAGCGCCCTGCCACGCTCGCACCGCCTCTTCTTGGTAGCCGCGGAGCGTGGTTTTGCTTGCGAGTTCCGGACACGGGGGCAGGTCCAGCACGTCGTCTTTGAAGTCTAACTGGCTCCGACGTAGAAACTGCAGGATCTCGGGGTAGTACATGGCCATTGCGCGGAAGGCACCCACCCGGGGGTCCCAGCTGCCATATGGAACCTTTACGTCACCCCAGACTAGAATCGTTCCCTTGTGATACCGCAGTAGAACCAAACGCGTTCTCCTTTCCCCTATAGATTGGAAAAAACTGCTTATAACATTTGGAACTGTGCAGCGCGCATGCATGCATGTCTACGTACCGATATGCTTGGAGAACTCTCTTATTAGTTAACACTTGTTAACTGTCCACCACTCACGCGCGCGCATCTTTTTTGGCTCTCTCTCTCTCTCGCATCACAGAGTGCCTACCTGCGTGGCAACACACTATTGAATAAGCAATGCAGACTCTAGACGAGGGTCTCACACCGGTATATCAAAGACCAGCTGCTTTTCAGGGCTTGTTGTCAATATGTTTCATTTGATACTTCTTTCGACTGGATTTGTACATATTGCATCACAGAAGATTTCTTCACAAGGCTTTTTAACAACCTACCATCATAAGGGCTGATTCTACACTTTCAACAGAAAGGAGAAACAAAAAGAATGAAGAAAGCATTATCATTAGCACTAGTGACGCTGATTGTCTTTTCGATGCTGTCAATTCTGCAAATAAATCCAGTTATGGCCGCCACTGACGAGTATTTCATCTACAGTCGGTTTGATCCACCAGGGATAGGCAGTTTGACCGCAGCTGGTGGGTATATTGAATATTTGGGGGTTCCCGAATGGGGTGACGAGATCCAGTACGTCTATTTCCTGTCTTCAAATGTTGGGTATAAGGTGAGAGTCGAGATAACAGATGGAGATGGAGATGGCGAGATTGAACCACGTCAACATCCGGATCATTACATTCCCAAGTTCCAAGGACCTATTGAGCCGAGGCACTATGAAATCGTTTCCTCGTGGAACATAGTTGCAGACACTGGGGGAAGTCACGGTCATACTGAAGAGTTCCATATAGACTCAGGTGGAGTCTACCTTGGTGCTTATCCTTACGGAATACACAAGTGGGATCACGATTGGAACTATTTAGGAAAAATCGCCAATTCACCTCCTACCAGAACAGAGTCAATGGCCTACAATCCCGCAGAAAATGTGTGGTATGCAGGTGGTCGGTACCGCACAATCTATCAGTTAGGTGATACGGATAGCGACGGAAGTTTCCTGGACGAAACATGGGTAACCATCTTCACATATCCAAATTATGGAGGAAATCACCATGACGGAATGGAATACGTTGGAGGCTACCTATGGATTTCGGACATGACCTCGGATGTCATAGGCAAATGGGAATACAATACAGCAACGAGTACATGGAACGAGCTGAATCGTTTTACTTACACCGAACCCGCGCATGTTGAGGGTATGGGTTTTGGACCGAACTTTCATTTCTGGTGTTCATATTCCTATCTCTACGAGTTGGGGAACGAGATTACAAGTGGATACCCTCTTGCCGATGCTGGAGACGATGTCGATGCACATCCTCCCACTATACCTGTTGAGTTTGATGCTTCAGGATCTTATCACACAGATCCAGCCAAGGAGCTCGTGTTGTATGAATGGGACTTCGAAAGCGATGGAGCATGGGATTACAGCGGCACTGACTTGACTGTGGAGTATGCGTATCCAGCATACTATAATCCTGACGGCAGTATAGATTGGAGTACAACTGCAAAAGATTACACCGCGACTTTGCGAGTCACAGACAATAGTGACCCAGCTCTTCAAGACACAGATACCTGTATCGTGCACATCACAGCACCGCCATGGAAGCCCGTTGCTGATCCCAATGGACCCTATGAGAGCTATGTGGGGGTATCAGTGCAACTAGACGGTTCGGGATCCTATGATCCGGAGACCAGCATGTTTCCACCCGACCACCCGTGGTACGAGACCATTGCATCATACGAGTGGGATCTCGACAACGATGGAGAATTTGATGACGCGACAGGCTCAATGCCCACACATACATGGACTAATGAGGGCATCTATACAATACGCCTCAAAGTAACAGATTCTCAACCAAGCGGACCAGGCGGCACAGTTGGACCACTGGACTTTGATACGGAGTACGCTTCAGTAGTTATCTTGGCCGCAACACATAAGGTTGTATACATTCCTGTCAAGTATTCTGATGATTCTCACGATCCCACACACACAATTGATGAGCTTGAACAAAGAGCCCAACTTGTAACCGAATATTATGAACAACAGTCATACGGAAGTGTAAAAATTGCCAATACATTCATCTTTGATGATTGGGAATCTCTAGGGAAATCTTGGAGTAGCTATGATACAAATAATGACGGCGAAATAGGCAAGGGTGAACGGACTAGGGTGAGAGATGACGCGATTGATCTAGCCGTGAAAGAGAAAGGATTAGACACAAGCAAGTACGAGTCGGTAGTTGTTATACAGCCAGATGGCGAAATCACTTCATTCGCTGAGCATCTTGGTGGCAAGAAGATACTCACGTCGGATAGAAGAATTTATGCAACATGGGCACATGAGCTGGGACATACATTATTCAGTTGGCACGATTATTATGGAAGCTCCAGTAGCAGAGGTGACGTTGATTATTGGGCGCTAATGGCAAAGGCTACACTAATGAACCCAACATCCCCGGTGATGTCCTACAACAAGGAGAAAGCTGGCTGGTTGAGCTACCATACTATTGACCCTACAGAATATGGCGAGTACACAATTGAATTTCTGAATGACCTCGAATATGAAGACGAGGTGCAAAGATACCAGACAAGCAAAGGAAGCGTCAAATATTTCATCTTTGAGGGTAGGGATCCTCCAGATGACATTCAAGAAGATCCGTGGGACGATTATCCGGACTGGAATCCAGGCGGATACGACTATGAATTGGAAAAGGTTGAGGGAATACTTCTGTATCAAGTCGAGCCAAAAGATGGCATTATCAAGAAGGACTACCTATATTCCGTTCCGCCTTATAAGACATCTAACAACGACAAAGTGACATTAAACTCGGACAACCCGAACTATTTGGATGCTGACGCTGGTGTGGAGTTCTCTATGAAAAAAGAAGACTCCACTTTGAAGTTGACCATAAGTGGGTACAAGCCGAAAGACAAAGCCATGATGTCGCTTTCCAATGTTGTCATTACAGGTCCGGAATTGAGTCTTGAACCTGTGTCGTTGGAATCAAGCTTTGATGTAGATCTGCATGCCTATTCTGACGATGGACAACATGTAGGAATGGTTTACTCAGAAATGCAATACGAATGCGAGATTGATGGGACGGAGTTCAGAAACATTCTCGGTGGCGGTTCGGAATATATCGCTTTACCTGAAAGCGTGAGTGGCTACTTCATGGTTGATGCAACGCTTGCTGGACAATGGTGTCAGGAGCATCCTCATTTGATGGCAGATGACATTGAGATAACAGCTGACATAATGTTAACCTACTTTGATAACGAGGGAATCCGTTACGAATCTTCTCTGATGAGCCTAGAGATAATTCCGGGAGAAGCAATCATGTACCGCTTCGCAATAGTTCAGAATCCAGATGGAACCTACACCCCCATCATCGATAATACCCCACCGTTACTAACAGTCATAACGCCTCCAGAAAATGCTGCTCTTCAGGATGGAGTAACGCTCAGCGCCTCTGCTTGGGATGAGAACGGAGTTTCCTCTGTGACTTTCTCGATCCGAGAACCTAATGGAGAGCAAGGAACAGTCATATCACCAGAATTTGAGTTCATGCCAGCTTCTTCGTCAACCGATGACATGTGGGAACTACCTTTTGACACGACACTGCTTCCAGACGGATATTACCTAGCCTACGTAGAAGCTACAGACGTCGCTGGCAACGTGGCATCTGACGTTGTTCCCTTCAGCATTAGAAATTGGGCGTGTCTAGAGTTGTTGCCTGCCTCCAGAGGCAACAAAGCCGGAAGAACGATGCCCGTTAAATTCTCGCTCAGAGTTGCAGAAGCCGTTGATTCTGCCCAGCCCTTCGTTTACAATGAGGAGTTGACAATCAGAATCTGCGAAGAAGGCCATCCAGACCCTGTTCTGCAAGAATCCACCTGCGGTGACACGGCTAGAGACTACAGAATCGACTCAATTGGTGAACTCTACATCACCAACTTCCGAACTATCAGAAGGAAACCAACAACGTACGTGGTGGAAATCTACAGAAAAGACCTGCTCGTGGGCAGCTTTACCTTCGAGACTGTGAAATGAAGGAGTCCATCTCCCCAATCCCCTATTTTTGTAAGTTTCCCATTCCGCGCGCGCGCGTCGTCGTCAACCTTCGATCAGGTCGCTCGCGTTTTCTGAGCGCACAC